>JAYWCL010000215.1:0-14255 GCA_043780595.1 Limnoglobus sp.
GGACGCTGTCGTTGAAAAGGGGAACGAACTCCCGCGTCGCAACGCGGGCTGCCGAGCGAAAATCGCGAGAAAACGAGCGCAACGGCGAGATTACACCCGGTACCGCTGACACGACAGCACATTGTCGAACATGCAATTCTGATTAGAGGGTTTGACATGATGGCGTTCAATGGCGTCATTTGGTCATTGGTTCATGAGATGCGGATCTCTATCGTTTTCCCGCTTTTTGCACTCGTTATCGTCCGCATGCGGTGGTGGTGGTGTTTGGCAGGGGCTATCTGCCTCTCTTTATTTGGCCTATATGGGGTAAGACTCTACTGGAGACTTTCGTTTTTGCAAGAATATCGCCTCACATTCCATTACACTGCGCTATTCGTGTTGGGCGGAATATTGGCAAAATATCGCCTGCGCCTCACGGCATTCATGAAAGCGCTATCGCCAAATATCCGATTCGGATTGGTCGCGTTGGGCTGTGTATTGTATACAGCAGAAGGATTTCACCCAGCGGCACGAGGCAATGGTTGGTTACTTCATCCCTTCGAGTATCTTATCGCCATCGGTGCAAGTATCTTCATAGTATACGCGGTGAACGCAACGTGGCTACGTGCCAAGGTTCTCGTTTGGCTCGGCCGCGTATCTTACAGTTTGTATTTATGGCATTCGCCGGTCATGCTCGCCACAATCCACATCGGCTACGCTTACTTGCCACTCTGGGTATTGTACGTCTCGTCGATTGGTCTCGGCATACTCGTTTCCGGAGTCATGCACCGTATCGTCGAAGTGCCAGCGACGCAACTTGCGAAATGGATTGGAGTGGCCACACGTTCGCGGTTCCGCAAAACAGTAGCTGCGGATTGACCGCACTCAATGACCACCTGGGAATCGCAACATGGCTGAAACGCTCGAATTTAAGGCCGAGTTGAAGCAACTGCTCCACCTCATCACGCACTCGCTGTATTCGGACCGCGAGATTTTCCTTCGCGAACTCGTCAGCAACGCCAGCGATGCGATCAATAAGTGTCTGTTCGATTCGCTCGCGAACGACGACAAACTCGAAGACAACAAAGATTGGAAGATCCGGATCGCCGCCGACGAAGACGCGAAAACGTTGACGATCTCGGATAACGGCATCGGCATGTCCCGCGAACAAGTCATCGATCACCTCGGCACGATCGCGAAGTCCGGCACGAAGGCGTTCCTCGATGCGATTAAGCAGAAACAGCAATCCGATGCGCCGGGGCTGATCGGCCAGTTCGGCGTCGGCTTTTACTCGGCGTTCATGGTCGCGGACACCGTCACCGTCATCACCCGCACATTCGGCAACCCGAGCGAGGGCAGCAAGTGGGCTTCCGACGGCCAAGGCAGTTTCACAATTGAAACCGTCGAGAAAGCCACGCGCGGCACCGAAGTCATCCTGACGCTCAAAGAAGACGCGCAGATGTTCCTCGACCCGTACAAGCTCAAGCAGCTCGTGCGGAAATTCTCGGACTTCATCGAGCATCCGGTAGTGATGGATTCGACCGAAGAAGTCGAAGGGAAAACCGAGACGCACGAGCAAACGATCAACAACCGCAAGGCGATCTGGCTGCGTCCGAAGAACGAAGTGAAGCCCGAAGAGTACGACGAATTCTACAAGCAAGTCAGCAGCGACAACGTCGCCCCCGCGAAGGTGATGCACTTCAGCATCGAAGGCAGCACCGAGTTCAAGGCACTCTGCTTCATTCCCGCGCAGAAGCCGTTTTCGTACGACTGGCAGGAGCCAAAAGCGGGGCTGCGGCTGTACGTGCAGCGCGTGCTGATTATGGACAAGTGCGAGGAATTGTTGCCGCCGTACTTGCGGTTCGTGTCGGGCGTGGTCGATGCCGCCGACTTGCCGCTGAACGTGTCTCGCGAATTGCTCCAGCAGAATCCGCACCTCGAAACCATCCGCAAGAACGTCGTGCGGAACGTGCTGTCGGGCCTCGATGGCCTAAAGAACATGGACTACGAAAAGTACGTGACGTTCTACCGCGGCCTCGGTTCGATGCTGAAGGAAGGCCTGGCCCGCGACTGGGGCAACCGCGACAAGGTGGCCGATTTGTTGCTTTACGAGTCGATGAATACCGAGGTCGGTTCGTACACGACGTTCGCGGATTATGTCGCCAAGATGCCCGAAGGCCAACCGCAAATCTTCTTCCTGACGGGCGAGAACCCCGAACTGTTACGCCGTTCGCCGTACCTCGAAACCTTCAAGGCCAAAGGCTACGACGTCCTCTTGATGAGCGAGCCGATCGACGAGTTCGTGATCCCGCAATTCGGCGAGTACAAGGGGAAGAAACTGCAAGCCGCTGACCGCGGCGAGTTGAAGGAAACCGGGGACGACATCCCTGCCGATGTGGCCGAGTCATTCGCGAATCTGATGAGCGCACTGAAGATGAAGATCGCCGAGACTTCCGATGTGCGCCTAACGAAACGGCTCACCGAAAGTGCCGCGTGCCTCGTGGCACAAGCAGGCGGCATGACCGCGAACATGGAACGGCTGATGCGAAAGTACGGCGAACAACCGGCCGAAAATAAGCGTATTCTCGAACTGAATCCCGAGCACGTTGCCGTGAAATCGCTGCGGGATATTCACACCGCGAACCCCGACGACCCAAGAATCGAATCGTTCGCACGGTTGTTGCTCGATCAGGCCGTGATCGCCGAAGGCTCAAAGATCCTCGACCCCGTCGGTTTTGCGAAGCGAATCAACGACTTGATTGCGGGCCAAGCGAAGAACTGATACAGGCATTCCAGCCCGCACTCAAGCCTATTGCCAATCTGTTAGTGGAGCGATTTCCACAGCAGATTGGCTTTCATTTTTGTAAGCGTGCTAGGAATGTTGGGGTATATGATGTTGTGTCTTCAATTTAACTGACCGGCGTAAAACCCACAACCGCTCATTTGGGCAGCACCGTACGATTCAGCGTAGATCGGAAAACCCTGGCGAAACTGCGGGACTATTTCCCTAAATTCTTCGCGCAGTTCCTGGACTCCGTTCTAGCATTGGGCAGAGTTAACTACTTAACTTGTCACCACCGCATGGAGCAGAACGATGCTCAGCTTGACGATACTTTCCCTGACAATCGCCCTGACCCTCGCATCGCTCGCCATCTTGTGCGTCGTTGCGACTCGCGAATCGGTACTCAGCCCGGCGATGGTCAACCCGTTCTGCACGCCGACCGTCACCGATCCGACCTCCGAGACGATGCCGATCTCAGCGATGGACAATACGCTCGCCGGCGACTGGCAGACGGTCGAACTCTCGAACCTCACGCACGTCGAAGACTTGCTCGACAACTTGGAAATTCACAACATCCGCCACAAGGAAGTCGAAATCCTCGGCAACGACAAGTTCGTCGTCCGCTGGCGTTGAGTTCGCATCGCACGCACACAACCTATCGGCCCGCGAGTGAAACCTCGCGGGCCGATTGCATTTCATACTCTTCGAGAGCATCGACGACGAAGTTCAAAGCGAGATAAAAGGATCGACTCGCCCGTTCCATGTATAGTACCCAACAACCTGCGGATTTTCGTGAAGGAATCGCGTGGCGAATATCCTCATCATCGACGACGAAGAATCGATCGCGTGGGCACTGCGTCGTGCCTTCGAGCGTGCGGGACACGTCGTTGCGGTGTCGTCGTCCGCCGAGGATGGCTTCAAAAAACTCACCGCGTTCCCACCTGCGATGGTCTTTCTCGACGTGCGCTTACCGGGAATCGATGGCCTGAGCGCACTCGGCACAATGCAGAGTCTCGCGCCCACGGCGCGGTTCGTAATCATGACGGCACACGGGAATTTGTCGACCGCCGTGAAAGCCGTCGAAGCGGGCAGCTTCGATTATTTGGCGAAGCCGTTCGATCTCGCGCAGGCACTCGATACCGTGCAACGGGCGCTCGCATCGCAAGAAGTACCGGCCGAAACGACGACACCCGCAGCCGTCTCCGAAGAAATCATCGGCCACTGTGCGGCGATGCAGAACGTGTTCAAGCGGATCGCGATGGTTGCGGGCACCGATGCCTGCGTGCTCATTACGGGGGAGAGCGGCACGGGTAAAGAACTCGTTGCCCGCGCGGTCCACGCGAACAGCCCGCGTAAGGATAAGCCATTCTTGCCGGTACACGTGGCGGCGATGAACCCGAACCTCGTCGAGAGTGAGTTGTTCGGACACGTGAAGGGCGCGTTCACCGGTGCCGAACGTTCGCGAACGGGGTTGCTACAACTCGCCGATGGCGGCACGATCTTCCTCGACGAACTCGCCGACATCCCACTGGCCGTGCAGGCGAAACTACTGCGGGTGCTGGAACGGCAGGAGATTCTCCCCGTCGGCGGCACGCAAACGGTGCCCGTGAATGTGCGGATCGTTTCGGCGACGCATGCCGACCTGCCGTTGGCGGTTCGGGAATCGCGATTTCGCCACGATCTGTTTTACCGGCTGAACGTGTACCCAATTCATCTACCGCCACTGCGCGAACGCGGTGCGGATATTGCCGTGCTGTCGCAGCATTTCGTCGAGTCGATCTTGCGGCAACCGGCGACGATTCCCGCCGACACGCTCAAAGAACTGCAAGATCGGGTGTGGCCGGGGAACGTGCGCGAGTTGCGAAACGCCATCGAACACGCCACGATCGTCGGTCGCGGTGGACCGATCCGTCCCGAACACTTGCCCGTGGCCACGAACGAAAGCCTACCATTTGCATTCGAGCAAATCGTAACGGAAGAAATCCGCAAGTGGGTCGCCGCACGAATTGCACTGGCAGGAAAGGAAGAACCGAGCGAACTGTATCAATTGCTGAGCGACATTATCGAAAAGTCTTTGACGGCAGAAGTTCTGGAGCGAGTGAACGGGAATCGCCTCGCGGCGGGGCGCTGGTTGGGCCTCGCCCGCGCCACCGTTCGGAAGATTATTCGCAAACACGACCTGATGCCGAACGCCGAACCCGACGATGGCGAGTGAGAGTTATCGAGATCGCCACACGCGAATCAACACGACAATTCCGCCGACGAGTCCCACGAGGTAACTCGCCAAATGCGCCCAGAGATCGATCAGGAAAGGAACGTGGCGATCCGCAGGAACTTCCTCGGCGATTGGCCCAACGAGTACCACCATTCCACGACTCGCGAAAAACCAGCCGGCGAGACCGGCGATTATCGCAAAAACGGCCATGACCGCGAGCAACCACGCCACGGGGCGAACGAGCGTGCCGACGGTGCGTTTCGGTCGCGAACCGGCACGCGCAACAATCGCCAACGGCACGCCGAGAAGCACGCCCACCCACCAGGTAGCAATGATCCCCCAACCGATGGCCAGCAGGGTTGGGTTCCGGGTCGGAAAAACGGGTTCGTGGCCGATGGTGAAATACTCGAGGCAGATGCGCACGGTGACTTGATCGTGAGCAATGCCGTACGCGATCGCGGCGGCAACGCTCATGAGGACGATGTGAAGAGATTGGAAAATGCTCAATCCCCTTCGGTCAGACGAGCCACTCGTCGACTTCGACAGAACAGTACACTTGGCAGTCACCACTGACGTGCTTGACCGTCTCGAATGCCATTTGCTTCATGTAGAAGCACGACACGCGACCGGTAATGTGAATGGCATCATCGGATTCGATGGTGCTCAGTTGGCGCAATTCGGGTTGCGAACTCGTACTCAGAGCCATCTGTGTTCGCGAACGAGGCATCGACAGTAAGGCAGTCATCGCGGTACTCCTTCCGGGCGAAGCGGTCGACGAAAGCAAACCGAGAATGGTTGGGCGAAGGGCAATTGGTAATCCTTCCACCATTCCGCAGGAGACCATCCAGTCTCACTTTAAAAGATCGTAACGGCCCGCGACGATCACTTCAATCGAAATTCCGGAATTTTTCGTTAAAGTTTTGATGCGCCTTTTTCATTACCACGCGAGCCGCGTAGTCTACGGATCGCGATGCGCTCGCTTCGCGACTAAACGAACTCGTTACCGATAGTCCGTTGTGGATATCACGTTTCCGTCCTTCCCAAACTCTATCAGGAAGGAATTGAACTCGATCGAGTCTTGCCAATATTCCCAATACAACCGCCCATTCTGCTGACGCACCTCGTGCGGTTCGCCCAACGCGGTGCGGACCTGATCGATCGACCACCCCCTGATTGCGAAAACAGACGGCTTTTGCTCGAGTGGTGGTTTACCGTGATACAAGCGGAAGAGAATACCTGGCCCACTACAGCACGAAAATGGCAACAAAATTACCATCACGACACACGCATAGTACATTCGGATGCCCGCGCGCCGATCTTTGGTCGATGGTCTCCGCAAGAGGATCGCGGCCCGAATCACACCAACGAAGATCGTAATCAGAACGGCGAACAAAGTCCCAAATACAACACAGGCGATCATCGACCGCCCTCTATGGCTTGAATTGAAAAGTCGATTCCGACAAATGCATTCGGTTCATTCTTCGCTCACTTGACTGTCGTAATCTCTTTCGCTCCGGATGAATTTATCCACCCGGTTTACAATTCGTAATTCGGCAGTCAGGCCAGTTCCATGATAGCCTATAACTGTCCGGTGATAATCATCGAATTTGGCCATCGACCTACGTGACCTCTGATTCGATTCTTTGGAATACGTTGTATTCGTCTTCGAGCATGGCGTCGTACTCGGCGGTTTGCACCCAGATTTTGATGCAATGTGCGGCGACGATCAGGAAGCCGCCGTACCAGAGCCAGGTGAAGCGGAAGAGGTTGTGCCCGAAGTTGCCCATGAACAGGAGCAGCACGACGCCGGTGCCGACGGCCGATGCGACTTGAAACGGGAACCCCGTGGCTTCGTCGCCGTACGCGCGGCGGATGCGGGCGATCTTCCGGGTGTTTTTCCAGAACGAAAAGACGATGCTGCCGAAGGTGACGGCACCCATCGTGCCGAGTTCGCCGAGGAGTTGGCCGTAGAGATTGTGCGATTCGACTTGGCTCTTGGTGGCGGGTCGCCAGGCACCGGGCCCGACGCCGGTGAGCGGGTTCGACGCCCATAAATCGAGGCCCGTCATCAGTCCCAAGATGCGCCCTTCGCCGGACTCCTTCGCATTTTCCGGCCCGACATCGGAGTCGATGATCGTCTCGAACCGCGTCTGCAACGATTCGGGAAGTGCCGCAAACGCGATCGGCGACACCGCCGCAAGCAGGATGATCCACAGCCAGCCGCGACGGATCTGGAACGCGACGAGCAACACCCAAAACAGCAGCCCTAACAGCGATGACCGCGAACCGGTGAGCAGGATCGCCGTCGTCGACATCGCGAAGTACCCGACGAGCAACAGCTTACCCCAACGCCCGCCAATGCCCGTTCGCCAGAGTGCCACGATGAACGGCAACGCAAAGACGATACTCGCGCCGAAGCTGTTCGGGTCGCCGAGCGTGCTATCGACGCCGATCATTCGCGAAATGCCCATACGGTACGTGTGCCGCCCGCCGATGTATTCTCGAAACGAGTGCATGAGGTACAGCCCCATCACCGTGATAAAGCCGACGATCATCCGCTTCAGGCCCTTTTCGTCGTGGACGGTCGTCACGAGCAGAATGTAGAAGACGAGGACTTTGAAGTAATCTTCGATGAGCGGCTGACTGCGTTCGGACCACGGGCTGATCGCCCAACAGGCGAGGACGGCAAACGCGAAAGCCGCATACGCGAAGTGTTGCGAGTTGCTGATCCAACGCTTGCCCGGACAGAGGAACCACGCGGTGATGGTGCCGAGCATGTAGATGCGCTCGAAGCGCATATCGCCGAGAATCGGCCAGACCTCGAACGGCCGGTCGATGAACAAGAACATGTAACCGATCAGCAGCCAGTGCATCGTATCCATCCGTGGATCGCGTGAAGAGCGAGATGCTAACGCTTTTTGCGGCGTGCCGGAAAGGCCAAATCGTGCGCGTCGTTCGGTAATTGGTAGACTGACTGCAATCTCACGCCTGATGTTCTGAGGATGCGTATCATGTCGCTCCGCAATCTGACTCTCGTGCTAATCGTCGCGATCGGCGGCTCGCTCGCGCTGACTGGCCAGGAGGCCAAGCCTTTGGATCTCACTGCTCTCAAAGGCGGTGAAGAGGTTTCGTTTGAGATCGCGGATGGCGTGAAGATGGTGTTTTGCTGGATACCGAAAGGCAAAGCAACGCTCGGCTCGCCGGAGACGGAGGAGAATCGCAATTATGACGAAACAGAACGCCAATTTTCGACCGAGGGTTTTTGGTTGGCAAAGACGGAGTGCACTCAGAAGGAGTGGCAATCGGCGATGGGTGACAACCCAAGTTTTTTTAGCGCGATGGGCGAAGGTAAGGCAAAGGTGCAAGGTTTGGACACGAGCGATTTCCCAGTTGAGAACGTGAGTTGGGACAAAACGCAAATCTTTATGAAGAAGCTGGGTGCGCGTGACAATGTGACCAAGGTATTTGGTAAAGCCAGTAACTTCCAATTACCGCACGAGGATCAGTGGGAGTATGCGTACCGTGGCGGCAAGGGGAACAGACAGGCGTTCTATTGGGGTGACAAGTTAAACGGCGACAAGGCGAACACGAACGGGAATGATTATGCGTACCGTATCGGAACAAAGGGAGCAAATTTGGAACGAACAACGACAGTGGGAAGTTACGCGAAGTTGGCGGGTCATGCGTGGGGCCTTCAGGACATGTCAGGTAACGTAGCGGAGTCGTGCGACAATTTGTTTAACGATCAACATAAAGGTCGTGTCGTTCGCGGCGGCTCCTGGCACCACAATTCCGAGGGCTGTCGCGCGGCGTATCGTCGTTATGGCGCGCCAGCGCATAGCAGCAGCTACGTCGGATTTCGGGTTTGCGTTATCTTAAAATGATCAGTCTCATCGTCACTTTGCGAGACGACACCGAATTCACATCACAAAATTTTTGCCCCCATCGCCACCTCACGAAGCCCCGTCGCGCGTTTCGGTCCAGGCGTTGGTTAGGTGGTTTAGGTGGTCGATGACTCGGACGAGGCCGGTGACGCCGGCCATGCCGACGCCGATGAGGCCGGAGACGAGTAATCGGAAGCCGATCTTCATTTCCTTGTCGTCTTTCTCGCCGAACACGATGAGCAAGATCGCGCCGCTCAGGGGGATCAGGTTCGCGAGCACCATGAACGGCCCGAAGAAATGCGTGCCGCGATCGAGTTCGGCGGCGGCAGTGGTTGCATGGAATCGCTCCGGGTTCCACAGGTACGGGTACAACCCGCGAAGCACGACATAGAGGATGCCGTAGTAACTGTAAACCATGCCGACGATGCCGGAAAGTACGAACGAAATCAGGAAGTGAACGTACTGGGATGTCGTCAGTCTGACCTCGCCACCGAAGTGATCGATGACGAGCGGGAAGAGGATGCCACCGGGCAACCAGCCGACGAACGCCAGCCCGATTCCCCATCGCCCGAGATCGATGGCACGCTGACGGACCGCATCGAATTGATCCGGCGTCGCACCCCCCGAACGTACGCGCGTAAGATCGCGATGGAGTTGCCGAAGCAGCCGAATCGCGATCGTCACACACACGGAGTAAGCGAGCAGATCGTAGCCGATGACGAGCATCATGAAGATGCGATATTGTTTCTCGTTCAGTTTCAGTTCGACCGCATTGTAGATAACATTTTGGAACGTGCCGACGAAGTGTGGCAGTAGCGCGAACGCGAGCAGAACGAGTATCGGGTGGCGGATCGTCCAGCGTCCTAATTTGTGTGGCAGCGGCAGACGGCGTTGGGCCGTGTGAATCGCTCGCGCTCCAGCCAGTGCCTCGCGAAGTGCCGCCGCACTTTGATAGCGATCCATCGGGTTCGCCTGCAAACAGCGTCGAATGACGGCGGCCAATTCGGGCGGAAGATCGGCTTCGAGTTTGCGCGTCGCCTCGCTCGGCAGTACACCCGTTGCGAGTTGAAACAGCACGATTCCGAGCGAATACAGGTCGCTGCGTTCATCGACGGCAACGGCGTCGGGCATGCCGCACGCGGCGGCCATCTGTTCCGGCGACATGTACTTCGGCGTGCCACCGGTGACCGATGCGCCGCACGATACCGACACGTTGAAATCGACGAGCATCGGGCGGCCGTACGGCGTGATGAGGATGTTCCCCGGCTTCACGTCGCAGTGCAACACGCCGCGCCCGTGCGCAAATGCGAGTGCCCCCGCGAGTTGCTCGCCGATGCGGCAAACGGCCTGAATGAAGTCGTCGCCTTCGAGCGCCGCACGATCGCGAAGCGAAGCGGGGTCGAAGCGACTTTCGCCGCTCGCTAAGGCGTCGATGGCCGCAAGAAAATCGTTGCCCGTTGCGGGGCGACGATCCTTGGCATAGAGGTGCGCGATCGCGTTGCCGAGCGTCGTGCCGGGCACGTACTGCAAGCACAGGCAGTGCTTTTTGCTCGTGAGTTCGGAGAAGCCCGAGTAGACCTTCACGATATTATCGTGCTCGAGGTTCGCGAGCGCCAGCCCTTCGGTTGCGCCCGCCACGGTCGCTTCGGTGACCTTCAGCGCCACCTGTCGGTCGAGCGAAATTTGTTTCGCTAGAAAGACCGTGCCCAGCCCGCCCTGGCCGAGCTTGGACAACAACACGAAGTCGCCAACCTGTCGCCCGGGCTGCCAGAACTGATAGCTTTCGAGGTGCGCCGGCACGCAACCGGGACCGATCTGCGTAATCTCCGTCGACGATCCGCTGAGCACATTTTGCTTTAAAGTGTGCGTGAGTGCGGCCGATTCGGGTTCCGAACCGACAACGTCGATTTTCGGCGTTTGCGACGGCGACATCATAATGTGACTCGCGCCAATAAAGGAAATCCGATGAATCGCGAACGTCCGCTACCCACATGAACCGTACGCGATTAAGATACGGACACATCCTTCAAACTATGAGCGAAATCTTTATGTCATTGGTCGAGCGATACGCGGATGCTTTCGATGGCTCGCGGCAACGCTTCGAGATCGCGAAGACCCTCTTCCCGACCGGCGTCACGCACGACGCTCGGATGATGGACCCGTTCCCGGTGTACATCAACCGAGCGAAGGGTTCGAAGAAGTGGGACGTCGATGGCCACGAACTCATCGACTATTTCGTCGGGCACGGCTCGCACTTGCTCGGCCATTCGCCCGATGCGGTCGTCTTAGCAGTACAAGAACAGATGAGCAAAGGTACGCACCCCGGCGCGTGCCACGATCTCGAAATCGAGTGGGCCACTTGGGTGAAGAAACTCATCCCGTCGGCGGAGCGAGTTCGCTTCACCGGGAGTGGTACCGAAGCGACGATGATGGCGTTGCGGTTGGCGCGGCTGTTTACCGGACGCGCGAAGTTCCTGAAATTTCACGGGCACTTCCACGGCTGGCACGACTACGTCACCATCTCCGCCGACCCGCCGTACGAATCGACCTCGGTGCCCGGCGTGCCTGCGGGCGTGACCGATTGTTGCGTGGCGATCCCGCCGAACGACCTGAACCGCGTCGAAGATACGCTGAAAGCGAATAGGGACATCGGCGCGGTGATCCTCGAACCGACGGGCGGCCACTGGGGGGCGGTGCCGATTCGCGGCGAGTTCCTGCACGGGCTTCGCGAACTGTGTACGAAGTACGATGTGCTGCTGATATTCGACGAAGTCATTACGGGGTTTCGCGTCGCACCCGGTGGGGCACAGCAAGTCTACGGCGTGACGCCGGACCTCACGACGCTCGCAAAAATCCTCGCGGGTGGCCTGCCCGGTGGTTGCGTCGTGGGTCGAGCGGACATCCTCGCGTTCATCGAGCCGCGCGCGGGCAAGCCGAAGATGAAACACCCCGGAACGTACAACGCGAACCCACTCTCGGCATCGGCAGGCATCGCGACGCTTCAACAAATCGCAACGGGCGAACCGTGTGTGAAAGCGAACGCGATTGCACGATATTTACGCAACGGCTTGAATGAACTATTTGCTGGCCGTAACAGTCCGTGGATCGCGTACGGTGACTTCTCGATGGTTCGCGTGGTGCCGAATTACACCGGCCCCCGTGCGACGGTCGCCACGACGGACAACGACGGTTTCGTGCCTTTGAACGGCGATGTCAACGCACTCGACGGGCCGAAGAACATGAAGCACATGCACGCCGTCCGCCAGGGAATGCTTCTCAACGGCGTAGACTTCTGGGGCTACGCGGGTCTGACGAGTGGCACGCACAGCGTCGAAGATGCCGACAAAACGATCCGCGCATTCGCAGCAACTTTGGAACTGATGGCCATCGATGGGATCGAATAGTCCATGAAAAACGCCATCACATCGCACTTGCGACCGCAGCTTCTGGGCCGGATGACGCAGCGCGCCGTCGTCGAGGCGCTCAAGAGCCAAGGGCCGATCTCGCGGGCGGACATCGCACGCTTAACGGGCATCAGCCCGACGACGGTTTCGTCGGCTGTTACGCAGGTTTTGCTCGCGGGATACATCGAAGAAACCGATGCGGAGATCAGCGGGCCCGGCCGACCGGGGAAGATCCTGCGGCTCGCGCACGAGTCGGTGCAAGTCATCGGCGTCTCGGTCGAACCCGAATGGTGCGAGATGGTCGTCGGCGGGCTAGACGGCAACATTTACGCGGATCGTTCGTTGAAATTTCTGACGCCGAACACGTACGCGCGGCTTCTCTCGGAGATCGAACGACACGCGAAACCGTGGATCGATACGCCGAACGTGCAAACGCTCGGGCTGGGCCTCAGCCTGCCCGGCATCATCGATCCGAGTGGCGAACGGGCGGTCTTCTCGCCGAATTTTCACCAAACCGACGAGCAACGCCCCAGCCACGATTTGCGCGATCGACTCGGATTCAGTACCATTCTCGTCCAAGAAAATGATGCACTTTGTCTGGCCGAACGTCGTGCCCACCTCACGGAAGATCTTGCGATCATCGACTACGGCGGCGGGTTGGGGCTAGGTGTGATTACGGGCGGGCGGTTGCTCGCGCGACACATCGGTTTACCCCGCGAGTTGGGGCATATCACGATCGATCCAAACGGCGCGATCTGCGGGTGCGGGAACCGCGGCTGCCTCGAAACGCTCGCCACCGATGCCACCTTCGCTCGGCGCATCTCCGCAAAAGTCGGGCGGTTAGTCACCATCGACGAGGCGATCCGTTTGGCGACTGACAACCCGGTGGGATTCCACACCGAAATTGAAGCCGTGATCGACTGGCTCGCGATCGCCGTTGCGGCCACGGCCAATCTGTTCGCACCGCCGCTCATCATCATGCACGGACGATTGCTGAGCGTCGCGCCGAACCTGCTCGAATGCCTCGCTTCGCGCGCGGCCACGCGGAAACTGCGGCCATTTCGCGAGAAGTGCCGCCTGTTGCAATCGACTTCCACGAAAGCCCAAGGTGCCCTCGCGGGCATCCTCGATCATCTCTTTGAAGAACTCGGCCCACTGGTACCGACGAACGCTTGATGGTTTGCTTCGTACAATGTATTGATGGAACGTCTCAACAAATATCTCGCCCATGCGGGCATCGGTTCGCGTCGACACTGCGATGAACTCATCGCGGCGGGCCGCGTCAAGATCGACGGTCGCATCGTTCGCGATCTCGGCGTCAAAGTCGATATCGAAAAAAACAAAATCTCCGTCGACGACAACAACGTACGCTCGGAAAAACCGACGTACTGGGTCGTCAACAAACCAGTTGGCTACCTCTGTACGAACCACGACCCGGCGGGCCGTCCGCTGGCGCTCGATCTCATTACGCACGTGGAACAGCGCGTCTACACCGTCGGGCGACTCGACGAAGCGAGCGAAGGCTTGTTGCTGATGACGAACGATGGCGAACTCGCCTTCCAGCTGATGCACCCGAAGTTCGAGATCGAGAAGACCTACCTCGCGTTGGTGGCGGGGCAGCCATCGATTATGGACTTGCAAAAGTTGCTCGATGGCGTCTGGCTGAGCGATGGCAAAGTCAAGGCGAAGGCAGCACGCAAAGTCCGCAGCCAAGGCGATAGTACGTGGGTGCGAATCGTGTTGTGCGAGGGCAAGAACCGCGAAATTCGTCGAATGCTCGCGCAACTCGGCCACAAAGTGATGCGACTTCAACGAATCTCGCTCGGCCCCGTGCGACTCGATCGCTTGCCGAAAGGCAAGTCGCGGCGGCTGAGTCTGCTCGAGTTGAACGCACTGAAGAAAGCCGTCGAGGAGAGCGGAAAGAAGATCCAGCGCGTGCGAAATCGCATCGCTGGCACGAAGACCGAACCCGTCGAAGAGGCAGCACCCAC
>JAYWCL010000216.1:0-4550 GCA_043780595.1 Limnoglobus sp.
GGGTTTCGCGACCTCCCCCACCTTCCTTGTCAATTACCCCGTTTCCACTCCCCGCTCGTCGAACCGGACATGCAGAATTGCCGCATCCGGCTCTCCGACCCAATTTTGGCACGATCTCGCACACGGCGAGAAACGCCTTCAACCGATTCACTGAGCCGTGGCTCAGATCGGGAGAGCCATGGAAGCCCGCCCTCCGTTGATGCTTCGCGCGTAACCACTAGCGGAGCCGGCGACACGTGTGCGGCGGCACCACCTGTCCGGCTCCCGTAACGTCGCTCAGACGAAAGATCCGCTTCGCTCCGATACGTCGTTCGGCGACTCGTGTTCCCAGATGGTACCGAGCAATATACACCCGGCCCGATTTCCAAGATACTCGTCGTTCAAACGCGAAACCCAAAAACGCAAACGTTCCGTCCAGCATCAAAACTAGCCGAATCCGCTTCCGTCTTCCGTTCCTCGACGAGGAACCAAATGCCCACGCGATTGACGGCCACGATGTTCGCCGCCGTGTGACAGATCTCGCGAAACACATCGACCAACGAAAGCTCTGGCCCCGGTGGATCTTCGCCGGGCTGTTCTTCGTCCTCCGATGGATCTTCAACTTCTTCCGGTGGTGGTGTCCCTTTCGGCGGTGGTGTCCCTTCCGGCGGTGGCTGCGTTGTCGGCGGTACTTATGGTGGAGGCGGGGCTATCGAGGTTCTGGCGGAACCGCGCGTTCGCAGTCGCCTGAATCGCAATGCAAGCCCCGGCAAGTGCCGCCAGCGAAGCGTAAACGGATGGCATCATGAGGATTGTTGTACGCGATACACCGCTATCGGCAGTCTATTTTCAGGTGCAACGATTCGATTTGCCGCAACGACACGATCACTTTTGATCGGCATCGAAGTTCCACGAACGTACCTCGCCATCGTGCGATGCACAGATAATCTTTTTCCCATCATTGGCGAATTCCACCCAACCCGGATAGAATTCGGCGAACTGTTGCGTGAGTACCAACTTCAACGATGCCAAATCGTATATCCGCAATTCACCGACACATGCTCCTGGCGGAAATTCCTTTCCGAGGTTTTGCACCGGACGACTACACCCGACAATTGCAATCCATCGATCTGTCGGGTGAATGGCCATACGATTGCTCTCGACAGTGTGGCCCATTTTCAATGTCACTGCGGTCGATTTTTCGAGATCGACACTCGAAATCGAACACTCTTCCGGAACCGCTTTATCTATCAGATAATGACAAACCAAAAGCCGATTCGATCGATTGGCGAACTGCAAATCGGAAATTCTCCAGCTCAAGTAGTCCACCGCTTCCGGCTTGATACGAATGCTCGGCAACGATTTCTTCGTCTTTAAGTCCCAAACCAGCAGATTCCCTCGAAGCGTTGTACAAACGAGATGTTTCTCGTCGACATCGACGACGGGATTTGAAATGGCCGTTTCGTGAAAGTCCGGATGGGTCATATCGAAGCATTTGACACCCGATTTGTCGAACAATCCAACACTCTTGTCGAGTACGACCGCCAACTGACCTTTCGAGCGCAGGTAGGTCATTTCTGGAGCGAGGTTGTCCGGCGCATTCGCGGTCAAGTCGGCAAACACAGTCGTTTTTGCCGTAGCCAGCTCGAACTGACGAATGATCGCATCGGGACCACGACCGACGGAAAAGAGTCGTTTGCTATCCGCCGACCGCGTAATTCCCGTCGCGGCACTATCGAGACCGTTGGTGAACGGGGTCACCTTTTTGGTCGCGAGATCGATCCACGCTCCTTTCGGTTTTGTCGCATTTATCGCCTCGATGTCATCCACCGCTTCAACGCCCAAGAGAAAGACAGTTTTACCGTCGGGCATCGCTGTAAATTGTTTCACCATCACGGTCGTTCGAACGATGACCTCGTCGCGAATCGCGACTCCTTTGACGACAGGCACAGGCGCAGCGAGAGTGAAACCCGCAATGGCCAGCAAATACGCGACCGCTGCCATGCCAAAGACGCGGTGAAAAGAATTGGATCGCATGATTCCCCTTTCCGAAAAGAACGGCGAGCGATCGACTCGCCAGAGTAATCGATTACGGTTGGTCGACCAGATCCGCTGTCTTCAAACCTTCCGATACAAACCAGTTGCTGCCACGGACGCTTGTCGAACCGATCGCAGTAACAACGGCATTTGTAATCTTTGAAGTTCCAGTGACGCGAATGATAAACTTGTATTCGATCACAACTTTGCCGGACCGGTTTTGACCGGGCACCGCTGGCGGTTCGACGTAGTATTTGATTTCCACATCGACCGTTACCGTTTTGACGCGTATGCTCGGAAATCCCGCAGAGACTATGCCAATCTCTTTATCCAGAGCTTCACCCATACCGACCGCTTGTGCGAAAGTTTGACCTTTAGCCACGTGGGTAAAGGTGCCGGTTGTATATCGGTGTCCACCATTCGTACCTGCTAACAGATTCATCTCGTTGATAATCCACACTTTTCCGATTTCTGTACCCACTTTCTTTTTGGCATCTTCGCCGATCGCCGAAATTTTACGGTTGTACCAATTTTGAAGTCCAGTTGCTCCCGTTCGGAGGCCGCCGAGTGGATGGGGAACAAATGGGATAGTCGGGGGCGTGGTCGGTGGAACGTACTGGATATATTGAGGGCCGCTTTCGGGGCCACCAAGTGGCCCTTCGACTCGGGGTAACGTCCAGTTGGCTCGAACGGTCGATGCCGGCAAAGTGGCCGTTCCGCTTGAGGATTCGCTACCACTTTTCGAAACATCAAACGAAGCGCCGTTATACGTTCCCCAATATCGAGACGACAAACCGGACCCATCGGAAGCCTGGAACGTCGACCCAGAAACCAGCGCGCCAGAATTATTCTCAGCGATGTCGTAGCCCGATTGATATTTCCCACCCGAAGTTCGATCGTTATGGAAGTTGAATGTCTGATTGAACGCATTACCATCTTCATCGTAGCCCGACGACTGGGCATTCGTGGTGTCAAGAATGTTGTGAGCAGAGAAGCTCGCTTTGTTGTCGACGTGGTAGTTTCCGACGTATACGCCATTCATGCGACTTCCACTACCCAACCATGCCGAACCGCCTTCGTAGACTTCATTTTTATGATAGAGTTCGGACTCACCGCCGCTCACATAAGCCCCAGGCTCATCTTCGATCAGGTGTGCATAATCTTGCTCACTTCCAGAAATACTGAAAGAAGACACATCGACGCTGCCCTTCGATAATGAAACCGTTTGTGCCAGTTTTCCACCCGTTGTCGAAACACCATGCCAAGTGAAATTTTCGGCCGTCAGTTCTTCCGCATGCCAGAAACCCGATCCAATATCCGGTACATCGGGCTGATACGCTGACGTTTCGTTATGCGTATTCGTATCATTATTCTCCCAGGTATTATAAGTACCGGGAGCGCCATTCGGATCGTCGGGAACGAACGTAGAACCGTGACTGTTGTTCCAACTCGTACCGATGTACGACACCAGATTCGATCCCGCGAGGCCGTTCGATATCGAATTTCCAACGTCGTAGTGGCTTTCAATATGCGTGCCAATCGCGTCATCATACGTGGAATTTTGCGTGAAATTCGTGTTGTCATACCCACTGAAAGAAATGAGATTCCAGCTGCCATCCGATTGCACTGCGGTATAGGAGACACCGTATGAACCACTTAATGTAGTGTCAGACTGAGTTTTGAATGACTCAGACGTGAAGTTTTGATCGAGGCGGCTAAAATATGTGCCACTTTCTGAGAATGAAACATCCACTAAGGTCGAGACGCCATTTTCGCGTTGCCCGTGATATGTCAAATGATAAGTTGTGGAGGAGTTCGACGAACCAGTCGCGCCTGTAACTCCCGGTCCACTCGCGCTTCCGACGTCCCGGTCCACTCGCGCTTCCGACGTCGCTACCAGAAATCGCGCCGACGATATCGACTGTGAATGTTCCCGCTTTTCCGCTCCCAGATTCATCGACGGTGATCGTATTGTCGAATCCACCGCTCGTCGTGTGAAACTCACTCACATCGTTACTGTTATTGAAATAATCGAGTAATGACGGTACCGATCCGAGTCCGGATGGTGCTGAAGGATTATCGCGGGACTCCAGTGGATTCAGCGTTAGTCGCGATAAAAGCCGACGACTGACGACTGACGACTGACGACTGACGACATGATGTTACCTCCGTTTGAGTTTCACACAACAGCGATGGTAACGCCTTTCGGGTGCGATGCAAGAAGAAACTTAAAAAAACTTGGATATTTATTTCGGTCTGCTACCCGTGCGTCGTGCGGAATACGACGCGCAGGCTAGCGGGCGGTGCCACCCAGTGCAAAATCGGGGAACGGCGGTGGCGTCGGGATCGACTGCGGCGGCGGTCCGGTCGGATACGATCATCTTACAAAACGAATGACACCGAAAAGACCAAAGGGTAAAGCTCTACGTGCCGATCGCCAAAGGCACGCCGCCCCAGGAACGTTAGGTGAGCCTAAATCGTGATTCTCGTTGAATTTGCGTCGCGATTCTTGGCTCGGTACGTAGCCTCTCCGC
>JAYWCL010000217.1:0-30363 GCA_043780595.1 Limnoglobus sp.
TGATCCACCTGATGCTCAACCGACTCGAACCGAAAAACGAAACGGCCGAGTTCCAATACCGAACAGCGGCATAAACCTACATATGGGACAGTCACTAAGGCGTGCGAGGTATAACGGGCGCAAATCTCCGCTCAGGATTTCGTTGCGAAGCGGAATCATTCGATCTGCCAGATCGCCAAATTCTTCATAGCTATGTATGTTTTCTAACTCTTCGGGTTCAAAACAGGGATCGATCGACAAAATCCCGCCCGAGCCGTTTTTGTCTTTTTTGTAATCGAGACCATCTTTCACGAAATATAACTTCTTGTCAGCGAGCGTCGGTATGCCGTTTGGAAATCGAATGCACAACTTGCGAATGCCAAAATTGGCATAGTGCAAGTGGAACTCGAATCCGCGACGCATCATCTCCTTGATATCGCCGCGGAAGTCGCCGTAAGAATATTCGTTATCGAACGCGCGAGCCGTAATTTCGGCCCGACTCGACTGCGTGTGCATGTACTCGAGATTGTCTTTACTCACGGGCTTATCGATCGAACGAAACGCCACGTACTGCTGTTCGCTCATAGATTCTGCCTTGTTTTCCTTATCCCAACGGGATGAACCCGATGGCTCCTGGTATCGCTACATGTTCGTTTTCTGGAAGAAAAACAGCCGCACGAAGATGGCGAGAACCAGCGAAATCAGCAGGCCAAACATCCAGCGCAGCAGATACATATCGCCCGTCAACTTGGTGTGGTTCGTGTCGATCTTCGCGATCAACTCGGCTTTCGCCTGGTCGATTTTTGCGCAGATTTCCGTGCGGAACAGATCGATTTTTGCGTAGAGCGTGTCGAATGTTGCCATGGACATAGATCGCTTGCCTCCATCGAATCCATCATACCCGAATTCGTTGCGGAACGAAACCTCACACCACGCGGAAGGCGGCCTTGAGGCAGGCGTGGGCTTCTTCGCCGCGTGCGCGTTCGATCACCACGCCGATGCAGACTTCGCTCGTGTTAATCATCGCGATGTTGATGCCCTTTGCGGCGAGCGCGCCGAACATCGTTTGTGCGACACCGGTGTGCGTTCGCATCCCGACGCCGAGGACGAACAGCACCGCGATCTCGGCATCGCCCACAACTGCGCAGTTCGGGTCGATCGACTGCACGACCGCTTTCGTTCGCTTGAGTGCCTTCGCCAGATCGGCACGCGGAACCGTGAACGACAACTCTGCACGATCCGGGCGATTCATGTTCTGCACGATCATGTCGACGAGGATTCCACCCGTCGCGATGGCGTTGAAAATCGTCGAGCAATTCCCCGGATTGTCGGGCAAGTCGGCGATCGTGATGCGGCTCTGTTCGGCGTTCAGATGCACGCCACTCACCAGCACATCTTCCATGCCTTCGAGCCGCGACACGGCGGCCTCGCGGTCGCCGACACCGGCGACGACGAGCGGTTTCGCCCTCGGTTTGAAGCCCATTTGCGATGCGCCGCCGACAGGAATCCCCGCACCCTTGCGCGGCAGATGCAACCCGAACGCGGCATGAACCGCCTTCAAGGCGCGTCGTCCTTTCACCGCCTTGCGGCTTTCGAGGTGCGACTTCTTGATCGCCTCGCCGGACGTATTCAACTCCTCTTCGGCGGGCAGTGCGTCTTCCTCAATCAGCACGCTGATTTTAATGTCGCCGGTGGTAATCATCTTCATGTTGATCCCCTCCGACGCGAGCGCCTGGAACATTTTCTCTGCAACGCCGCTGATGTTCCGCATCCCCGCGCCGACCACGGACACCTTGCTCACCTTGCCCGTTTCGCGAAGTGTCGCCCCCATCGCGCCGACAATCGGCTTCAAGGTTTTGATCGTCTTTTCCAGTTCGATATTGAGCACGGTGAAGCCGATCGTCGCCTTGCCGCCGATGCCGACGCTTTGCGCAATCATGTCGGTGGCGATGTTCGCGGCGGCGAGTGCGGCGAAGATCGTATGGCTAATGCCGGGGCGATCGGGGACATCTTCGAGCACGAGGCGAGCCTCATCCGCGGCGAGCGCGACGCCGCAAACGGGGACTTCGCCCATCCACTCGGCTTCGGGCACGATCCACGTGCCGATGGCATCCGACCGCGAGTTGCGGACCATTAGCGGAACGTCGTACTTCTTCGCAAACTCGATGCTGCGCGAGTGCATGACACCCGCGCCCATGCTCGCCATTTCGAGCATTTCGTCGTAGCTAATCGCATCGGCTTTGCGGGCATCGGGGACGATCCGCGGGTCGGTACTGTAGACGCCATCGACGTCGGTATAAATCTCGCATTCGACATCGTAGCCGGCGAGTTTCATCGCGGCCGCCACTGCCACCGCCGTCGTATCCGAGCCGCCCCGCCCGAGCGTGGTGATGTCGTATTGCTCGTCCATCCCTTGAAAACCAGCGATGACGACGATGTGCCCCGTCTCGACCGCCTCGACGAGCTTCGACGTGTCGATCTTCTTGATCCGCGCTTTGCGGTGCGTACTGTCGGTGACGATGCCGATTTGTGGGCCGGTGAAGCTGACCGCTTTCTCGCCGAGTTCGTGGATCGCCATCGCGGTCAGTGCGATCGAAATCTGCTCGCCCGTCGAGAGCAGCATGTCCATTTCGCGGGCCGACGGTTGCGGCGTAATCTCGTTCGCTTTGGCAATCAAATCGTCGGTCGTGCTGCCCTGCGCCGAGACGACGACGATGACCATGTTGCCCTCGGATTTGGCACGAATCGCCTTCCGCGCCGCCTCGAGAACCCGCTCCGCCTTCGCCAAACTCGACCCGCCAAATTTCTGTATCACAAGACCCACGGCAAATCTCCGCATAGAGTACCGAACCCGCACGTCAGTCAACGTAGTTATCCGCACGCCGACTGCCCAACGAGCGGTGACGCGAGTTGGGAACTCTGACATCCCGGATACGGGGCATTGTAAATAACAAGGCGATTATATTTAAAGACATGAAGTTGCTATCTCCATTGGTGGCATGGTTCAATTCTCGGTAGTTTTGGGTAGCAGGTACGTACTTTTTACAGGCTCACGTTGTGGGGGTGCGTGTGGAGTCGATCCGATGCGAACGGCCTTCAGATCGACGCTCGCATCGACCGCCTGTGCGGCTGTGATGGCCTTCTGAAAGATGTACCGATTTTCACCGCGTTGCCGTCCCACTCGAACACGATGAAGTCGGCGACTTCGCCAACAGCGAGCGTTGGCACGGGCAGACGCAGGAGTTCGCGGGTTCGCACGGCGGCCATGTCGATCGCTTCGGCGAGCGTCACGCCGGCCATGCGGACCATGTGGCCGATGCAGCTATCGGTGAACGACCCCGAACCGGCGAGGTACGGCGTGCCGGGCACGACGATCTTGCCGCTCGGTAGCACTTCCAGGTCGGTACCCCAGTCGTTGTAACGCCCCGGTGGCAGACCCGCGAGGTTCCCGGCATCGCACGTGATTAAAATGCGCGCGACCGTTTTCGCGCGAACGAACGACTGCACCACGGTCGCGGGCAGATGGTGGCCATCGGGTATCAGGCTCGCGCACAAACCGTCGTTTGCGAGTTGTTCCCAAATGACATTTTCGTGGCGTGGCAGTGTGGCATGGCAGCCGTTGCCGAGGTGCGTACTCGTCTTGGCACCGGCCGTCACCGCGTCGCGAATCTGCACCCCCGTCGCGGCCGTATGGCCAATCGCGACGACGACACCGGAGGCGGTGAGTCGTTCGATGAACGCCATCGTGCCGTGGCGCTCGGGGGCGACCGTCACCATGCGAATGCGTCCACCAGCGGCATCTTGCCAGCGGCGGAACTCGTCCCAGTCGGGGTCGCGCGTGTGGGCCTTCGGGTGTGCGCCGCGCGGGCCGTCGTCGCCGGAAATGTACGGCCCTTCCAAGTGAAACACCGGCATTCGACGGCGGAGTTCCGCATCGGCGTCGAGCACCTGCGACAGCGTTTGAAAGCCGTGTTGAATCGTTTCAAACGAACTCGTAATCAGCGTCGGCGCGAACGCACCGATGCCGTGGCGGGCGCACGTATCGGCAATCGTACGGATTGCGGCTTCGTTCAAATTCGGCGAAACGAAGCCGAAACCGAGGCAGCCGTTGATTTGCGGATCGAAGAAACTCGGCGCGATGTACGGCAACGTCGGCGAATCGATCGCGTCGGTCGCGCTCGCGATTCGGCCATCGACGACTTCGATCGCGAGCGGGCGGCCCGTGGTGTAGTGGCGGGCGAGGATCGGCATTGTCGGTCTCCGCTATTCGCTCGTTTCGGACGGGTGGGCGCGGAGTTTATTCTTGTTGATGCTGGCGACGCCGATGCCGATGGCGATCGCGCCGATGACTCCGCCCGCACCGATGCCGAGCATGAGGAAGTCGCGGCGATCGAGGTCGTAGAGCGGGCGCATTGGTGGGGTTTGCTCGACGCGGGCCAAGGCCAAATCGGCGGGGGCGCTGAGCGCACCGGATAGC
Organism: Limnoglobus sp.; assembly: GCA_043780595.1. Taxonomy (GTDB): domain Bacteria; phylum Planctomycetota; class Planctomycetia; order Gemmatales; family Gemmataceae; genus Limnoglobus. Next base: position 4,457 of record JAYWCL010000217.1, read on the forward strand.
GGGAGCAGTTCGACGTCGAAGTCAGTGAGGTGCGGCGAATTCGGCGGGATCGGCGAGGGACGGCCCGCCACCGAGGGCGGTTTCAGCGATGCGGGGATCGCCTGCGCCGGACTGACCGATGCCCCCGCGAGTGCGGCGGCGAGGCCCATGCCGATCTTGATCTTGCCCGATGGCGGCCCGCTCATGTTCGGCTTCGGTTTCATGGCGGCTGGTGCCGCTGCTTGTGGCGAACCCATCCCGCCACTCGCACGAATTTTCCCCGATGCCGGCCCAGACATCGACGGTCGCGGCGCGGGTGCCAACACGGGATCGGCCCCGATGTGGATCGCCCCTTGGCCGTTGCGCGGCGCGGGCATCGGCTTGGGTGCGGCCAGCTCCATCGACGACTCGGATTCGAGCCATTTCTGAAAGCCTGGCAGCACGGCGGACTCCATCGCCTTCTCGGCATTCGACGGCAAGAACGCTCGCAACGCATCGGCGGCATCGGCCGGCGTTGGATACCGCCCGCTCGGATCCTTTGCCATCATCCGGTTGAGGGCCATCTGCAAGCCGGGTGGCACGCCGGTGGCCAACTGCGAAATCGGCGTCGGCTGCTCGGTCGCGTGTTTCACCATCGTCGCCATCACGTTCTTTTCGGAGAACGGCGGCCGACCGGCCAGCAGGTGATACAGCACGCAACCCAGGCTATAAATGTCCGCGCGAATGTCCGCCCCACGTGCATCACGGGCTTGTTCGGGAGCGAGATAATCGGGCGTACCGAGGACGGTTCCCTCGGCGGTCAGGTGCATATCCTGCGTGCTGCCGCTTTCTTCGTCGAAGAGTTCGCGGCCCAGGCCGATGTCGAGAATCTTCACCGTGGCGGCGAGCGTCGAGTCGGTCGTGAATGGGGTCAACATCAAGTTCGCGGGCTTCAGATCGCGGTGGACCATCCGCTTTTCGTGCAAGTGCTGCAACCCGCCGAGCGCCTGATGGATAATCCGCGCCGCTTCCGCAGCCGGCAGTTTCACGCGGCGTGCGAGCACGACATCGAGCGTTTCGCCTTCGATCTGTTCCATGACGATGAAATGCACGCCGGAACGGTCTTCGTTGGTGGCCACCGTGTGCGAGAGTTGAAAGGCGCGAACGATGTTCGGGTGCTTCAACTGCGTCAGCAACCGTCCTTCTCGTTGAAACCGGCCGAGCAGGTGCGGGTTGCGCGATTTCGATGCCGCGAGTACCTTCAGCGCGACCGTCTGCCCCGATTGATGCACGGCCTTGTAAACGCCCGCCGTCTGCCCCTTACCGATGCGATCGAGGATAACGTAACCGCCGACGAAGAAGCCTTCGGCGTGGCCGCGCTGCAACATCGCGGCTTGATAATCGGTCAGATAGCGGCGAATGACGAGGTAGCGACGGAACGAATCGACGTCGGTATCGGCGGCCCGCGTCTCGTTCCGCCACGTATCCAAGATGGTTGTCACTTCGTGGTTCGGCATCAGCCGACTCCGCGACAACACACCACAATAATCGGCTACATTCGCAGTCGGCGTCGCCATCGGAAGGCTCCGAACAAACATTACGGCTTCGGAACTCCCGCTTCTCGTGCGGCGCGAACCCGGTCCGCCGTATCGGCGCGGTCGCGGTAGAGTTCCTCGAATGACTTTAACATAGTGTCTGCTTCCTCGTTCTGCCCGCTCACCCGCAACTTTCGTACATCCTCTACGATCGTACCGTGTGAAGGCGACGGTGGCAGGTTCGTCGCAGGCAGCCGATCCAGTTGCGCCGTGGCCTTTTTCGCCAGTTCGACCCAATGCGATGCATCGGGCGTATTTGCAAACAATCGCATCATCGCCTCCCATGTCCGCCGTGCCGCCACGCGCTCGCCGGTCTGGAACTGCCGTAACCCCACATAATACAATCGCTCCGGCTCCGAACCGTACTTCGCTTTCCCCAACGGTGCGAATGCGGCGAGCATCTCCTTCGTGTCCTTGATGCGTCGTTTCGCGGCCCGCACTTCGTCGGCGTTCCAGTCCGGGTTACGGGCGGTCAGCGGATCGAGATACTCATCGCGGGCTTTCTCCCAATCGTCGGGATTTTCCGAAGCCAACAGCGGTTGGGCCGCCTGCCAGAGTGACTCCGGCGATGGCCGAGGGCGAAAGAACGCGAACAGGATCAGCCCGATCACGACTGCGAGCGAACCGCCAAATACCGCTGCTTTGATGCGTTTGGCACGGCGTTCGACCGGGTCCGCTTCGCGATCCGCCACTGCGGGGGTCGTGTCGCCGAGCGGGGCGTGCGTGCCGGTCGGGTCGTTCGGCGCGGGTGGGAAAACGACCTTTTCGCCTTTGCGTTCGAGCTTTCCCCGAATGCGGTCCCACTCTTCGAGCAACGCCGGCGCACTCGCCGGACGGCGTGCGGGGTCTTTCGCCATCAGTTCGCAAACGAGTTCGTCGACCTCCGCCGGCAGCTTCGGCAGAAAGTTACCGGGTCGATCCGGGAGCGCGTAACAATGTTTGTGCATGAACTCGGCGGCGGTCGTCGCATGGAACGGCGGCCGACCCGTGAGCAGCGTGTAGATCACGCCGCCGAGCGCGTAGAGGTCGCTGCGCCGCGTCAGCGGTTTGCCCGTGAAATGCTCCGGCGCGAGATACCCCGCCGTGCCCATCGCTTCGCCGGGTAACGCCAACGGGGGTAACGCCACGAGCTTTGCCACGCCGAAATCGGTAAGTTTCAGCGTCCCATCGGTCATCAGGATAAAGTTCGACGGCTTCAAATCGCGGTGGAGGATGCTGCGGTGGTGCGCATGTTTCAGCGCCCGCGTCGCTTGCACCGCAATGCTCAGCACCGATTGTTGCCAGTTCAGGCCGGGTTGCTCGGCGGTTTTTTCATGCCGTGCGAGCAGCGTCGCGCAGTCGGTGCCTTCGACGAATTCGGTGGCGTAGTACGCCAACCCCGCGTGAACGCCGCTATCGAGGAAGCACGCGATATTCGGGTGCGTCAGTCGTCGCAAACCGAGCATTTCGCCAGGGAATCGCTCGAGGAACGTCGAATCGCGTACCGTCGCCGGGTGGAGGATTTTCACGGCGGCAATCGTGGGACTGTCGGCGGATTTCACCTCGGCCGCCGTGGCGCGATAGACCGTGCCGGTGTGCCCGCGACCGACTTCGGACATCAAAACCCAATTGCCAATCCGCGTGCCAATCATGCCGACCTCCGACTATCATAAATCGACCCGCGACTATTTTATGACCTCCATCGAGAACCCCGACCGATGCGTGCCTTGCTACTGATGGCCCACGGCAGTCGCCGCGCCGAAGCCAACGACGATCTCCACCGCGTTGCCGAACAGATCGACGCGCGGGGCGGCTACAAGATCGTTCAAGTTTCGTTTTTGGAATTGGCCGAACCGTCGATCCCCGAAGGCGGCGAACTCTGCGTGAAGGCGGGTGCCACCGAAGTGATTATGCTGCCGTACTTCCTCTCGCCCGGCGTCCACATGGTCCGCGACATGAGGGAACTTCACGCGAAGCTCGTGGGGCAGTTCCCCGCCGTGCATTTCTACCTGGCCGCGCCGCTCGGCCCGCACCCGTACCTCTTGGACATCATCGAACAACGCGCGAGCGAGGCGATTCCAGAAGGTGGGATTTAGTTCGGCTTTGGGAACAAAGGTGATGAGCGTATTGTACTCGACGCTCATCGAGGCTACGACGGGATTGCGGCCAGTCGGGCTTTCTTCGCGGCGATGAACGAGCGCACGCACAGGAACACGAAGATCGCACACAGGGCGCTCATCAGCAATCCGGACGCGGCGGCCAGTTTCGTCGGGTCGAGTTCGAGGCCTTTGCTCGCTTGGCGGATCAGCGGCATGAACCCGCCGATGGCACCCAGCACGCCGACCATTGCGGCGACGTGCATGACGTGTTTGCGAAGTTTATCGTTGTCCGAGAGAAGGCCACAAACGAGCAGGATCATGCCGAAGAACGCGGGGATCAGCGATGTCATCGGGACTTTGCCGTTCTCGTTCGGCGTCGAATTCATGTAGGCGTACAGGCCGATCGCGATGAGTAACGCGCCGATGATCTTCGTTGGCCAAGCCATGATGTTGCTCCGTGTTGGTGGGTGGTTTCAGTTTGATAATAGCGAGACGATGCGTTGCACGGCCAGTTCGGGTCCGGCGAGATCGACCGACCACGCATCGATAAACACCGACACCTCGTCCGCATCGCAGCGATAGCGACTGAGGCCGACACCGATCGGCGAATCGTGCCAGTTGTCGTCGGCGACGAACCCGAGTTCGCCCAACGCGGTTTGCAATCGCGCGATGGTTTCCTCGTCCATCGCGGAACAAATATCGATGCGCGTCATTCCCATTCGATGGTCGCGGGCGGTTTGCTGCTGATGTCGTAAACGACGCGGTTGATGCCCTTGACGCGGTTGATGATCGCCGTCGAAACGCGGGCTAGCAGTTCGTGCGGCAGGTGCGACCAATCCGCCGTCATGAAGTCGTCGGTTTGCACGCAACGCAGCGCGATGGTGTTCTCGTACGTTCGCCCGTCGCCCATCACGCCGACCGACTGCACCGGCAACAGCACCGCGAACGCCTGCGACGTTTTGCGGTACCAGCCGCTCTTGTAAAGCTCTTCGAGGAAGATCGTGTCGGCGAGCCGGATCGCGGTCAGTTTCTCCGGGGTAATCTCGCCGAGGCAGCGCACCGCAAGGCCCGGACCGGGGAACGGGTGACGCCAGACGAGGTCTTCGGGCAAGCCGAGTTCGAGGCCCATGCGCCGCACTTCGTCCTTGAATAAATCGCGGAGCGGCTCGACCAACTCGAAGCCGAGTTCCTTCGGCAATCCGCCGACGTTGTGGTGCAGTTTGATCGTGGCGGCGGGGCCATCGACCGAGCCGCCGCTCTCGATCACATCGGGGTAGAGTGTGCCTTGCGCGAGGAAGTGCGCATCGGGGATTGCCAAGGCTTCGCGTTTAAACACGTCGATAAACACGCGGCCAATAATCTTGCGTTTCTCCTGCGGATCGGTGACGCCCTTCAGCGCGCCGAGGAACTCTTCGCCCGCATCGACGACGTGCAGATCGGCCTTGAACCAGTCGCGGAATGTATGGCGAACCATCTCGGTTTCGCCTTCGCGCATCAGGCCGTTATCGACGTAAATGCACGCGAGTTGCTTGCCGATCGCCTTCACCAGAATCGCCGCACACACCGCCGAATCGACCCCGCCCGACAGCCCGCAGATGACCCGTTTGTTACCGACCCGTTCGCGAATCTCCGCCACCGTGCGATCGATGAACGTCGTCATTTTCCAAAGGCCGTGGCAGCCGCAGACATCGCGCAGGAAGTTCGCCAGAATCTGCCCGCCGTGTGGCGTGTGGCTGACTTCCGGGTGAAACTGCAAGCCGTACACCGGCCGCGAGACGTGCTTGACGGCGGCCACGGGGCACGTGTCCGTGAAAGCCAACGGCACGAAATCACCGGACATCGTGTGAACTTGATCGCCGTGGCTCATCCAGACGGTCGATTCGGCGGGGTAACCGCGAAAGATGTCGGAGTCGTCGTTCACGGTCAACATCGCGCGGCCAAACTCGCGCGCCGCAGCCGGTGCCACGTGTCCGCCGAGCGTGTGGCACGCGAGTTGCATCCCGTAGCAAATGCCGAGCACGGGGATGTTCAGATCGAAAATCTTCGGGTCGCACTTCGGCGCGTTCGGTTCGTAAACGCTCGCGGGGCCGCCGGAGAAAATGATCCCTTTCGGGTTCAGTTCCTTGACGCGCTCGGCGGTAATATCGTGCCGCACCACTTGGCAAAAGACGTTCAACTCCCGCACGCGCCGCGCGATCAGTTGCCCGAATTGCGAGCCGAAGTCGAAGATCAGAACGAGTTCGTTTTGCATGGTTTTCCCATCCCCACGGTCTTCCCACCCCATGGTTACACCATGGGCTGAAGGAGCGACCCCTACAGGGTCGGTTTTTGACTCTTCGGTCCTGAAGGGACCGCTCACATAGCCCATGGTGGAACCATGGGAGGGGCCGCACCCATCATCCCGTCTTCTGTCCCAACTCCGTCGCCCGCTTCGCGGCGGCTTCGACGGCGTCCATCAATCCTGCCCGAAACCCGGCGCGTTCGAGCGCGTGTAACCCGGCGATCGTCGTGCCGCCGGGGCTGGCGACGGCGTCTTTCAACGCGGCGGGGTGGCTGCCCGTTTCGAGGACCATCTTGGCCGCACCGAACACCGTTTGCGCGGCGAGCGATAACGCAATGTCGCGCGGCAACCCGACGCGCACGCCACCGTCGGCGAGCGCTTCGATCATCACGTAAACGTACGCCGGGCCGCTCCCACTGAGGCCCGTGACGGCATCGAGCAAATTCTCCGGAACCGCGAAGGCATTGCCCACCGACCGAAACAACTTGCCGACGAGTTCACCATCGGCGGCGGTCGCTTTCGGCCCGACGCTGTAACCCGTCGCGCTCGCGCCGACGAGGCACGGCGTGTTCGGCATCACGCGAACCAACCGCGTGTCGTCCCCGAGTAATTCCGTCAGTTGTTTTAGTGTAATGCCTGCCGCAATCGACACCACGAGATGTTTCGCCGAGATCGTGGCCGCCGCTTCGGGCAGCACCGCGTTCATCATCTGCGGCTTCACCGCCAGCACGAGAACGTCGGCGGCGGCAATCACCTCGGCGTTCGAGTTCGTGGCACGGATCCCCGTCGTCGCCTGAAATTTCTCGCGCGCCGCCTGGTATGGGTCACTCGCGAGGCTATGCGTCAAATCGAGCAACCCCGCCGTCGCCCAACCTTTCGCGAGCGCCGTCGCCATCTGCCCCGCACCGAGAAAGCCAATCCGGATCGGCACAGGCGGTTCCATCGACATTTAGCGTACCTCTGTGCTTCATAATCGAAAAAGTACATCTTAGTAATTCGCGCGAGGAAGCGGAAATGCTGGCATCTCGCGCGGCGAACGGGTATACCTTGCGATACCCTCCGCAACCACCCGCCTTCGACGAGATGCTGCATGTCCGAGCCAACCGTACCCCGCACCGGCTGGGCCAGCCTCAAAGATCTCAACCGCTATCAGTGGTTCGTATTCGTCGTTTGCTGTATGGCGTGGGATCTCGATTGCCTCGACCAACAGCTATTCGTGCTCGCTCGCCAACCGGCACTCAGTACGCTCGTCGGCGAGCCTGCCAATAGCCCGAAAATCGTCGAACTCGGCGGCTATGCGACGGCGGTGTTCATGATCGGCTGGGCGATCGGCGGCATCTTCTTCGGCATCCTCGGCGACCGTCTCGGCCGCGTCAAAACACTCACGATCACCATCGGGCTTTACGCACTTTTCACGGGGCTGAGCGCATTTTCGACGAACGAATGGGACTTCATGGCCTACCGCCTGCTCACGGGTCTGGGGGTCGGCGGAGCGTTTGCGGCGGCGGTCGTGTTGCTCGCAGAGACGGTCCCGGATAATTCGCGACCGTACATTCTGGGAATGTTTCAGGCCTCGAGCGTGATCGGGAATTGCAGTGCCGCACTCATTTCGATGTACCTCGGCTCGCTTCAGAAAGATGGCGTGTTCCCGCAAGATGGCTGGCTGAAACCGTGGCGCGTGATGTTCCTCATCGGCATCTTGCCGGGGATCATGCTCGTCGTCGTGCAATTCACTCTGCGCGAACCGGACAAGTGGCTCGCGATGCGGGCCGCCGAGGAACGCGGACTGAAGCCCGCGCCGTGGTCGGCATTCTTCGGCACGCTCACTACGATGCTTTCGACGTCACCCTGGAGCAAGCGGGCGATCTTCGGCTTGCTCCTGACGGGGGCCGGCGTGATCGGTCTTTGGGGTATCGGCTTCTTCGCCACCGACCTGACCGGCCTCGCGCTCCAATCGACACTGGAGGCCGAAGGGTTTGTCGGCGATGCATTGAAAGGCGAACTCGGCTGGTGGCGTGGCATCACCTCGTTGGTGCAAAATCTCGGCGCGTTCCTCGGCATCTTCGCCTTCAGTTGGGTGACGGGAATGTTGGGGCGACGCCCGGCATTCGCGATCTTCTTCGTTTTGGCGGCGGCGATGACCGCGTACACGTTTGGGTTCCTCAGAACCCGCAACGATATTTTCTGGATGATCCCGCTGATGGGTTTCTGCCAACTCGCGCTCTTCGGCGGTTACGCGATCTACCTTCCCGAACTCTTCCCGACGCGCTACCGCAGCACCGGCACGAGCTTTTGCTACAACGCGGGTCGATTGCTGGCCGCAACGGGGCCGTTCACACTCGCACAACTCACGAGTTCGGTGTTCCACGGCTACGGCAGCGATGCGTTCCGGTATGCCGGGGTGTCGATGTGCAGCGTGTTTCTGCTCGGGTTGCTGGCACTGCCATTCCTGCCAGAAACCAAAGACAAGCCTTTGCCCGAGTAGGGCGATAGGGAGACGATCTTTCCTGACATCGCGAGCCCCCATGGACCACGACCAACGATTCAAGTCGATGATCCGCGAATTCTTCCCGCAGTTCATGCAACTGCCGCTCGACGGAGCGAACCAGGCGACATTCGAGCGAATTACCAAGGCCGAACCCTATTCGAGGATCGTACCGATGAACAAGACGCCATACGACAAGGGCATCGAACGAGGAATCGAACGAGGCCGCGAACAAAATATGCGAGATGTCACAATCGCCTTGTTGGAAAGCAAGTATCGTTCGGTGCCGAATCCGTTTCTCGAGCGGATTGGCACGCTCGCTTACGACGATCTGCTTGCGCTGGTCGTCCGGATCCCCGATGCTCCGTCGATGGAATCGCTGTTTCCATCGACATCGATATAGGCCGATGGATACCAACGCCCGATCGCAGACATAAGATGAGCGTGCCCGACACTGACGAGGATTGTGACCGATGGCGTTGCCGATGATTCCCGACTGGCTGAAACTCCGCGATGGATCGCTGAATTTGGGCTTGGGTGCTCAAACCGTGGTGGTGATCCTGAGCGGACAGCCGCAGTATCGCCTCGATGCTCGCCCTGCCGGTGGGCAGTTCATGTGTGCCATCACGCAAACGACGAACGGCAAGCGGTTCGACGCTGCGGCGAAGTTTGCCACGCTCGATGCCGCGCTCGTCGGCGGCCTCGATCAGCTACGCGAATCGCTCGGCTGGTGAATTACCGCCCTTTTGCCAGGAACTGCATCGTCGTATGCGACGATGTCCCGATCTGGCAGAGTTGATCGAAACTGTAGGCTTTTACGAGCTTTACGAGTTGCTCGCCCTCTTCTTGCGAACCGGCGGGCAACAGCAACCGTGCCGACGATTCGCCACACAGCCACCACTTGCCGTTGATCGATCGCACCGTCAATGAAGCGGGCGCAAACCGCGTACCTTGCACGCTGAACGGCACGTCTTTGGGTGCCTTTTCGTTGACCAGGAAGAACGTCACTCCGGCGGTGCCGAACTTGCAGAACTCGGTAAAACGGCCATCTTGAATGACCTTCAGCGCATCGCGAGCGGTCCATTCGCTCGCGCCGAACCGGCCGAGAACATCCGGACCGTGCGCGACGACGAAATCGCCTTTTTCCCTTCGCACTTCGACTTTCTTGTAGTCGATGCGGATTTTCTCGCCGACGTAACCGACGCCGGGAACGTCTAACCCCGTGCGGTTCATCGCCTTTTCCTGGGCCGCTTTAATGATCGGGGAAGCCACGACCGCCGGGCCACTCGCGTTCTCGGGTGCGGCGAAGAAATACGCCAGCGGCGGCGTCGATTTCCCGATGAATCCGACGCGGTTGAAGCCATATTTGTGCATCACTGCCATCGCCTGTTCGGCATCGGCACGGTGCGAGCCGAAGTTCAGCAAGATGTTGGCATCGTCGCGTAAACACCACACGCCCCGGATTTGCTCGACCCGCGTGGTACGCGGATCCATTTGCAGATGCGACTTCGGGAAGCCGGCATTGGGAGCGGTTTTGCCGTCGGTGAGGCCATAATCGACGATGGCGCGATCCGTGCCGATGCTCGCCCATTCGGTCGGCCGCAACTCGCGAAGCGTGCGGAACATGTCGGCGGCATCTTCGGCGTTGTTGCCGAAGTCTTTGAAGACCGTGCCCGCATTCCAAACTTGCCAACTCGTCAGCCGTTTGATGTTCAGCGTGGCCACCGCGACCTTCTGAAACTTCTCCGGTTGCGGCAACTTCATTGCAGTGGCCGTCAGCGATTCGGGCAGCGCCCGCGGCGTAGCCGGTGCGGGAATCAGCGTCATCCGCGGCTCGGCAGGCGGTGTAAACACCTGAGCGATACTGCTGGTTCGAGCCAGGATAAGAACGACGATGACGACACAAAATCGCTGGCAAAACATACGGAGCACTCCCGCGGCCGATGGTGTATCCGTCACAATCGGCATTTTCCGAACCGGAATCCAGCCGAGTTTCAAACTTATAGAAATCCCGCACGCCGACATTCCGTTTGTGATTTCGCCCGTGCGTGATAGTATCGCCGTCAGGGTTGCCGTTCAGTTGAGTCATTACGAGGTTTGCATTGTCCGATTCCATCACCGATATTGTCGACCTCGTTCAGCGATTTCGCACGCACATTAAGCAGTACAAATCGAGTGCCACGAAGGAAGCGGAAATCCGCCAGCAGTTCATCGACCCATTTTGGCGGGCGCTCGGTTGGGATGTCGGCGATACGCACGGCGTCGGCCCATCGGAAGCGGACGTCATTATCGAAAAGAACGTCGAGACGGTCGACTCCGGTGGTATTCGCAGTCGCCGACCCGATTACCTCTTCCGGTTGAGCGGATTCGCGCGTTTCGTCGTCGAAGCGAAGAAGCCGGCGATCGACCTCGACAACGACCCTGCGGGGATCTTCCAAGCCAAGTCGTACGCCTGGAACAGCACGATCCCGTTCGCGATCCTCACCGACTTCGAGCAATTTCGGCTGTTCGATACCACGTTGAAACCGATCTTCAACGAACCGTCGCGCGGCTTGGTGGCCGAGTTCAAAATCGACTTCGATCAGTACGAATCGCAATGGGATACTTTGATTGCGACGTTCGGCCGCGATGCGGTCGAAGGCGGTTCGCTCGAGCGCCTGTTGGGCCGTCTGAAAAAGCTCAAGGCGGGTCGCCGCATCCGCACGGTGGATCGCACGCTATTCGACTTTAAAGGCAGCGAACCGGTGGATCGCGTGTTCCTCGCGTACCTCGACACGCATCGTCGACATCTCGCGGCCGAAGTCTATCGCCATAACAAAGCTTCTTTCCCCGAAGCCGATACGCTGCATGGTGCCGCGAAACTGACGGCGGCGGTCCAGCGGATTATGGATCGCCTCGTCTTCATGCGAGTGATCGAAGATCGCAATGTGGCCCCGTGGGGCACGCTCCGCGACATGCTCGATCGTATCGGCACCGAGGGCGGCGAGTTCTACGAATCGTTGTGTGCGACGTTCCGCGATTACGACCTGAAATATAACGGGTATTTGTTCAAACCGCACTTCTCCGAACAACTCCGCGTCGATGGTTCGGTCCTCGCCGACTTCACGCGCACACTCTATCCGCCCGACGGCCCATGGGACTTTGCCGCTATCGGCGACGACATTCTCGGCATCGTATACGAGCGGTTCCTCGGCAACGTCGTCGCGGTGCAACAAGGCCAAGCGACGATCGAGGAAAAGCCCGAAGTGCGTCATGCGGGCGGCGTCTATTACACGCCGACGTTCGTCGTCGATTCGATCATTCGTCGCATCATCGGCCCGCAAATCCAAGGGAAAACGCCGCTGGAGGTGCTGACGGTGAAAATCCTCGATCCGGCCTGCGGATCGGGTTCGTTCCTCGTGGCGGCGTTGCAATATCTGTTCGATTACTGCGTTCAGGCGATCGCCAAGAAACCCGAGTTGGCGATGGCGAGCGTTCCCGCTACTGTCGCTGCCAGTAAGAAAAGCCGCAAAAAGAAGGCCGAAATCGCCTTCCAGGATAAAGATGGCCACTGGTATCTGTCCCCCGACTTCCGCGCCGCACTCCTCACGCATTGCATTCACGGCGTCGACATCGACCAACAGGCGGTCGAAGTTACAGTGATGTCGCTTTACCTGAAAATGCTCGCCTCCAAACTACCGGCTAACTGGCAATCCGAGTGGGTCGAAACGCGATTGCTACCGGCGCTCGACAACAACATTCTCTGCGGCAATTCGCTGATCGACGACGAAGGCTACGACCGATTTCTGACGACCAAGGGTGCAAAACAACGCACTCTATTTCCAGTGGAAACCGTCGATACCGCATTCCGCATCAACCGCTTCGATTGGACGAGCCGCACGAAAGGCTTCGGTCGCATTCTCGACGAACAAGCCGTGAAAGAACGCGGTCGCGCTGGGTTCGACGGCATCATCGGCAACCCGCCCTACATTCGCGTGCAAGAACTCAACAAGTGGGCACACGAAGAATGCGAATACTACAAGTGGCGCTATGTGAGCGCCGCAAAAGGCAACTACGACATCTACGTCGTGTTCACAGAAAAAGCCCTGTCGCTACTTTCCCCGGAAGGGTTATTGGGCTTCATCATGCCGCACAAATGGTGGCAAGCGAAGTACGGAGAAGGCTTGCGAAAGATCGTTGCCGACGGCAAGAATCTGCGCGCGATTGTCGATTTCAGCCATCAACAAGTATTCAAGGGCGCAACGACATACACGGCCATACACATTTTGAGCCAGAAGGCGAACAAGAATGGTATCAAGTACGCAAAAATGAACGATTTAACGGACGGGATCACGCAGTGTGCTAATCTCGATGCGCGCGGTAAATCCGATGGTGTTACGAATTTCATCGCCCCGATGCCGATAGGTGAGGCACCTTGGCGAATCGCAACTCCGAAAACGATGAAAGTCTACGAAGCGGTTTCTAACAATTCGACGCTGACTCTTGCCGAAGCATCATCCCGATTGTTTCAAGGAGTTCGTACGAGTAAAAACCAAGTCTTCGTACTTCGCGTGGCCGACGAAAAACGTGGCATATATATATCGGAAGCGCTCGGCCGGCACATCGAACTCGAACGCGGTTTGCTCAAACCGTTTCTCGATGGGAACAACATCCGACGATTCGCCTTGGAGAAGGAAACCGCCGTTGCGATATTTCCTTACAGTCAGCCGAAATCGACAGGTGGTGTCGATCTGCTCGCCGCCGCAGAAATCGCGAAAACGCATCCCAAGACTTGGCAGTATCTCAAAGAATGCGAGTCGATCTTGCGTGCGCGGGAAAGTGGGGCAATGGATACGGAAATGTGGTACGCCTATGGCCGCACGCAGAACCTCGATCTCTTCGGCATACCCCGCGTATTAGTTCCAGATATGATGGAACGGGCATCCTATGCATTCGACGAACGTGGAGACTCCGCCTTCGTGAGTGGCTATGGTATCATATTGAAAGAAAAATATCGCGAACTGTACGCCTACTTTACAGGTTTGCTCAATAGCACATTATTGAGCGAGTATTTGAAAAGTGTATCGACGCCACTTCGCGGCGGTTGGTATCGAACCTTTCCTCAGTTCCTACGTCAAATCCCCATCAAGCTACCCGAGACGGTCGCCGAGAAGAAGCTCGCGGGGCGGATCGCCGATTCGGTTCGCGCCATCATGACGGCCAAGAACGCGCTGCGCGATCCGATGCTTTCCGACCACGAGAAATCGCAATTGGAACGCACTGTCGAAACGCACGAGAAACGCATCGATATCGACGTTTTCGCCCTCTACGGCGTCGACGGCCTTCCCGGTGATGATGCGTGAGTGCGTCACCCATTTGGGCAAGGTTCAAATCGAGGTGGCAGTTTGGCCGAAAAGGATCACCGAAAAAATGGTTCTGGCGTGATCGCATTCGACCAAAATCGGACGTAAGTCGTTGGTGGGTCAGTATGGTTCCGAAATTCGGGAATGAGTCCAGGGATGGGTGGGTGGGTAGAGGCTGGAGTCAATCTGCTACCCAAAATCACCCCAATTGGCACTACGCCCCCATTTGCAACGTCACCTCGGCAAATTCCGGATCGAAACGCGATCGGAAGTCTCGCGATTTCTGCTACAAAACGAGACTATCGAGATGGAACTTGCGAAGGGTTGGGGTACGCCACCATCAATTCGGCGGCGGCCTTCCGAATGCCTTCGATCGGCGATGCGAGCGCATCGGAGACGACTGCGATGGCCTCGGCATCGGTTGCATCTTCGACGAGTACCCGTCTGGCGGCGATGAGCCGCAGTCGCGGGTTGGGGTCGTCGAGGAGCGCGTGCAACGCATCGCTCGCGGCTCGGCCCTTTGCACCTTGGAGCGCGAGCGCGGCACTGAGGCGAAGCCCCGCATCGGAGTGACTGGCGCACGCGGCGAGAGGTGCGATGGCCTCGATTGGCAACGGGTCGAGGCGGCTGAGCGCATGGGCCGCGTTCGCCCGCACCTGGATCTCCGGGTCGAGCAGCGCCTCGATCAATGCCGGAATGGCCTCTTCGGGTACGGCAATCGCCTTTCGCCAACCGGCGGATGCTAACTTGCGAACTTGGACTTCCGCATCGCGAAGGCCGGAGGTGAACGCGGCAGCGGCCTCGGGCGGTTGCGCGACGGCCATGGCCCGCATGGCTTCCTCGCGCAACGCCACTTCCCCGGTTTGGGCGGCGCGAAGGAGCGCCGCGCCGGCCGGAGCTGCGGCCGCGCCGAGTTGCCCGAGCGCTCGCGCAGCTTCCACGCGAACCCAATCGCCGTCGTCTTCCGCCAGCCGTCGCGTTAATCCGTCGACGACGGCGGGAGTGGCACCGATGAGTTTCGGCAAAATCCGTGCAACGCGGGCTTTGACTTCGTCGTTGGTGTCGTCGAGCAGCCCGAGCAAATCGGCTTGGGTGGCGTCGTCGGCTTGTCCCCAGGTGCCGAATGCCTCGGCGGCGGCCGCGCGGGCCTGTGGATCGGGGTCTGCGAGTGCGGCACGAACGACCCGAACCGATTCCGGCGTGGGCGGACCGACGGCACCGAGCGCGCGTATCGCGCCGAGACGAACGCCCCCGTCGAGATCTTTGGCGGCCCGCTCGAGTGCCGGAACGGCTGCTGCGGCATTCGGGCCGAGTTTGCCCAGCGCCTCGGCCGCGTTGACCCGCACTTGCAGGTTCGCGTGCGTCAGCGAGCGAACCAGCGCCGGAATCGCTTCATCCGCCCCTGCCCCCATTTCGCCGAGTGCTTCGGCGGCAAGGGCACTCACCCAATTGTCCGGATCTTTGAGCGCCCGAACGAGCCGGGGGACGGCCACGTCGGCGGCACCTTCGCCAATTTTCCCGAGTGCTTCGACGGCCTTGGCCCGAACGCGGTCGTTATCGTCACCGGCCGCTTCGACCAGTGCCGAAGCCACGTCTGCCGCCGCGCCACCGATGTCGCCCAGTGCCTCCGCCGTGCGTGCCCGGACCACATTATCCTTACTTTCCAGCCCTTCCGTCAAAGTATCCGTGGCGGCACCGGGCAAGACTCCGATGCGACCGACGGCATCGGCAGCCACTTTGCGAACCGTCTCGTCGCGGTCGTGAAGCAGGGGTACGAGCAATTCCACCGCCGAAGTCGCGGCTTCTCGGAGTCCCCCGAGTGCCCGTGCCGCGGCTTCCCGAATCGCGGGGCTGGGGTCTACGAGAAGCGCCGCCAGCGCGGGTACCGTCTTCGGATCCGTTGCCGCGACTAAGCCGAGTGCCTCGGCGGCGCGACCGCGAACCGTCTCGTCGGGGTCGGCGAGACTTGCGATTAAGTCTGAAATCGCCGCTTCGGACGAAGTTCCCAAACGTCCGAGTGAAGTGGCGGCTTGCGCGCGAACGGTGGCTGCGGAGTCGGTGAGCGCCGTCATTAAATTGGGAACGGCGATCGCAACGGGGTCAATGTCGGAAACGGACCGTGCTCGTCTGTAGAAAAATCGCCACACACCCCGCCGATTGCGGGTTCGCCCCGGTCGCGACGCGGTCGTTACGGTAGGAACGCCGACTTCACCGAACGCCTCCGCGAGGCTCAATCGAACGAGGTCGCTCGGGTCGTTTGTCAGTTGTGCCATTTGCGGCAACGCATTCGCGGCTCGCAGGCGGCCGAGTGTCGAAACGGCCACCGCACGGACGTATTCGCTCGGGTCATTGAGGTGAGCGATCAGGTGCGGGATCGCCGCCGGTCCGATCGTCGCCAGAACCTGCGGCAGTTGTTCGCGTTGTTCCCGCGTCAACGCTTCGGTCGACCGGAGCGATGTCAACAACGGGCCGAGTGCGACCGCCCCGTATTGCGGCAACGAGGCGCGTGCTCGCTCGTGGATCGGCTCGTGTGGACTCCAGAAGTCGGCGATCGTTTCCGTGAGCAACCGCCCCTTTCGTAACGACGCGAAGATCTGTTGGAGGAGCACCAGTGTGAAAAACGACTTGAACATCGCAAGGAACGCCGACGCGACCCCACCCGCTGGTAACGCGACGGCCACAGGAACCACATGCTGCGCGTTGGCAAGATTCACGAGACTGACGATGCTGAATAAGTGGACTAACGCCGACGCCACGAAGTCGAGATACGTCGCATCCGCACTGGGTAGGCTGTACCACTTCGTGCCCAGCAATTCGAAGAGCGCGAAGTTGAGCAGCGAGAAGCCGCCGATCATCCCGACGGCGGCGGACGCGAGCAGGGGAACGCCGACTTGTTGGCCGTATTGTGCGAGTTCGACCGCGAGCCGTTGCCCCTTCATCGGGTCGTGGAGTGCCTTGTATCCGCGCGCCACTTCGTAGCGTTCGACGTCGATGAACATGTACGCGAGACACGCGGTGAGGCCCATTGCAAGTGGGATCAGCGCGCAGCCCATCGCGATTATCGGCATCGGTCCCGCTATTGCCACACCCGTAACCAAGAGGCCGAGTTGAACCGCCAGGAACAGCCGCCACGATGCCCATGCGAGGGAATACTCCCACACGCGAAACCCCGTGCGAATCCCGCCGCGAACAATCACCCCCGCGACCCACAACACCCCGCCAATCACGCGAAGCTGGAACAGGATCGCAGCAAGCAAGCCGAGCGAAACCAAGGCGAGAAGGATGAGCGTGGAGGAGCGAACTGGATCGTTTTCGATCAGCCAACCCGTCGAGTTCACCGCTAACAGTTCGGAAAGCCGCACGTTCCAGTCTCCTCGCGTGAAAGAAGTATCAGTTTATACCGGATGATTGGCAGAACCAACATTTGCACAGAGGATGAAACGGGGATTTCCTGCACAATCTCGCGCTGGCGAGCGGCACGGCGTAAGCGTGCCGTGTGAACCTTCCACGGCACGCTTACGCCGTGCCGCTCGCCAGGACTTTGAAAATGACGTCCGGTTGTAACACTATCGCCGCACCACCTACCGATTCTGTGCCGCATTCGATCTGGACCGTTGCACTCCATCGTTTAAGATGGGCGAAATAAACCGATTTTGCCGCGCAACATTCCTTCGCAGGAACTCATCATGCCCGTTCGTTTCTGGATCGCGATCTGTGCCATCGGCGCGTCATTGACACTCACCCGTGCGGCAGATGAACCCGAGAAGAAAAAGTCGCCGAAGGAACTCGCGGCGCTGAACTATCGACTGGTGGGGCCTTACGCAGGTGGGCGGGTTTCGCGCGTGAGTGGCGTGCCGAACGACCCGCTCACTTACTACGCCGCCACGGCGTCAGGTGGCGTTTGGAAGTCGCTCGATGCGGGCATCAGTTGGAAGCCGATCTTCGACGACCAACCGACCGCGAGCATCGGCAGTATCGCCGTCGCACCGAGCGACCCGAATGTCGTGTACGTCGGTACTGGCGAAGCGAACATTCGCGGCAACGTCTCGCCGGGTGCGGGCATCTTCAAAAGTACCGATGGCGGCAAAACGTGGCAGCACGTCTGGAAGCAAATCGGGCAGATTGGCACGATGGTCGTTCACCCGAAACAGGCGGACATCGCGTATGCGGCTGTGTTGGGGCACGCCTTCGGCTCGAACGCCGAACGCGGTATTTACCGCACCACGGATGGCGGGCAGACGTGGTCGAAGGTGCTGTTCCAAAACGATGCGACGGGTGCGTCCGATGTTGCGATCGACCCGAGTAACCCGCGGGTCGTGTTTGCCGGTTTCTGGCAGGCGCAGCGTCGCCCGTGGGAACTGACGAGCGGCGGCCCCGGTTCGGATCTGTACGTCTCCCGCGATGGCGGTGACACATGGGTGTCGTTGAAATCCAAACGCGACAAGAACGGCCTCCCACCGGGCATCTGGGGCAAGGTCTGCGTCGCGGTCTCGCCATCGAACGGCAACCGGATTTATGCTTCCGTCGAAGCCGAAAAGGGCGGATTGTACCGCTCCGACGATGGCGGCGAAAGTTGGTCGCTCATCAACGGCGAACGGATCATCCGCCAGCGGGCCTGGTACTACTCGACGATCGTCGTCCACCCGACGAACCCCGATGTTTTATACATGCCGCAGGTGCCGCTTCTGAAGAGCATCGACGGCGGAAAATCGTTCCAGATTGTGAAGGGGTTGCATCATGGCGACCACCACGATTTGTGGATCGACCCGGCGAACCCGAACCGGATGATTAACGCGAACGATGGCGGCGTCGACCTCAGCAGCGATGGCGGAAAGACGTGGCACGCTCCGCCGTTGCCACTCGCGCAGTTCTACCACGTGAGCGCCGACACTCGCACACCGTACCGCGTCATGGGCTGTATGCAAGACCTCGGCAGCGCGAGCGGGCCGAGCCATTCGCTGAAGCCCGGCGGCATCGGCCTCGGCGACTGGACTACCGTCGGCGGCGGCGAAGCGGGGCACTGCATCGCGGACCCGACCGACCCCGACATCGTCTATGCCGGGGAGTACGGCGGCATCCTCACTCGCTTCGATTTCCGCACGAAACAAGCCCGAAATATCACGGTCAACCAGGTGAACCCGTCGGGGATCGACCCGTCGAAAATGAAGTATCGCTTCCAGTGGACGGCCCCGATTCTGATTTCGCCGCACGATGCCAAGACGCTGTACCACGCGGGGAACGTACTGTTCCGCACCCGCGATGGTGGCACCACGTGGGAGGCCGTCTCGCCCGATCTTTCGCGCAACGACAAGCAGAAACAACAGTGGTCCGGCGGGCCGATCACCGGCGACAACACCGGTGCGGAAACATATTGCACGATCTTCGCGCTCGCCGAATCGCCGAAGCAAATGGGTCTGTTGTGGGCGGGCACCGACGATGGCAAAGTTCACGTTTCCACCGACGATGCGAAGACCTGGACCGACCTGACCGCGAACGTGCCCGATCTACCCGACTGGGGCACCGTCGTCTGCATCGAAGCCTCGCCGTTCGATGCGAAGACCGCGTATCTCGTCGTCGACAATCACCGTATGGACGACTATCGCCCGTACATTTGGAAGACGACCGACCTCGGCAAAACCTGGACGAAAATTGGCGGTGGCCTCGATGCGGGTACGCACCTCCATGCCGTTCGCGAAGACCCGAAGAAAGCCGGTTGGCTCTACCTCGGCACCGAGTGCGGCATCCTCTTTTCCAACGATGCTGGCAAGAACTGGAAGCCGCTGCAACTCAATCTGCCGACCGTTGCGGTTCACGATCTGGTGGTGAAAAACGACGATCTGCTCGTGGCGACGCACGGCCGCAGCCTCTGGATTTTGGACGACCTCACCGCGATTCGCAACTACGCCACAAGCACAAACGCGAAACCGCTGCACGTGTTCGCGCCGCTCCCCGCGACAAAGTGGTATCTCGGCGGGCGGGCGATTACCTCGCACTTGCGCGGCAGTTCGACCAGCAACCCGGACAACGGCGCGGTCATTTGGTTCCACGCGCCGAAACCGACGAAGGACGGCATCCTCGTGGAAATTCGCGATGCGAAAGGCACGCTCATTGCCAAGGCGAAGGGCAAACTCGACGCGAAAAGCGACGACGAAGACGACGAGGATTCCGAGCCGAAAGCCGAACGGACATTCGCGGTGAAGCCGGGGCTGAACAAGTTCGTCTGGGACTTTACGCACGACGGAGCCGAGTTCATCAAGGGGGCGAAAGTCGATGCCGGCAACCCCGCGATGGGCATCCCCGCATCGCCGGGTACTTACACGATCAAGCTGATGCACGGCAAGGAAATCGCCACCACCACGCTCGAAGTGAAGGCCGACCCGCGCGGCGATGCGAAGCCCGCCATCGAGCAAGAACTGTTCGCACTCAGCATCCGCGACGGCGTGACGAAACTCACCCGCACGGTCCTACGCATCCGCACATTGCAGAAACAAATCCGCTTCCGCAAAGAGTTGCTCAAAGACCGCGACGATGCGAAACCGCTACTCAAAGACTCTGAGACACTCTCCGCAAAACTGACGATGCTCGAAGAGAAACTGCACAACCCGAAGGCGAAAGTCGTTTACGACGTGTTCGCGGCGCGCGGCGGTGCGATGCTCTATTCGCAATTCGTCTGGCTACTCGGCAACGCCACCGACGGCGACGGAACGCCGACGAAAGCGCAAAAAGAACTCGCCGTCGAACTGGAGAAAACATTGGCAGCGTACGTCGCGGAACTCGACGCGATCGCCGCAAAAGATTTGGTTCCGCTAAACGACGCAGCGAAGAAACTCGGCGTGCCCGAGTTGTACGTCGCACCGGTGAAACCGGTCGCGAAGTAGTTGGGCGTCGCTCGCGATTCTTTGCGGCGTTGTCCGTAGAATGCTTGCGTATGCCCCGCGGATTCGCAGGTTGCCCCCACGCGATGAAAATGCTGATTACGGCTGGTGGAACCCGCGCCCACGTCGATCCGGTGCGGTGTTTCTCGACGATCTTCACGGGGAAGACCGGCGCGACCGTGGCCACGACGGCCTGGAATCGCGGTCATACGGTCACGTTTCTCACGTCGAATCCCGATCAGTTGCCGGACATTCCGGATCAAACCACCCTGAGCGAACGCCGCTTTCAGACGACGGTCTATTCGTCGTTCGACGATCTCACGATGCTGCTTCAAAAGCACGTGCGGAGCGGCGAGTACGATGTGATTATTCACACGGCCTCGATTGCGGAGTACCTCGTAGCGGGTGCGTATACGCCGGATGCCGGGACGCAGTTTCAGTCGCGCAGCCAGACGTGGAACGCGCCGGGCGCACCGAAGTTCGTCGAACGCAAAGCGGGGCAACTCGACGGCACCGAAGCCGAAGTGTGGGTGCGGTTGATGCGCGCGCCGCGACTGATCGACCGCTTCCGCCCGCAGTGGGGGTTCCGCGGTACACTCGTCGTGTTCAAGACTCTCAGTGGCCGCAACGATACCGAACTGATCGCGGCGGCCGACGAAGCGCGGGGGAACAGCTTCGCCGATCTGATCGCCGCGAACACCGCCGAATCGTCGAAACACTGGGCGATACTCGGCCCCGTCGATGGCCGTTTCGAGCGAGTGGCACGCCGCGAACTGCCCGAACGATTGTTGCTGACGGTCGAACACATGCGACAGACCGGCAAGGGGAGTTGGCACGATGGCTAACATCTTGCTCGGTGTCACGGGGTCCGTTGCCGCAACGAAAACGCCGGAACTCTCCGCAGCGATTCGTGCGGCGGGTCACGATGTGAAGATCGTGGCGACCGATGCGGCGACGTACTTTTTCGATGCCGCCACGCTCGGCTGTCCGCTGTACCTCGATGCCGACGAATGGCCCGGCGAACGCTACGAGCGAGGCGATGCGGTCGTGCATATCGAACTGCGTAAGTGGGCCGATTTGTTTCTGTTCGCGCCGATCGACGCAAACACACTGGCGAAGTTGGCGGTCGGGTTGGCGGATAATTGCTTGATGTGCGTCTGGCGGGCGTGGGATTTGGCGAAGCCCGTCGTGTTGGCTCCGGCGATGAACACCCTGATGTGGCAACACCCGTTCACGCGGCGTCACCTCCGTTCGATCGCCGCCGACTTCGGTGGCGGCCACCTGCCCGGCCACCTCGACGCCGACCAACTGATTCCGCTCATGAACGACCGCTGCAAGGGGTTGCGGATCGTGCCACCCATCTCCAAAGAACTCGCCTGCGGCGACATCGGCATCGGCGCGATGGCTACCGTCGCGGAGATCGTTGCGAGCGCGGGACACATTTTTCGCGTACCAACGTTGTAATGGAATTCGAGGAGCGAGAATGCCGGAGTCTGTGGGTGAGTATGCGATCTTGGCGGTGGCGGCGTTCGTGGCGGGCGTCATGAATGCGGTGGCTGGCGGCGGTACGCTACTCACGTTTCCGGCGCTCATGAGCATCGGCTTACCTGCCACCTTGGCCAACGCGACGAGCACCGTGGCGCTTCTGCCCGGTTCGTTCGCCGGGGCGTGGGGTTACCGCAAAGAGCTACGCGAATCGCGCCGGTTCGCCCGCACCATGTTGCCCGTCAGCCTGATCGGTGGCATCTTCGGTGCGATCTTGATCGTCGCGTACCCCGATCGATTCAATGTGTTGGTGCCTTGGCTGATCCTCACGGCGGCGGTGCTGTTCCTGCTGCAAGTTCCCCTACAGCGGTTGTTGAAGCAAAAACAAGGCGACACGACCGCGCCGAGTGCCCGACTCGGCTTCGCGCTGATCGGCTTTCAGTTCCTGATCGCGACTTACGGCGGATATTTCGGCGCGGGCATCGGCATCCTCATGCTCACCTCGCTCGGGTTCATGGGTATCGGCGATATTCACAAAGTGAACGCCGTCAAAACCTTCCTCGCATCGGCGATCAACGCCGTCTCGGTCGTCGTGTTCCTGTGGGAAAACCTCGTCCGTTGGGACTGCGTCTTCGCGATGGTCGTGCCCGCGATACTCGGCGGCTACTTCGGTGCCCGCGTCGCACGGAAGCTACCGGCGAAGTACGTGCGATGGACGGTAATCGCCATCGGTTTCAGTATGGCCGCATATTACTTCACTCGCACGTAACAGCCTGCCTACGCCGTACACTTTCGCGGAACGGCGCGAGAGAATTTGCCGCATCTGCGAGATTTTGATTTCTCGCGTCACCTGTCGCTGATACGATCGAATGAATCGCACAAGCGTCCCCTTGACGACACGCGATCGCGCAACCACTTCGGAGATTTGCCCCATGCTGAAGTTGTCCCGATCCCTCATGCTGATGGCCGCACTGGCGTTCTGCGCCGGCAGCACCGTCACGCTGGCGACCGCACAAGAAACCAAAAAGGCCGACCCGAAGAAGGTCGACCCGAAGAAAAAGGTCGACGAGAAGGTCGACGAGAAAGTCGACTCGAAGGCCGAAGTGGGAACGATCGAAATCAAGAAGAACGTCGAAAAGGGCACGTGGCGTTACACCGTCAAGAATGCGGAAGGTAAGACAATCGCGTTGCCCCTGTCACGGCTAAACTGGGAAAGCAAAGAAGAGTGTCTGAAGGCCGTCGAAGAACTCAAGATGATCCTGAACAAGGGCAAGATCACGGAACTCAAATAGCCGAAAGATTCGAAGTAACGAAGTGAGACTACGAGCCACCGGGCTCGTCCCGGTGGGAGTTTCTTAACCCGATCACACGGCCGCGCGGCGACCGGGTTTCGATACGCCAATGCTCGCGGGTTCGGCACATCCTCCTGCGGTCGGCAACATCTTATACGGGCTGCAATTATTCCGCGGATTGAACGCGGTGCGTAGCCGCACCATGAAGTTCAGATCGTCTTTCGTGAACAGCACCGGCATGAAGTCGAGTTTCTCGACGCCGATGCCGTGTTCGCCCGTGACGCTGCCACCGAGGCGAATGCACTCGGTGAGGATATCGTGGCTCGCATCGAGCACTTTCTTCACTTGGGCCGGGTCGCGCTCGTCGAACATCAAGATCGGGTGGATGTTGCCATCGCCCGCATGGAAGACGTTCGCAATCGCGATCTGGTACTTGTCGGCAACGTTCAAAATGAACTTCATAATCTGCGGTAACTTCGTTCGCGGCACGACGCCGTCTTGCGTGCAATAGCTCGGGTAACCGAGGCGGCCAATCGTGCCGAACGCTTGCTTGCGTGCCTTCCACAAGGCGAGGCGATCGTTCTCGCTGTTCGCCTTCCGCACTTCGCGGGCGTTGTTCGCGAGCGCGATCGCCTCGATGTGGTCGGCTTCTTCCTGCAAGCCTTCGGACATGCCATCGACTTCCATAATCAGCACCGCACCGGCATCGAGCGGGAAGCCGAACTTGAACGCGGCTTCGACGGCTTTCAGAATCGTTTGATCCAAAAGCTCAAGCGCGGCCGGGACGATACCCGCACCGATGATGCCGCTAATCGCGTTCGTAGCATCGTCGATATTCGCGAAGATCCCGAGCAACGTACGATACGCTTCCGGGTTGCGCGTGATGCGGACCCAGACTTTCGAGACGATGCCGAAGGTGCCTTCGCTGCCGACGATCGTGCCGACGAGATCGTACCCTGGTGCATCTTCGGTCGGCCCGCCGACGGTGACGACGTTGCCATCGGGCAGTACGAGTTCGATGCCGAGAATGTGGTTGACGGTGACGCCGTATTTCAGCGTGTGCGGGCCGCCGGAGTTGGTCGCCACGTTGCCGCCGATGGTACACGCGCCCTGGCTGCTCGGATCGGGGGCGTAGTGGTAGCCGTGCGGTTTCAGCGCGTTCGTCAGCCACACGTTCACGACGCCCGGATCGACGACGGCGTAGCGATCCCGCACGTTAATTTCGTGGATCGTTTTCATGCGAGCGAGCGCGATCATGACGCCGCCACCGACCGGCACGCAACCCCCGGCGAGGCTCGTACCGGCACCGCGTGCGATGAACGGCACGTCGAGTTCGTTGCAAATTTTCACGATGCCGACGATGTCCTGCGTCGATCGCGGAAACACGACGACATCGGGTTTGCTCTTGGCGATGGTGAACCCATCGCATTCGTACGTGGCCAAATCGGCCTTGGAAGTCAGCACGTTCTCCGCACCGACGACGATCTTCATGCGCGCGACGAGTTTTGCCGTGTCGCGGTCGATGGTCGGCACGTACGGAACGAACGAGGGCGTGGCAGTAGTATTCATGCTGTTAGTGTATCGCGAACGACCGGGGAAAGGCGACACAGGCGGCGCGGAATTAGCCGCGCCGCGTAGGGACTTCACGAAATGGACGACGGTCAAACATTTTGCCTCGTGGGCGCGTATCTGCGTCGGCAGCGTTCGCGGTTGGGACATCGTGCCAGCCCGCAGCGCAAGCAAGGGGAACCCACGTAAAACTCCATGCCGTGTCTCGAACGTGGAAAGCGCAACCCCTTGCTTGCGCTTTTTGAAGTTGCGCTTTCTTGCCGTTCAGGCACAGCGAGACTTTATTCTGTTTAGTTTTGAGGCTTCCATGGCTATGAGCGCAACCCAGGGGTACGACGTAAGACGTCTAACCCTGGGCTAAAAGATCGAACCCCGTTGGGGTAAATGCATAGCCAGTTCTTACCCCAACGGGGTTAAATCTGACAGACCAGGGTTAGACGTTCCTCGTCGTACCCCTGGGAATAACTGCAAATCGCGCAACTTCAAAACTTGCGCTGCGGGCTGGCACGAAAACGGATTCAGTGCCTGGTCGAATCAAACCTGATGCGATACGGCGTCGAGTAAATGCGAAAGACCGAATCCGAGTACGCGGAGCAAGAGCACGCGCGGCAAGAAAAGAGCTTCCATCGAAGGGCGCGCGAGTTGGGCTACGAGGTCCACCGCCCACCCGCGACGGACACCGAACCGATGCCAGCTTGAGTGACGAGGGGCGAGTGACGAGTGGCGAGACGGAATTGAAAATTCGGAATGAGTTGCTGCTTCGGAAATTCGATGTCGGCCAGCGCAACCGGTGCGCGCCGAGGTGGATGAAGAGCACCGGTCACAGCGGTGGGTTAACGCTCGCCGCCCGATGAAGTTCCTGGGGCACTCTTCTTCGGCGGAGCCGAGCCTGCAGGCCGGGAACGTGTGTGCGGCGGACTATGCTGAGAGTACGGAAGTCGGCGACG
>JAYWCL010000218.1:0-39692 GCA_043780595.1 Limnoglobus sp.
GTCGCGAAATGACATAGAAGTGCGCGCAAATGACATAGAAAAGGCGCATTCGGTCGATTTTCGGTCGCATTCGGTCGCGAAACGGTCGGTACTTGCGCCGGGTGCCAATCGAATGATCATCGACGTAACCCACAAAACGAGTTCGAGATACGGCACAATACCTCAAAACAGATCGGCGAAAGCCGATCAAAAAGAGGCATTTTGAGACCGAAAAACACCCGAAAACCGGTTTTTGAGCCGCCGCAATTGTGACTTACGTCGATTGATTTCGCGCCAAAACCAGATTTTCGACGAACTGTTGCGTGCAATTCTGCCACGAGTAGCGACGAGCTTCTTCGATGCAAGCGGATCGTCGACCGGTCGCCAAGGCACTCCCGATGGCGGTGCCGAGGTCTTCGTTCAATGCACCGAGATTTGGCTCCGTGATGATGTCGATCGGGCCGGTCACGGGGAACGCGGCCACGGGTAGGCCGCACGCCATCGCTTCGATCATCACCAGCCCGAACGTATCGGTTTTGCTCGGGAAAACGAAGAGATCGGCAGCTGCGTACGCAGCCGTAAGGGCTTCGCCTTTCAGGAACCCGAGGAACACGGCTTGCGGGTATTTCGCTTGCAACTCGATGCGTGCCGGACCATCGCCGACGATCACCTTCGTTCCGGGCGTTTCGAGCGAAAGAAACGCTTCGATGTTCTTTTCCGCCGAGACGCGACCGACGTATAGCAGCACGGGGCAGGGGTACTGGCTCGGTTGTTTTCCCCCCGCTCGAAACACCGATAAATCGACGCCACGCGACCAGCGACAGATCGGCGATGTGAAGCCACGCTGTTGCAAATCGGCTTCCAGGCTAGGCGTGGCAACCATGATCGCTGAGGCGCGGTTGTGGAACCAGCGAAGAAACCGATAGCTCCAACGTGCCGGGAAACCGGTGAGAGTTTGAGCGTATTCGGGAAACTTCGTGTGGTACGATGTGGTGAAATTCCAATCGCGTTGCCGACAATACTGGCGAACCAGCAGCCCGATTGGCCCCTCAGTGGCGATATGAACGCAGTTTGGCCGAAACGATTTGATACGGTGGTTGATGCTACCAGGCCGCGGAAAGCAGATCGGGATTTCCGGGTAGAACGGGATCGGGATCTGCGAAAATCCTTGTGGCGATACGACTTCGACGACGTGCCCCATCGCACGGAGTGTTTGGGTGGTGCTGTCGAGCGTTCGCACGACCCCGTTGACTTGCGGGTGCCAGGCGTCGGTGGCGATCAAAATCCGTTGCGTCATAGTGAAGGTGTTTTATGCCTGTAGACCCCGACAAACGCAAGATTCGCGAGTTGAAACGCGCCCTGAAGAAGCGAGGCAACAAACACCGTCGCCATCAACTCAAGCGCAATCTCGCCGACAACCCCGAAGACGCAGCCAACGACGTCGAGCAACTCGGACGCCACCGTTCGGAATCTTTGAACGGAATCGACCAGGACGGAACGCGGAAACAAAACCTGCAAACACCGAAAGCCGACGAGTGATTTACGCCAGCACGCCTTTTACCACGTCGCCGTGAACGTCGGTTAGCCGAAATTGACGGCCTTGATACTTGAACGTCAGCTTCTTGTGGTCGATGCCGAGCAGGTGCAAGATCGTCGCTTGATGATCGTGAACGTGAACGGGGTCTTTCGTGATGTTCCATGCAAATTCGTCGGTTTCGCCGTGGCTGTGCCCGCCCTTCACGCCACCGCCCGCCATCCACAAACTGAACGCCCGCCCGAAGTGATCGCGACCCGTCGGCTTATCCGCCGGCCCCTGACCGAACGGCGTTCGCCCGAATTCCCCGCCCCAAACGACGAGCGTACTATCGAGCAATCCGAGCCGTTTGAGATCCTTCACGAGTGCCGCCGACGGTTGGTCGGTATCTTTGCACTGGACTTCGAGTTGCGTGTGGAGGTTGCCGTGTTGGTCCCAACCGCTGTGCATGAGTTGCACGAATCGCGTACCGCGTTCGAGCAACCGGCGGGTAATCAGGCAGTGCCGGGCGAAGCTGCCGGGTTCGTGAACCATCGGCCCGTACATGTCGAGGATGTGCTTCGGTTCGTCCTTGAAATCGAGTAATCCGGGTACGCTCATCTGCATTTTGAACGCCATTTCGTACTGCGAAATGCGCGTGTCGGTTTCGGGGTCGCCGTACTCTTGCAGGTGCTGTTTGTTCAATTCTTGAATACCGTCCAGCAGTTGCCGGCGCGACTCGCGCGAGATGCCTTCGGGGTTGTTCAGGTACGGTACGGGGTCGCCCGTCGCGCGAAATCGCGTGCCCTGGAACTTGCTCGGCAAAAACCCGCTGCCCCAGTAGTAATCGTAAAAGAGTTGGCCGCAACTGCGGATCTTATCCGACGACGTCATAACCACGAACGCGGGCAGATCGCTTGCCACGCTACCGAGGCCGTAAGTCACCCACGCGCCGAGGCTCGGACGACCGGGAATTTGCGCACCACTGAGGAAGAACGTCACACCCGGTGCGTGATTAACCGCTTCGGTGTTCATTGATCGGACGACGCAAATATCGTCCGCAATCTCGCCCGTGAACGGCAGCATCGTACTCAGTTCCAGCCCGCTCTTACCCCATTTTTTATATGGCTTGATCGCGGGCTGTACGGGCCACTTTTTGTAACCCGCCGTCATCGTGGAAAGCCGCGTCGTACCGCGCACACTCTCCGGAAGATCTTGCAAACGATACTTTTCGAGCGTCGGCTTCGGGTCGAATAAATCGAGGTGCGACGGTCCGCCACCCTGCCAGAGGTACACCACCCGTTGCGCCTTGGGGGCGAAATGTGGCAGCCCCGGTAGCGCCGGTTGCCCGAGCGGCTTTTCTGCGGATCTCGATTCTTGCTGCAAAAGCGATGCGAGTGCCGCCACGCCGACGCCGCTGGCCGCACTGCCGAACAGTTGACGGCGCGTGACGCGGATGGCGTTTTCGGTGATCGGTTCCATGTCACTCCCGTGTCAGTGCTTCGTCGAGATTGAAGACCGCGAGTATTAGGCTCGCCCACGCGGCATGTTCGACCGCATCGAGTTTCGGTTCCTGCGGAGACGCCCCTACCGCGAGGAACTTCTTCGCCGCTGCGGGGTCCGCCTGAAAGCGTGCGAGTTGTTGTTCGAGCATCTTCGCGAGAATCGCACGTTCTTCCGGCTTTGGCTCGCGCGAAAGCAAACGGCGATACGCGAAGGTCAGCCGATCCGGTGTGGTGGCTGCACTCGTCAACGTTTTCGCGGCCAACACCCGTGCGGCTTCGTTCCAGGTCGGGTCGTTGAGCGTCGTCAACGCATGGAGCGAGGTGTTTGTGTTCGACGTTTTCACCTTGCAAACTTGTCGTGTCGAGGCATCGAACATGTTCGCCGGGCCAACGGTACGCCGCCAGAATGTGTACAAACTGCGGCGGTACAAATCGCGGCCGACCGACTTCGGGTACGTGAAGTCGCGTTCCTTGGTGATCGAGAGCGCGTCCCAAATGCCTTCGGGCTGATACGGATACACCGGCTTGCCACCGATGCGCGTGTCGAGCAATCCGCTGGAGAACAAGGCCATATCGCGCAGGGTCATCGCCGCGAGCCGCGTGCGGGGAAAGCGGGCGTACAGCAAATTCTCGGGATCTTTCGCCACCTGATCGGGCGTGCGTTTCGACGAGCGTTTGTAAATGTCGCTGGTCACGATCAGCCGGTGTAGCTTCTTGACATCCCAGCCGGATTCGCGAAATTCGACCGCGAGCCAATCGAGTAACTCGGGGTGAACCGGCACTTCGCCCTGCACGCCGAAGTCTTCACTCGTCTTCACGATGCCGACGCCAAAGAACGTCTGCCAGGCCCGATTGACCGCCACACGCGCGGTGAGCGGGTGTTCCGGCGCAAGCAGCCACTTTGCCAACCCGAGGCGGTTTTTCGGTGCGTCTTTCGACATCGGCATTAGGAAGCCCGGCGTTTCGAACGTGACGATTTCTTTCTTCTTGAGATACTCGCCGCGATCGAGAATATGCGATTCGCGCGGCTTGTCGTCGGCCATCACCATGATTCTCGGGTAATCGTCCGCACGATAGAAATTCGCCTCATTCACCACTTTTTTCAGTATCTCGACGAGTTGCGGTTCGACCTTTTCCTCGAAGTACGCTTTCAGATTCTTATCGCGTTCCGGCTTCGTTTTCGCATCGGTATCGAGTGCCAGTTTGCGAGTGGCCTCATCGGCGAAACCCTCCTCGCTTGCCACCCGTAAGAGCCAGACCTTTTGCTTCTCCGCGATTGCGGTTCGCAGTGCCGCCACCGATGCGTCGAGCGATGTAGCATGTGCTTTTTGCTCGGGCGTCGGCACTTCCAAAAACGGTGCGGACACCCGCATCTTCGACGATTGATAACCCGCGGCCCCGTTCTCGCTGACGTTGTTGAATGCCGCCAGCAATCGGTAATAATCCTTCTGCGTCATCGGGTCGTACTTGTGATCGTGGCACTGGGCGCAGGCCATCGTTAGCCCGAGCCAGTTCGTTGTGGTCACATCGACGCGGTCGAACAGGATGTTAAACCGTTGCTCTTCGGGGATCGCGCCGCCTTCGCCATTGACGAGGTGATTGCGGTTAAATGCCGTTGCAATTTTCTGTTCTTGCGTGGCGTTCGGCAACAGATCGCCCGCGAGTTGCTCGACGGTAAATTGCGAGAACGGCATGTTGCTGTTCATCGCTTTCACGACCCAGTCGCGCCACACCCACTGGAAGGTATCGCCGTCTTGCTGGAAGCCGTTGCTGTCCGCGTATCGGGCCGCATCGAGCCACGGTAACGACATGCGTTCGCCGTAGTGCGGGCTGGCTAGCAAGCGATCGACGACCTTTTCAAACGCAGTCGGCGAAGTGTCTTTCAGAAACGCATCGATCTCTTCGACCGTGGGTGGTAAGCCGATCAAATCGAGCGTGAGTCGGCGAATCAGCGTCGCCCGATCGACCTCTGGGGACGGCGTCAATTTCGCATCCAAAAGCTTCGACAGAATCCAAGCATCGATTGGGTTTTTCGTGGAGACCTGTTTCGGCAACGCGGACTTCACCGGCGTGCGAAACGCCCAGTGATCCTCGAACACAGCCCCTTCGGCGATCCAGCGTTTGAGCGTCGCTTTTTGTTCGGTGCTCAGCTTGCGATTTGATTTCGGCGGCGGCATCAACTCACTGGCATCGTCGGATAAAATGCGCCGAACGAGTTCGCTCTCGTTGGGTTTGCCGGGCGTCACCTGACCGTTCGCACGTTGGCCGTCCAGCGTGTCGAGGCGCACTTCGGCCTTCCGCTGATTTGTGTCTTGACCGTGGCAATAGAAGCAATTCTCAGACAGAATCGGCCGAACATCGCGACCGTACGACACGGGAGTGGCAGCCGCACCGTACGACACGGGAGTGGCAGCCGCATCACCGGCGAGAGCGATTAGCGAGACAATCGCGAGGAGAGAACACCTCATCGATTCGACCTCATGGGAGCATGAGTAAAGGCGGGTTAAATAATTCTATCTTATTGCACATTCACTTGCGGTTCTAGCGACAAACCTCTCAGACCGAAAAAGTCCCAAAACACGGTTTTGGAGCCACCGTAATTCTGATTTGCGTCAATTATGAGAGGTGTTATTTCTTCCGTTTGAGCGCTTTGTCGGCAATGTCGGTGCGGAAGTGGGCACCGGGAAACGATATGAACTTCACCGCTTCATACGCTTTGGCTTTGGCTTCGGCTAGCGTCGCACCGAGTGCGGTGACGCCTAATACGCGGCCGCCATCGGTAACGATCCGGTCGTTCTTGCCGATCGTTCCCGCATGGAACACCTTCACATCGGGCATTTTCGCAACTTCTTCGAGGCCCAGAATCTGTTTGCCCATCTCGTACTTGCCGGGGTAGCCACCCGAGCACATGACGACGCACACCGCATGTCGTGCGTCCCATTCGAGCTTGCCATCTTCGAAGTCGCCCAGGCGATCGTCGGCCACCGCTTCGAGGAGATCGAGCAAGTCGGTCTTCAACCGCATCAAGATCACCTGCGTTTCGGGATCGCCGAATCGGCAGTTGAATTCGAGAACGCGACTGCCCTGGTTCGTGAGCATAATCCCCGCAAACAGCACACCACTGAAGGGGTAACGACCGCGTTTCATCGCATGGACAATCGGCACGAATACGTTGGATTCCGTGTCGGCGACGAAGGCATCGGTGCCAATCGGCGCAGGGCAATACGTGCCCATTCCACCGGTGTTTGGCCCCTTGTCGCCATCGTGAACGGCCTTGTGGTCTTGCACAGGCGGAAGCGGCAATATCACGCGGCCCGAAACCAGTGCCAGCATCGACACTTCTTCGCCATCGAGCCGTTTTTCGACGACGATCTTGCGGCCCGCTTTCGCGCCGAATTCTTCCTTCACCATGATGCTGGTGATCGCTCGCATCGCTTCCGGGGTGTCTTTGCAGACGATCACGCCCTTGCCGCCCGCCAAGCCATCGGCCTTCACAACGACGGGATAATCGCGGGTTTCGACGTAGGTTTTCGCGGTCGTCGGGTGGTCGAAAACGCGGAACTCTGCGGTTGGCACGTCGGCGTGACGCATCAGTTCCTTGGCGAAAACCTTGCTACCTTCAATGCGAGCGGCGTTCTTCGATGGCCCGAAGACTTTGAAGCCTTTGCCGCGAAAGTAATCGGATGCGCCGAGCGAAAGGGGATCTTCGGGGCCGATGATAATCAAGCCGATTTCGGACTTCGTGGCGAAGCGGGAGAGGCGTTCCCAGTTGTTCGGGTCGCTGCCATCGATTTCGACGTTGACGCCGTCGAGTGCGGTGCCGGCGTTTCCCGGTGCGCAATAGATCGTTCCCGCACGCGGCGATTGAGCGAGTTTCCAGACGAGAGCGTGTTCGCGACCGCCTTTGCCGATGACCAAAACATTCATCCGTCGATTGCTCCGTTTCGGATCGCCTGCCACAGTTCGACGATATTTCGCCGATTCTGCCCAAAATCGCCGAGGCCGACGCGGCTACGGCTCTCGGCGTGAATGCGGCAACCACTCGCGATCGGACTCGCGGTGAGTCGAACATCATCAATGTAGCGGATCGTCCCCGTCCGGCGCGTCAGATGCAGCGTACCGGCCGCCACATCGAGCGCCACCACCGACCAATTCGGCATGGTTTTGATCGCTTCCACGATACCGCGAAGTGCCTCCGCCACCGGCACGGCACGTTCGAGCGGCCCCAGGTCCGCGTGCGTTGGCTCGGTCGTATTCGCCCAATTCTTCGTGAACCAACGGAGCAGACTCATGTAATGAACCTTTCTGGTACCCCACCGGGCGACGAGGACTTTGTATACCTCACACGCTCGAAACGGCACTTTGGGACCGCCAAAATCGACGTAAGTCCGAATTGCGGTGGCTTAAAAATCGGTTTTGACGTGTTTTTGCGTCCCAAAATGTCACTTTTTGATCGCAAATCGCTGACGTGTTTCGAGGTATTTTGCCGTAACGCAATCTCGTATCGTAGGTTAGGCCGAACGCAACTCGATTGGCACTCGCCGCAAGTACCGACCGTTTCGCGACCGAATGCGATCGAAAATCGACCGAATGCGCCTTTTCTATGTCATTTGCGCGCACTTCTATGTCATTTCGCGACAATTCTATGTCACTCCGTGCAACATGCGAATTCTGACTTACGTCGAATCGCCTCCGATTTTTTGACTTTGCGCATTCGTGTGGGTGATGTCAAAATGCGAATGCGGTAAGTTTCGAGTGCAAGATAAAAACAGGCCACTATCAGCCGAATATCCACTGAATCCTTACACATGAAGTTATGCCGGTCACAATCGGTAACTCGCCGGCTACACTGGCCAGCGCCAACTCGAGACGTAGATCGTCTTGCCCTTCCAACTCCGCTCCTCCCACATAAGCGTTTCGCCAGACTTGGAATATTTCACGCTGGCATTCATGCTGTCGAACACTGCTTTCGAGATGATCGTCTGGTACGGCTGCTCGCTGACGCTGCACATCTTTGCTGCGTCGATTCCCGTAAATAACTCATTTTGGCGAAAACGAGCGAAACCAAACTGAAATGCAGTATCCAATTTGCCTCTCTCAAGGGAGTGTACCGTATCGCACGAACGAAAATGGGCACAGGCGGGGTGTCCCCGAGTCGATTCGTCTTGGACGTACTGGACTCGCAACCCAATAACGACTATAAATGTTTCTTTATTTGGTATGACTTGGATGTTGCGAAATCCAAACTTCGCTTATGTAAGCCTTTCTTTGTGCTCAACGCCCGAAGGCGACACTGATTTCGACACGAAGAAAGTCACGTATCTTATATCTAACGCATAAATGAAAATTGTCTCGCTGGGCACTCGCCAAATCCCTCACTTCTTAACTGCGTTCAACAATGTTGTTAATCTCGCAATCATTACCAGGACGATGTACGTGACTTCAAACGTTTCCAAGGACAAAAATACGGCTCCTACCAAAAAAGTGATTAACGAGCATTCGAGTCCGCTCAACATGCTCTTAGTTTCGATTCCAATCTCCGTTGGAAGTACTTCGCATGTCGAGCGCGATCGGGTCGTCGCTGCCACGGCGAGTCCTACCATGCTGAGGTAGAGTCCAAGGCCAACGAACCCCGTATCTGCCGCGACCTGGAGATACTGACTGTGGATTGTCTGGTTTCTGTTCGCGTGACCAAATTCACCGACGAGCATAGGCGAATTTCGGACCCCGACACCGAATACAGGGTTTGCAACTGCCATTTTATAAGCCGCTGTCCACGTTCCGATTCGCGAATTCGCACTTTCATCCGCATCGGATTTCTCGATTGAAAGAAATCGCTCTTGAATCTCTTTGCCAGCAAAAAGAGGCAAACCAAACAGCAAAAACACGCCCATGCCCACTGCCGTTGCGAGTCGAAATCGACTGCGAAGCACGATGAGCGGCATCGCAATTACCAGCGAAACCATTGCTCCACGTGAGAACGACATCAACACAGCATGCAGCAGAATTGGGACGAATGCCGCGAATATCCACCGCCACCACCGCGAGATGGCTTCCCAGGCGAACCAACACATCGGAATGCCCATCGCGAGCATCAACCCAGCCGTGTTATTATCGTATTCTGCAAAGCCGTTATTTCGGATTTTCATGTATCCGTTTACGAAGTATTCAAAGTTCATCTCGTATCCGATGTAGCCGAGCGATGCCGCCACCATTAGGTACATCCACCAGACCTGGCGAAGTGTCGCAATCAGTAAACTGGCTACGCCCGCCATCAAGAAAATTTTGAAATTCACAACATACCACTCGTACGCGACTTGCTGATTTCGAGCCATCACCACGCTGATAGTGAGCCAAAAGAAAAATGCCAGCATTGCCCAGTGAATTTTCGAGAACCCTCGACCGGGCTTGTTCAGTTCGCCGATCGCGAAGAACGAGAAGAGAATCGGTGGCATCGATGCATACATCGACCACTCGATTCCCGGCGGTAGCGACCATCGCCAGAGATAGGGTGGGCGCAGCACGGTAAAGTGGTAGTAAACGAATATCGACCAAAACGTACCGTAAAACAAGGCACCCACCGAACCCAAACCGAGCATAAATAGCAGATAAACCAGTTGCTTCATCGGTGTCTCTCGGTGCAGTCGCATCAATCGGAAATTCGTTCACCTGAATCTGATTAGGCGCATTGTATTGACTGGTGAACCTCGTCCGATCTTGCGGCTTGATTCGATTCAAGCGATTGCATGTCGTGTGCCGATAAACAGCGTAGGATAGGAATCCCTCGCTCGGATGGACACTTGGGGAGTCTAGGACATGTTCGCTAACGGCACGATATGTGAGATTCGCTCGTTGACACTCGTCGCGATCGCCCTGGTCTTGGCCGGGGGGGGTTGTCACTCATACGGTCGAAATCGAAACGCGCCAATACCGATTGAGGCCCCTCGGGAACTAAACAAAATCACTCAGCCCGAATATACCATCGAACCGCCCGACGTGCTTTTAGTCGATCTGCTTACGGCTGTGCCGAAGTCTCCGTATTTGATTAAGACGCTCGATAGTATGGCCATTCGAGTCAAAGATACGCCACCCGATGCCCCGATTGCGGGAGTTTATCTCGTCGAACTCGAGGGCGTCATTAATCTCGGCGTGCCGTATGGTAGCGTGAGTGTCGTCGGCAAGAGCGTCGCACAAGCCAAGAAAACGGTTGAGGATTATCTCAAGAACACGCTAAAAGCCCCCTTAGTCGAACTGTCACTCGCTCAGACTCGCGGAGCGCAACAAGTTCGAGGACCGCACTTGGTGCGACCGGAGGGCAGCGTGAGCCTCGGGTCTTACGGAAGCGTCAGAGTTGTGGGTTTGACCGTGCCCGAAGCAAAATTGCGAATCGAATCGCACCTGTCGGCGTATTTCGATTCGCCGGAGATTTCTCTCGAAATCAGCGGCTACAACTCGAAAGTATATTATCTCATCTTCGACGGAGCCGGGGCCGGTCAGCAAGTTTTACGCTTACCGATCACCGGTAACGAGACGGTACTCGACGGCGTCAGCCAGGCGTCCGGACTACAGACGATTTCCGATGCGAAGCGAATCTGGATTTCGCGACCCTCGCCGGACGGTTGCCCCTGTCAGATCATGCCGATCGACTGGAAGGCAATCACGGAGTGCGGCGATACTCGCACGAACTATCAGCTTATGCCTGGCGACCGCGTCTTCGTGAACTCCTATCGTGCTACCCGCTTCGACACGACCTTCAGCCGCGTGGTATCACCGATCGAACGTCTGTTGGGCTTTACTCTCCTCGGAGTGGGAACGGCAAGATCGTTCAGCAACTTCAATAACAATAACAGCAGTAATAATAATCAGGGCTTCGGGAATTAATACTTCTGCCGTAGAATGTCAGCACGACAGGTGGCTCGAGTTGCGGGCCATCCACGTAAGGGAATCAGGAGACGATCGATGACGATTCGCAAGTTACTTCGGGTGACCATCGCGTTATTCCTTACGGCTTTCGCGGGTTCGTCCGCACAGGCACAAGCCCCGTTAGGGCCGACACCACGTCCGGCATACAGCCCATATCTGAACCTCTTACGCAGCGGAAACCCTACGTTTCAAAACTATTACGGCCTCGTTCGACCACAAATTCAAGCGAATCAGTCGATCCAATCGTTACAGGGGCAACTGCAAAGTACCAATGCCCTGATCGCGTCGAATTCCACGGGCACCGATGGCAGTGCATTACCCGTCACGGGTCAAACATTCGGTTACATGAACCATCGGGGCTATTTCCAGAATAATCGCAATGGAGGTGTTAACGGTGGTGGTGGAGCAGGCGGTATTGGTGGGAATGCAGGGGGTAACGGTGGAGCCAGTTTTGGTAACGGCAGACAAAACACGGGGAATATCGGTGGTGGTGCGAGAACGGGTAACGGCGGTGGCCGACGATAGGCCCGCAAACTGCGAATCTTGCCCAGACCATCAATTTATTTGACGGTCTGAAGCGATTTGAGAATTATTTGACAAAATTCTGCTTTTATCGGATTTTCCGACTGGACAGATCGTAACTGGTTTGACATGATATCCACACGACTGCTTTTGTGCTTTAGCAAAGAGACTCTCGTGACCCGGACTTTCCTTCAGACACTGATTACCCTCATCGCTTTAGGCGGTTACGGGTTTGTCGGTGCTCTGCCGAAAGCCACTGCGGCATCGAGTTCGATTGCGGCCCCGCAAAAGATCGCTCAACTGGATGAAGACTCAATTCATTCGGATGTTTCCGGGATGTCAGTCGATTCGCACATTCCTTTACGACCGATGCCCGCGATTGATTCTCCCACACGTGGCGATCGCTCGGCAGGCGATGCGAGCAGTCTTCGTGGCTCTCATCAATCTGGCCCGTTTGCGATCCTCGACTCAATTGCTATCGAACTGTTTCCGCAGTCGGTAATGCTCGCTCCGAAATCGCCACCTTTCGTACGTTCCGGCGATCCCTCTGGCATGTTTGAACCCCCGCGACAATCGGCACGTCGATAACGAATCCGCTGCGCGCCCTGTTTTCGGGCTATGCACTGAATTCGCGATCTACTTCGTGTCTTCGATTATCGCAAGCATTCGTCCGCAGATTTCCTGTGCGACGAACACCACACAAGGGGTTCTCTTTCCATGTTCGCAATGAAAAAACTCATTCTGGCCGCTTTCGCCATCGCTGCCGTGGTCGCTACCAGCGGAAACGCAGATGCCACGTTCGCGATTCGAATCCTCGATTCGGGCCTTAACGTACTCGCAACTGTTAAGGATGGACAACTTGCTCCTATTGTTGGTAATACACCGCAATTGATTGACGGAAAGCCGACCAACTCAACGCGAGTCACCGGAGAGGGCACTGGCGGAAACGATACGTTTACCGTGATTACTGGCAGCTTTAGCTTCACTTTCAGCCGATTTGAAGGGAGAATTTTTAACTCGGGCGCAATGCTTTCAACCGCCCAGCTCTCTGTTGACGTTCAATCAAATAGTACTGCTGGTGGTGTAGTCTCTTTCGAGTTCACAAGAAACGGATACACTTTTCCAACTGGTGGAACACGGGAAGTGTTCGATAGTTTTACCACGATCGCTCCAGCAATTGGTCTAGTTCCAGCATCGGTGTCGTATCAGTCGTGGATTAATGCGGGTAACGTGGATTTTTCAACAGCTGGTCAAACCAATGGTCCTCTGTCGTCTGTTATTCCTAACCAGGCGAACTCAGCAAACACTTCAGGCACAATTAATTCTACTGGTGTTTTTTCTATCACTACGCGAACCACATTCACGTTCACGGGTGTTACGGGCACGATTCAGTACGGCTCGCGTACCGATGTGACGCCTCCTGCGAACATCGTTCCAGCACCAGCGGGTCTGTTGTTGAGCCTTCTCGGCTTGCCAGCACTGGCGTTTGCTCGCCGCTTCCGTCGCGCGGTTCCTGTCCAGGCATAAGCGTCAACGGACGAATTTGAGAAAAATGTCGTGGGCCACCCATTTTGGGTGGCCTTTTATCTTTGTTTGATGCGCTAATACTGTTGTTATCTGCGTTCGAGATGAAACTTTCGTTGCGATTCATACGTCAAATTGCCAAACGACTAACTGTGGCGTAGGATAAGCGGTCGGATAAAGAATCATCGAGTATACCGAAAAGATTGTCACCCACGATTTGCCCCGAACTCGCCAGAGCGTACCGCCTTGTTCAAACGTAGCGTGAATGTCCGATTTGCACTGATCTTGTCCGCCATCATCGGCGCGACATCACTGGGGCTTTATTTCGTTCACGGCTGGCAAATCCGTCGGAACGCCGGCTCGTATAAGTCGCGTGCAGAACAAGCGGCTTCAAGCGGTGACAAGGTGAAAGCGGCGGGTTTCTACGACCGCTATCTGAAATTCCGGTTCGACGACATCGATGCGAGAACGCAATTCTCACTCATTTTGGCCGATCTCGCGAAGGATAAAGGCAGCTTTCAGAATGCCTATCTCTCACTCGAACGGGTATTGCGCGATGCTCCCGATCAACTGACTGTGCGACGGCGAGCCGCCGACATGGCGATGGCGATCGATCGCCCCTCGGATGCCAAGTTTCACCTCGAAGAACTACTGAAGATCAACGAAAACGATCCCACACTGCTCGAACAACTCGGAGCTTGCGAAGAACTCGGTGGCCGTTCCGAAGCCGCAATCACACGCCTCGAACAAGCGATCGCCATCGACCGCGAACGGGTGGCTTGCTACCCGAAACTCGCGGCAGCGTATCGACGCACCGGCAAGACGGAGGAAGCCGACCTCGCGATGAACCGCATGGTCGATGCCAATCCGAAGTCGCCACGTGCATTACTCGAACGGGCACGGTATTTGCGCAACCTCGGGTTACTCGATGCCGCTTCTCGCGACATCGTTATGATCCGCACGAAACTCGCCCCCGATGAGCAAGAAGCGATTCTGATTTCCGGCGAACTCGCAGCATCGCGAAATCAGCTGGATGTTGCCCGTATGGAATTCGAACGCGGGCGGACGCTGTATCCGAAAGACCTTCGCTTCCAAATCGGCGTCATCCGTCTGGATTTGAACTCCGGTCGAACGAAAGAAGCGGTAGCCGCTTTGCAAACTTCCGTGGCTGGCGTGCCCGATTCGAGCGGAGATGTTTGGCTACTCGCGGACCTCTGCATCACTGCGGACCAAGTCGAGATGGCGAAATTACTCATCGCTCAGTTGTCGAAGGACAACTCTTTACAACCTGCGGTGAACTACCTCGAATCGCGGCTACTAATCAAAGATCGTAAGTGGCTCGCCGCGACGAATTCGCTCGTCAAGAACCGCCCAGAGTTATCGCGACTACCCGAGTTAGCGTTTCAGGTCGAGATGTTACTCGTTTCGTGTTATTCAGAACTCGATCGACCGGATAAACAACTCGATGCCGCTCGAGCAGCGGTCGCCATCGAGCCGACGGCGATTTCTGCACGCTTGGCTGTGGCCGATGCCAAGCTCGCATCGGCGAATGTGAACGAA
Organism: Limnoglobus sp.; assembly: GCA_043780595.1. GTDB lineage: Bacteria > Planctomycetota > Planctomycetia > Gemmatales > Gemmataceae > Limnoglobus. Next base: position 14,527 of record JAYWCL010000218.1, read on the forward strand.
GCACTCGACGAATACTTAAAATTAGTCGGTCGCTCGCTCGGTGCCCGTTTCGCAGCGGTTCGTTTGATGATTTGGCAAAACCAAAACCGCCAAGGTGTTACGCCCGATTGGACTCGAGCGGAGCAGTTGCTCGAAGCGACCCCGCCCGAAGGTCGGGCGACAGTCGAATATCGTTTGCTGGTGGCTTCGACACTTTCATTGAAAGGCAAACCTGCCGATGCCCGATCATTGCTTGAGGAAGTTGCAAAAGTGGAGCCGAAAGAAACTCGATACTGGCTCGCATTGGCAGTACTTGTGGGCCGCGAAAGCGGTCCCCGTTCCGCTGAAATCGTGTTAGATCGTGCCGAAGCCGCAGCCGGCGATACTGCGGACTTGCGTTTGGCGCGAGCATCACACCTGATGGCCGAACGTGCGTCGATCGAGCGGATTCGCAAACTCGAAATCGGCTCGGCTCGGCTTCCATCCGCAGATTCAGACCGACTTCTATTGGGACTTGCCGATGTCTATACCACACTGGGTGCGAAAGCCGATGCACGCCGCTTATTAGACCTTCTGGCGGTTCAGCAACCGAATCACGTCGCACTCCGAATGAGGCAATTTCAGTTTGAAGTCGAGGATGGCGATCTTGAGAAGATCAAGAATTTTGTGGGAGAGATTCAAAAGATCGAAGGCGAGGAAGGTGCCAGTTGGCGCTACTGCGATGCCGTGTATCAAGCAACCGTGGCTCAGAGAGAAAACAGCGTCGGTGCGGCTATGGTCGCGCGATCGCGATTGGCGGAAGTCTCCGCATTGCGGCCCACTTGGGCAAAAGTGCCACTACTCGAGGCAAAATTAGACGATTGGGCTGGCAATACCGATAATGCGATCGAAAAATATCGCCGTGCAATTCGGTCGGGCGAGTGGTCCGTAACGGTCGTCCGCCGGGCCGCATCGCTGTTGATCGCTCGCCGTCGTTTCGATGAAGCTCGCGATTTAATCTCGGAAGCCGGTATATCCAATGGGAATTCGCCCGAACTCGCACGCATCTCAACCGAACTATCCGTACTTCGCGAGCGGCCGTTCGAGGAATCGCTCGCGTTAGCCACCTCCGCAATCTCAACCGATTCCAAAATCCCACAAGATCACGTTTGGCTTGGCACTGTGTTTGTTAATTACGGTAAGAACGCAGAAGCCGAGGCGTCATTCCGAATGGCTATACAACTCGGGCCGAAAGACCCGGTATGTTGGACAGCCCTGATCGAGTTTCTCGTTCGATCCAATAAGAAAAATGAAGCGATCACTTTGATCGAGAAGGTGAAATCGAACGTGCCTGCCGAACAATTATCGGTTTGTTTGGCCCGTTGTTACGCAACCGTCGGCGATCGCGCTAACGCAGCACAACAGTATGATTTGGCATACCGTCAATCGCCGAACGACCTCACGCTCGTACGCGAACTCGCAGAACATCAGCTATCGGTTGGTGAAACCGAGAAGGCAGAGCGTTTGCTCCGACAACTTTCGGATCGTATCGCGAACACGCCGACGGCGATTTGGGCGAGAAGAACGCTCGCTTTAACTTTGGCCAGCAAAGGCGACTATCGGAACGGGACAGATGCACTCGGTCTCATCGATATCAACTTGCAAGAACATCCGGATTCACCCGAAGATAAACGAGCGAGAGCGATCGTATTACTAGGTCGACCTGGCAGTCGGCGACAGTCGATCCGATTGCTCGAAGAATCGTTCATCCGCATCAAACCGCTTTCCGACGAATTGTTCTTGCTTGCCAAACTCTACGAAACCGATGGCCAATGGAACAAAGCGAACGAACTGTATCTCGACTTGTTGACGAACCGTGCCATAGCAAATCCTCGATTTATGGTGGAGTATATTCTCGGCCTGATCCGTCGAAAAGAAACGGAAAAAGCAGTTGTTTGGTTGACGAAGCTGGAAAGCCTACCGAACGCCGATGCCGGGCGAATTGTCGAACTAAAAGCCCGACTCTTGAAGGCGTCAGGTAAAACTGCCGACGCCTCGCAGATACTCATGCAGTTCGCGGAGAAGGATTTCCAAACGCGAAAGAACCCAACGATCTGGCGGGCCGTAGGTCTGATGCTCGGCGAACTCGAACTGCCGGTTGAGGGAGAAACCGCTTTCCGGAAGTATGTGGTTGCGGTCGAAGCGAAATTTCCTGCGGCGAATTTGGAATTCGCAGAGTTCATAGCCCGGCAAAATCGCATCGGTTTGGCTTTGGAAGCGATCGAACGGATAGCGAACAATAAAGTCGTCGGTCACGAAGCCGTGGCACGTTCGGCAGTTGCCGTCATACGATTGGGAAAACCCGATGACGCTACCATCCAACGGGCCTCCGCAATCATCACTACCGCAAAAAAAAGCTTGCCGAACTCGATCGATCTGATGGTGAGTTCCGCAGACTTTTTAGATGCGACGGGGAAATACTCTGAGGCGATTCTGGCATACCGGCAGATCCTGACGCTCGCACCGGACAATCCCTTGGCGAAGAACAATCTGGCGTGGCTGCTCGTTCTTTATGAAAAAAACATTACGGAATCTCTCGAACTTGCCAACAAGCTAATCGCAGCGGCAGGCCCCCTCGACATTTACCTCGATACGCGAAGTATGGTTTTTTTACGCAGTGGACAAAATGAACTCGCGATGCGCGATCTTACCGCGGCAATCGAGCAATCGAATCGACTCGATTTTCAGTTTCACATGGCGCTAGTGTACGATGCGACCGGTAACCCCGCCGATGCAAAACGAACGGTACGAAAGGCGAATCAGGATGGCCTAACCGAACGCGACCTCCACCCGTTAGAACGTCCGGAGTACCGCCGATTGACCGATTCGACAAACAACTGAAAGTCATCGGGGCGGGCGCGAAATTTTGCTCGCAAATGAAAGTCAGTGTAAGATTCATGAATGTTGGACTTTTTAGCGACGAATTGCGGTGTAATTCATAAGAAATAGTCTGTGAGTAACCGTTAGAAAGCGTTGTGGATTTTTTAGAATTGCTGTTTCTCGACAGAGGATATTTTCGTTGAGAGTTTGTTTCACACTGACTTTAATGGCAATGGTAGTTTGGGCATACTGGCCCATTTTCAATGCATTGCACGCAAAATGGGCCAGTGACCCACAGTATTCGCACGGTTACTTAGTTCCTGTATTAGCATTCGGAATCCTTGCGATTCGTCGAGACCGCATGAAATCGCATGGAAACGGCCTCAGTAGTGCAGGCATACGATATCTGGCAATCGGGGCGCTGATGCAAATGTTGGGTGGTTATCTCTATTTTGACTGGCTATCAGCCATTAGTTTGATAGCGACTTGTTTGGGATTATTCGGAACGTACGGTGGGCGTCCGGGTTTAGCGTGGGGATGGCCGTCTTGCCTCTATTTGGGTTACATGGTTCCGCTTCCTTATTTCATCGAAACGGGACTTTCGCGCCCGTTACGTGGTATAGCCACACAATGGAGTACTTGGGTTCTACAAACGATAGGTTCACCTGCCATCTCAGAAGGTAACATTATCCTCGTCGAGCGTGGGCGGGTAGCTGTTGCCGAGGCATGTAGCGGGCTGAGTATGTTTCTTGCGTTTTTCGCAATTGCGACGGCGTTGCTAATCGTTGTCCGCAAGCCATTCCTAGAGACGTTCATCATGATCGCCTCAGTTCCAGTTATTGCAGTAATTAGTAACGTCATCCGAATTGTCGTCACGGGTATCGCAATCGATTTGCGCGGTGGCGAATTCACGCAAACTTGGGTTCACGATCAGATCGGATGGCTCATGATGCCGATCGCCGTCTCGCTTTTGTTCTTCGAACTTTGGATCGTCGGCAAAGTGTTGATCCCTATTCCGAGCGAGGTGTCATTCGCAACGGCATTGTCTCAACCATTACCGATAGAATCGCCATGACGATTGCTAGCAAATCATACATTATGTCTCTTGAGATTTTCACGGATTCAACGTCCGGCATCGTATTCGAAGTATGGGGTATAGCGAAATGGCACGGAAGAAAGATAACAAAGTCGCCTTAGCAACGGTCGATGTTGCAAGCAAAACTCGCACCGAAATGATTGCCTCTGTTTCGGGTGTATCTGCGATTGGTCAACAGTATTTGCCCGTGACGGCAGGTGCGGGCTTGACACCATTATCCTTACTTTCGGCGTTGCGTCGTCGAGTTTGGCTTGCGGTTGGTTTCGGCTTATTGCTCGCCGTTGCGACTGCCACGTTGATTTGGGTGTTCATGCCTCCGCCCAAGCCCCGAATTTCAGCCAAAATGTATATGACGGGATCGGAAAAAGGAACATTATTCGAACACCCCGACCCACAGATTAGTCAACAGTCCCAGATGGCGCTGATCCGAAGTCAGTTGGTACTCGCAGCCGCGCTTCGCAGTCCTGATATCAGCAAACTGGATTTAATTCGACAACAAGAAGAGCCGCTCGACTGGTTAGCAAAAGAAATTGTCGTGGATTACCCAAACGGTAATGAAATCGTTCGTATCTATTTGATCACGACGGCGGTGCAGGACGGAGTGAAAATTGTCGATGCCGTGAAGGCGGCGTACCTCGATGAAATCGTTAACACCTCTACAAATGCTCGTAAAGAACGACTGGATCGTTTGCAGTCCTTGCAGGCTCGCGCGCAAGAGAATTTGAAGCGTAAGCAATCTGTCGTGCGAAAACTTGCCGAAGCGGTCGGTTCCACGAAGCCCGAAAATGTCGCGATTCAGCAACAATTAATACTCGAACAGCATGCGACCGCACAGCGTGAGTTTATCAAACTTCAGTCGGATCTACGACGAATGACCATCGAAGAGTCTGCATTGAAGAGCGGTACCCGCGTACCGCACACGCCAACGGAATCGACGATTCAGGATGCTGTGGATGCGGACCCAACCGTAAAAGATTTGATTCGTCGAATCGCATCCACAGAAGCAAATCTACGAGAAACCGAGCGAGTAATGGCAAAATCGTTCGTCGAAACCGCCACGGCACGTGCCAAAGTCGAGTTGACGGAGATTGGAAAAGAACTCATTACCTCAAAGAAAGCGGCTCGCGATAACTTTCTGGCGGTTCAGTCGCAACGAAAGGAACTCGACGGTCAAACGCGACTCGTTCAACTCCGTGAATTGATTGCATTTGAAAAGGATTTGAGTCGAGTCCTCGAAAGCGAAGTCGAGCGTCTCGGTAAATCGATCAAGTCGATCAATACGGCGAATCTCGATCTCGAAGCGGAGCGCATCGAAATTGCTTCTGCGGAGGATCTCTATGCGAAAATCACAGGGGCGATTTCCACATTAACCGCGGAACAAGATGTACCACCTCGCGTACGCTCGCTGGAAAATGCGAGTGTCGAGCGAGTGAATTTGGATGCAAGGAAGATGCAATTAGCCGCAGTGGGTGGAGTCGCGATTTTCGGGATGGTCTGCTTTATAGTGGCCTTATTTGAATTTCGCAACCATCGCATTGAGACGCCAGATGCGGTTAGTCGACTCTGCAATCTCACCGTACTCGGAACCGTTCCCTGGGTACCGAAGAACATCGAAAAGAAATCGCTGAAAGATCAGGAGTACTGGCACTCGGTACTTTCCGAGTCTATGGCCTGCACGCAAACGTTCATTCGCCACGTGGGCAACAATACCTCTTCCAAATTGTTACTCGTCACCAGCGCGGAAAAGGCGGAAGGTAAGACATCCCTCTCGACACAGCTCGCACAAAGCTTTGCTCGAAACGGTGTCAAAACTCTCTTAATTGATGGAGATATACGCCAGCCCGCCGCACATCACTGTTTCGGTGTAGAATCGAATCCTGGACTATGCGAAGTGATTCGAGGTGAAATGGATTCAAAGGCGGTCATTCGAGAAGTTCGACCGAATTTGTATTTCATGCCGGCGGGTCGATTCTGCGAACGGGCTGTCGTGGCACTGGTTTCTGGTACCGGACCGGCCGATCTGCGACGTTTTAAAGCGGATTACAGTATTATCATCGTCGACTCCAGTCCCGTCATGCTCGTGGCAGATGGCTTGCACTTGGCGAAACAAATGGATGGTGTCTTGATTGCCGTGCTGACCGGACGAAGCCGCGAGAACTTGGTGCGCGAGGCCGTTGCTCGATTGCGGCAGATTGCTGCCCCACTTTTGGGAATCATGGTCAACGGTTTCTCATACGGCGGATACGCATACGGCTACTCGTACGGATACAACCGACCGTCTGCGAAACCCGTCGCGGAAGATGCCATCATTCTTACCTCCGTACCGGGTGACCGAGCATGAGAAACTCTCTCGTTATCGCAGTCGCCAGTGCGGCCATCATACTTCTCGGTGCGACCGTCCACGGCAAACTCACCGACCGTTGGGGCTTAGCCACCGAGTTAAAATCGGCTGCCGAACGACTGGATCGACTCCCGAACCAACTGGGCGACTGGTCCAGTGAGCCGGTAGTACTCGATAAGAGTTCGCTCGAAGTGGCGAACGTTGCGGGCTACCTCTGTCGGCGATACGTCCACAAATATAGCCGCGAAGAAGTGACGTTGCTCATCGTTTGCGGTCGACCGGGACAAGCGGCGGCTCACCCGCCAGAAGTTTGCTACTCCGCATCGGGATACGAAGTGGGTGCCAAACGTACCCGAGACCTTGCCGCATATGGCTCGGCGTGGGAAGCGGATTTCACGCGTACCGGGAACGGGAATGATGGGTTGAGAATCGTCTGGGCTTGGAGCGACGATGGAACTTGGTCCGCTTCGACCTCCCCGCGAGTTCAGTTTGCACGGTCCAGTTACTTGTACAAAATGTATCTCATACGCCGCGCGACGACACCCACCGCCGATTCGACTGTCCTCGCCTCGTTCCTCGACCTCATTCTCCCTGAGTGTCAGAAACATTTAGCGATTACCGGTGTTCATTCTTAAACAACATCATGAATGCAGAGGTTACCGTTCAAAAGGGAGTAAATATTGTGAACGCACTGACAGAAACGCCAACAGAATCTCTCGCAAATGCCACCTCTGGGATTATCGAGGTGAGCATTCCTTGTGTGTGGTTGCACAGTCGTACTCGCGCGTTCCTCGATCGTGCAATTGCGGCGGTTCTATTGTTGATTTTCGCCCCCATCATTTTGGTGCTCGCTGTTGGCGTGCGATCGACGACGAAAGGCCCCGCCTTCTACATCCAAACTCGCGTCGGGCGCGGTGGTCGGCCGTTCCGCATCTTCAAACTGCGTACCATGACCCACCAATGTGAATTGCGGTCTGGCGTGCAATGGTCGATACCGGGCGATTCGCGAATCACTGGGATCGGTCGAATCTTACGTGCCACACACTTGGACGAGCTTCCCCAATTGCTCAACGTGCTTCGCGGCGAAATGAGCATGGTTGGCCCGCGCCCCGAACGTCCCGAATTGACGCCGCAGCTCGCTTTTGAAGTTCCAGGCTACCACGAACGCCACACTGTCCGGCCCGGTGTCACCGGGCTGGCGCAAATCTGGCTGCCTGCCGATACGGGAATCGACAGCGTTCGCCGCAAGCTGAAGTACGATCGCTATTACATAGAGAATGCCGGCATTTGGACGGATATCGCACTGATGGTTTGCACCTCGGTCAAACTCATTGGCGTGCCACCGCGACCGATCTGTTGGTTGTTCGGTGTGGCCCGCGTCGATGACTCGGAATCGGACGATACCTCGACCGATTTCGAACTTCCATTGCCTGCACAGGAGTTGGCATGAACGCGATTGTCGCGCCCATCGATGCTTCTGTCAATGACCCCATTGTCGACGAACGCCCTCCTCGCCCGATTACGCGCATCGGTCGTAAACCGACGTGGCAGATCGTCGACATTCCCGAACTCTGGGCCGCTCGCGAACTGTTATTCCAACTCGCACGCCGCGACGTGAGCGTTCGCTTCAAGCAAACGATCTTCGGATTGGCATGGGCGGTCGTGCCTGCGTTATCGACGATGATCGTCTTCACCGTGTTCCTCGGTCGGCTCGGGAACCTCAGCCAAGGGAACGAGCAATATTCGCTCTTCGTCCTTGCGGGTACGTTGCCTTGGGCGTTCTTTAGCGCGGCCGTTGCGGCTGCCGGAAATAGCCTCCTCAACAACCAGGGGCTGGTCACCAAAATTTACTTCCCCCGACTGATACTTCCACTCGCCTCGTTCGGCACGCCGTTCGTCGATCTTTTGATCGGCATGGGCTTGCTCGTCGCGTTGATGGGCTATTTCCAGGTTCTGCCGGGCATCGGACTCATCGTGTTGCCCGTCATTATTGCCGCGTTGTTTCTCGCGGCGGCGGGGGTGGGCATCCTGCTCTCGTCGCTCATCGTGGCCCAACGCGACTTCCGCTTCATGCTCGGCCTCGGACTCCAGCTTTGGATGTTCGCCACGCCGTGCATCTACCTGCAACCCGATTCGTACGGCGAACGAGCGAAAGCGTGGCTGCCGCTCAACCCCGCGTACGGGCCGATCCTCGCGTTCCGCCAATCGGTCCTCGGCGGGCCAATCGACTGGTATTCGCTCGGCGTCTCCGCGGCAGTCGGGAGTGTGCTATTGTTCGTCGGACTCTGGTATTTCCGCCGCACCGAGCGTTCCTTCGCCGACGTGATTTAACGAAACGGGTAATGAAGTCATGAGACCGGCGATTCGCGTCGACAACCTATCCAAGTGCTATCGCATCGGCGGCCCGAAGCGGAAGGGGCGCAACCTCTCCGAGGTACTTTCGGACGGGGTGAATTCGGTTTGGTCGAAGGTTCGTCGTCTTGCCGATTCCAGCTTTGCCGAGGCTGGCACGCAAGAATTCTGGGCGTTGAAAGATGTCTCCTTCGAGGTGCCCGAGGGCGAGGTGGTCGGCATCATCGGTCGTAACGGGGCGGGCAAGAGTACGCTGTTGAAGATCCTCAGCCGGATCGTGGAGCCGACGAGCGGCGGGGCCGAGATTCACGGCCGCCTGGGCAGCCTGTTGGAGGTCGGCACCGGCTTCAACCCGGAGCTGACTGGCCGCGAGAACATCTACCTGAACGGCAGTATCCTGGGGATGAAGAAGCGGGAGATCGCGGCGAAGTTCGACGAGATCGTGGCGTTCAGCGAGGTCGAGCAGTTCCTCGACACGCCGGTGAAGCGTTACAGCAGCGGGATGTACGTACGGCTGGCGTTCGCGGTGGCCGCGCACCTGGAGCCGGAGGTGTTGATTATCGACGAAGTGCTAGCGGTGGGCGATGCGGCGTTTCAGGCGAAGTGCATGGGCAAGATGAAAGATTTGCGGGCGAGCGGCCGGACTATCCTTTTTGTGAGCCACCAACTCGGAAACATCGTAGCCCTGTGCGACACGGCGATCCGCGTTGATCGCGGGCACATTGTGGGCTACGGCCCGGCTCGGGAAGAGGCCGCCCTGTACGTTAGCCAGTTGGACTCTGCTGCCGACCAGCCGTTGGCCGAGCGCACAGACCGCACCGGCAGCGGTACCGCCCGGTTCACCCGCGTTCAGTTTCGGGATTCGTCCGGGACTATCCCGATTGAGGCCATCATGGTGGGCGAGGGGGTGAGGGTGCATGCCGAATACGAGTCGTCGCGGCCACTTGTGGGCCCGCAGGTGAGCATGGCGCTCTTCAACAGTTTCGGGGACATTGCCTGTTATCTAGATACCCACGTTGCGGGTCCGGAAATCAAGTTGGCTCCGCGGACGGGGGCGTTCGTTTGCCATATCCCGAGCCTGCCGTTGCAGGTCGGTCGATATCAACTCAACTTGGCCTTGGTTGATCGGGAGGGGCCGCTCGATCACGTGTACAACGCGGTCCGACTTGATGTCCAGGCCGGGCCGTACTTCCCATCTGGCCGTCTCCCCCCAGCGGAGTTCGGCGACTTCGTCTGTCTGCACCGGTGGTCGTTCACAGCGTGAGTATCGGGGCAAGCAGCAATATTGAGGGGATCGAGGCCTTGCGACGATGCGAATAATTACGGTGACTTCGGCCGGCTACTTGCCAATGACCCGCCTGTTACTACAGTCAGTTCGGGCGCAGCACCCCGATGTCCCGATCACCTGTCACGCTATCCCAACGGACTGGGAGGACACCGCTGCCCACGGTCTGAGCGACTTCGATGTAACACTCGATGTCCTCCTCGTCGCGGACCGGCCTAGGCTGAAATCCAACCTCGGATGGAAGCTGGTCGCACTCAGCCGGCACGACGAACCGGTCATGTTCCTAGATAGTGACATGCTCGTCCTCCGCTCCCTGAACGCAGTATTCGAGTGGGTCGCCCGCGAGGGCTGGTTCGCCGTCCGCGAGGGGGCCACGCTTGCAGACTACTACCGGGGCGAAATTCGCTCGCGGGTTCAGTTCCCGGTCGAGCCAGGGCCTGTTCCGTCGTTCAACACGGGGCTTTTGGGGTTCGACCCCTCCCGGTTTGGGAGTGTCGTACAAACGGCGAGGGCCTGGGCCGATCAGGTGGAGGACATTTGGCTCGGCGACCAGGGCCTGCTGAACCTCGCGTGGCATTTCCACCACCGAGAGATGCCCCCGTGCGGTGGCCATGTCTACAACGGTGGATGGTCGCCGGATGGCCTGTTCAATCTCGATCAGGCCGTGTTGCACTTTTCCGAACCCTACTCGCCGGGAGGGAACGCTCGGCGGCAAGAATTGATGGAAGAAATCTGGTGCCGGTGGCCCCAGGGCGTTCGGTTGACACCGCTGACGGAAACCGAATTCTGGAAGAACTCATTCCCCCATCCCTGGGAGTGGATTAACCAGTGCAATCAAAGCCGCTTCCGACAGACGGTGCGGCGTATCCGCGAGCAGAGTCTTTCGTTGCAATCGACCGATGGCCTGGTCGTCCAGAGTCCCTACCAAGCCTATTTGTTGCACCCGACGATCCGAAAGTCGATCTCGGCCTATTGGCGTGCGAACGGGAGTCGGTTTCGCGACTTGCCGATTTCCCCAACCTACAACCTGAGGGGCGGCTTCCCCGTGTCCCGGGTTCGGCAAGACCTCCAGCTTGCGTCCCTAGGCGTGAAGGCCCTGATCCGTTGAACTCAACCATGCACCCAACCGTTGCCGCCGTCGTCCTCAATTGGAATCAGTCCCGCATGACACGGGACTGCATCACCGCGTTGCGTAAGTCGGATCGCCCGTGCGACACGATCATCCTCGTCGATAACGGCTCCCGCGCAGAACAACGCGAGTTGCTGGCCGATTGCGCAGCACCGGATATCCGCTTCGTGCAACTCGCCGAAAACCGCGGTTTCGCCGGAGGGATGAACGCCGGAATCGCAGAAGCAATTCGACTTCAATCGGATTACGTCTGGCTGGTCAACAACGACGCTTTTCCGGAACCGAACTGCCTCGATGGACTGCTCGCGGCCATGCAAGCCGACACCACTCTCGCGTGCGTCACACCTCGGTTGGTTGGTCCGCAAGGCGAAATCCAACCGGCAGGAGGGCAATACCATGTCGCCGAGGGCACCAACGACTTCTTGGATAACGCCGCTCTCCAGCAGCCGGTTGGACATGGCGGCTACTGGGCTGTGGCCACGGCTCCGCTCTTTCGTGCTGTGGCACTGAAGGTCGCGAATGGTTTTGACGAACGGTTTTTCGCGTATTGGGAAGAAGTCGATCTCTGCTTGCGGCTGGCGCGGCACGGCTACCGCTTCCGTGCGGTGCCGGAGGTGACGGCCTTCCACCTCGGGCGAGCATCGTCGGCGGGGTCGAACTTCGCACATTATCTTTTTGTCCGAAATCAATTCTGGCTGTTCCGCAAGCATGCGACGCGAGGACGATCTCTGCTGAAACTGATACAACGCCATCTCGACAATGCCGGTTGCTATGCCGCACACGGGGACACAGCGAAAGCCCAGACCGTTGTGGAGGCCGTGGTGGCCGGACTGCGACGGGAACGCGGGCGGCCACGCGGGTACGGCACAATGCCGACTACCGGAAAATTTCTCGCCCACCATCCTTGGCAGCTCATTCGTATCCTCGGCAGGCTCGAACGATCACCGAAGGGTGAAATATGAATAGCGAAAAGGCAGGCTCATCGCATTCGAATAACTTCAATCTCCTTCGCTTAATCTTGGCGATTATAGTTGTCTTTTCTCACAGCTTTCTATTTACACGGGGAGAAGCTGTTGAACCGATGGTTTTGTTTACAATGGGCCAGGCCACATTTGGTGTGATTGCCGTGGATGGATTCTTTATTATCAGTGGATTTCTCATTACACAAAGTTTTCTCCGCAGCAAAACGACAGGCGAATTTCTTGTCAAACGCGCACTCAGAATTTATCCGGGATATTATGGAGCAATTGCATTCACATTTGCGATCGGGGCAATTGGATCGTATCCATCGCATTTGTTTTACATCAAACATACTTTTACATCATATGGCACTCAGCTTGTCGGCAGCCTATTGCTACCGAGTAGCAGTTTTCTCGACCGCGATTATACCTTTCACAACAATCCCTATTCCAGCTTGACCAACGGATCATTATGGACATTGGCACCTGAGTTGTACTGCTATGCATTAACAGCCTTCGCAGGGCTTTTCGGAATTCTCAGACACAAGCACCGTTTACTTTTACTACTACTGTTCTTCTTGATTATGAACTGTATCTATTTGAAACTGTTACATCGATCTAACGATGTTTTTTGGCGGTTCGGTTTGAATTTCGTATTCGGCGCTTGTTATTCTCAATTTTACGATCGCATGCCAGCAATAACGCTACGCAGCGCCGCACTGTGTATTCTTGCAATCTGTATCGCTGCACGATTCACGAATCTATTCAATATCGCATATACACTATTTGGGGGCTATTGCCTGATCGGCATTGGCATGACAAAGACGTTTCGAGGGACAAGCTTCCAGAATCGTTTCGATCTCTCATACGGAATCTATCTTTATGCTTGTCCCTTGCAACAGTTGCTCGTGTTTTTGTTTTCAATCGGCAACCCTTATGTATTATTTATTGCTGCAATGCCTCCCGTATCCCTGATGGCCTACTTGAGCTGGAGCCTCATCGAATCGCCTGCCATGCAGTTGCGTCAGAAGCTTTTATGCTACATTAAATAGATTATCAATATGATCTCTCAATTGTTGTTTTTACTGCCGACGAGCCGAGAAGTAGTATGAAGATAGCCTTCCTCAGTTATGAATGCCCACCGGAGGCAGGTGGGGGAATTGGGACGTATATCTGGGAAGCGTCGCAGATGTTGGCGGCGCGGGGGCACCATGTCGAGGTGTTTGCGGGCAGCCCGGATCGGTCGAGTACGAGCGAACTCCCCGATGGCGTCATCGTGCATCGAGTGGAAGTCGCCGACCGCAGAACCTTTCCCGCGAAGATCGCACCCCTCGTCGTTGAACGGCACCAGGCAGTCCGGTTCGATGTCCTCGAAGGCCCAGAATACATGGCTGAAGCCGCCGAAGCCCGGCGACAACTTCCCGATCTTCCATACGTCGTGAAACTGCACACGAGCATGTATTTCGTTCGCCAAATCGAATACGCAGCGATGAAGCTGCGCGAACGAATTTCGCACCGTTGGAAGTCGTATCGCCGGGGCGTGCCGCCAGATTGGTCGGCGAAGCATCCGGTGAGTCGTCGTGAAGTGGAGGAGGTATTGGCAGCAGGGCGTATCGCATCGCCGTCGCGGGCAATCGGCGAGCGAGTCGTCCGCGAGTGGGGGGCGTCGCCTGCCAAAGTCGATTCCTTTCCGTACCCGTTTTCTCCAACAAAGAAGTATTTGCGTATACCGATTGGAAACGAATCCCAAATCGTGACGTTCGTCGGTCGCCTGGAACTGCGGAAGGGCGTGATCAACTTGGCAAAGGCGATCCCTCACGTTTTGAGGGTTTGCCCCAATGCCAAGTTTTGGTTTGTAGGAGGCACGCTCGGTTCACCCATACCCGGCGTGACGATGGAAGATTTCTTAAAGCAGAGGCTGGCCAAACACGCGGATTCCGTCGAATTCAAAGGACGCCAAGACCCGGATCACCTGCCCGCGATCCTCGGTCAATCCGCGATCGCGGTGTTCCCGAGCCTGTGGGAAAGTTTCGGATATGTCTGTCTGGAAGCGATGGCCGCGGGGCGTGCTGTGATCGGTTCTCTGAATTGCGGACTGGAAGAACTACTCGATGGCGGTCGAGTCGGTCGCGTGATCGACCCGCACAGCCCCGAGGATATCGCAGCGAAAATTATCGAACTGCTGCAAAACGCCTACGAACGCCATCGTCTCGGCGAACTCGCAAGGGAACGCGTGCTTTCGACTTACGCCCCAGATGTCGTCGGCCCCCAACAAGAAGCCTGTTACGAACGAGCGATTGCAGCCAAGCAAACAGCGATGAAAGTGGTGACATGACGATTGCATGTACGTGGCCCCGCGATACGTTCGCGACCTACAACCCATACTTGTTTCTTTTCCATACTGCCCTAACGCGGAACGGCGTCACGTTCGATGGTGGCGTTGAGATTAACAACGATTGGCTGAAGGAACGACGGGGTCGGTTAGATGCGATCATATTGCACTGGGGGATCGATCATTTTTGGCGAGGACGTGGTACGAGTCGGCTCGCTGTTGGCCGAGCCATGATCGGACTCTGGCGTTACTTCCGAGCTGCTCGCCGCCAAGGTGTGCGAGTGGTTTGGGTGGTTCACGATCTCCAGCCGCATGAGCGTTGGTCCGCATCCGACCGTATCGGTTATCGATTGCTTGCAAGTGCATCCGACGTCTGTTTGTTGCATTCCGAGCAAAGCCGCCTGACGTTTGCCGCTCGATATCCGAGTGCCGCCGGGAAGACAATGGTCTTTCCAATCGGGAATTACGATGGTTTCTATCCACCTGCAAGTTCAAATCCAAGAGTGAGGTTCGGTCTTCCGACCACGTCTCGAATTTTGCTGTGTCCCGGCCTGCTTCGGCCCTACAAGGGATACGAAACAGCGATTGATGCCATGAAATATCTTTCGTCGGATTATACTCTTGTCGTGGCAGGACCGCCATCGGTACCATCGTATGTAGACGAATTACGTCGAAGAGCGGGGGATCGTGCAAACATCATACTTTTGCCGAAAATTCTCGACGACCAAGAATATGCGGACATTCACGCCGCAGCCGATTGCGTATTGTTGCCTTATCGCAAAATTACTGGCAGTTCGGCTCTCATGGCCGCTGTAACTCTCGGTCGTGGGGTCGTAGCATCCCAACTACCTTATTTCCAGGAAATGCTGGCCCAAGATCCGGATGCCGGTGTGATGCACACACCAGACGATCCTGTCGCTTTGGCAAAAGCGGTCCAAGAATTCTTTTCGGTCCCCGTCGAGGATCGAACTTCCGCTGCTCGCAAGTTGGCGGATCGTTACCCTTGGGATAAATGTATCGAGCCGCTCGTTTCCTATTTTCGGAACGACACGTTGAAGCCTGGGAGAAACGCATGAAAGCGAAACGCAACTGGACGAAAGTTGATGTCGCCCTCGTGTTTGCTGGGGTGGCGATTCGCATACTTGTGTATGCACACAATCGGTCGCTTTGGCTGGATGAGGCATCGCTTGCGTGCAACATTATTTCACGAGATTATGAAAAATTAACATTGCCATTGGATGATAATCAGGCAGCTCCAATTGGCTTTCTGATGATCGTGAAGAGCATCACACGTGTTTTAGGCGACAGCGAATACGCACTTCGCTTGTTCCCGCTTCTCTGCGGCTTGCTCGCGCTGATCGGATTCGTTGGTATTGCGAAGCGGTTACAATCGCAGACAGCAACCCGGATAGCGATTGGACTCTTCGCATTCTGCCCCACGTTAATCGTATACAGTTCAGAATTCAAGCAATATTCAACTGATGTGCTGGCGGCGATTGTCGTTACACGATTGTCGCTTAGGATTTGCGACACCGAATACAGGATGCGTGACCTTGTCTTACTCGGAATAGTTGGTGGGATAGCAACCATTTTTGCCCATACTAGTGTTTTCATTTTAGCAGGAATATCATTGGTGCTCACTCTTAAAGCCCGCAGTTACGCACGTGTATTCAAAGTTGCACTGTGTATTTCGATTTGGCTCGCCATATTCGCTAGCGTTTACTTCATGCACTTGCGCGGAGCATCGGACAACCGCTTCTTGTATCAATTCTGGCAGGAGTCTTTTGTCCCGTGGCCACCATACCGGATTGGCGACGCGAAATGGTTCCCGAGAATCTTCCTGGCATTTTTTGAAAATCCGGCTGGGTTCGTGCTCGATGATATTTCATTGGCACCACTCGCCGCAATCGTGTTTACTATCGGTGCGGTGAGTCTTTGGAATCGAGACCCGCAGCTCCTCGTAATCTGTCTCGCTCCTTGGGGAATGGTTTTGATCGCAGCAGCAATTCATAAATATCCGTTCGGCGACCGACTCGTATTATTTTTGGTTCCAAGTGCTATCTTAATCGTCAGTGAGGGGTCATCAGTAATTATTGTTGCTTCAAAACAGTTTCGCTGTCTGTATATTATTCCTGCTGTTCTCTTATTCAGCCCAGTCATGACCGCTATATTGTATGCAGGAACTGGCATTCCCAAGGATAATCCTCGGGATGCAATTAAATATTTAGCCGATCACCACATTGAGGGTGACACCATTCACATTTACCCTCTAGCCGAACCAGCATTTCGATACTATTCGCGAAATCGCGTTTGGAAGGGCGATAAGATTGTGGGAGCCCATTCCGGCAGCTGGCTCCAACGAGTTGAGGAATACGACACACTACGCGGACGACCGCGAGTCTGGATATTCTTTTCTCACATACGCGGGCCAGTCTGGCCTCAGTTGCATTCCATGATTTTAGACAAGTGCAACTCGATGGGAGTGAGAACTGAATCGCGAGTTTTTCAGTATTCGAGTATCTATCTATACGATTTCAAAAACAATCAGTTGAAGTAATGGAGTTGTCCATGTCCCCGCGTGTCTCTGTCGTTATTCCGCTTTATAATGCGGCTGCGTTTATTGCGGAGGCGGTCGATGGCGTTCGGAAACAGACGTACTCCGATTGGGAACTGATCGTGGTCGACGATGGCTCGACCGACGATAGCGTTGCGGTTACGCAGCGAGTGACTGCGGACCTGGCCGGTCGGTTTACGCTCGTTCGCAAGGCAAACGGCGGGGAACCCTCCGCACGGAATGCCGGTATTGCCATGGCTCGCGGCGAATGGATCGCGAACACCGACGCAGACGATTGGTGGGAGCCAACGAAGTTAGCGAAGCAGTTGGCGGCGACCGCCGATCCGACATGTGTGATGGTGCATACCGGCGTCATTCACCACTATCCGGATGGTCGGGTCGTACCGCTCGATATGTCGGGTTCCGCACGTCGAGTCGGATGGTGTACGCGAGCGTTATTAGAACCGCACAGCAACTGCCATCCATCGATTTTGGTTCGCCGAACCGCGCTGGAACAGCTCGGCGGTTACGATGTATCGTATCGTCAGGCTTGCGATATCGACTTGTACTTTCGGCTCTCGGCAATCGGCACCTTCGCGTTCGTGCCGGAGCACCTCACGCACTATCGCATCCACGCGGGCCAACTGAGTCGGTCGCCCGTCGAGCAGATTCGGGCACACCATCGCGCAGTCCATCATTTCTTCGATGCACACCCGAATATCCGCGAAGAAATCGGAGAAGCGACGATCCGTACGTCGTTGATCGCGCACATCGAAAACAAATTGGAAAGCCTGTACTGGCAACGCAGCCTCAGCGCATTTCGCGAGTTACTCCAGTTTGCCGAGGAATCGAAGTTCGATTCCTCGGGACTCCAGAATTGGAAACGACGGGCGCGATGGCCCGATTGGGCCATACAATTGAAGGACCGCGCGACCGGTCGACAATTGGGGCCTCAACGATGATCGAATTGACGGTGGCAGTTTGTACGTACCAGCGTGGCGAGTTGTTGCGACGGACGCTGGATTCGCTCGTCGCGGCCGAGAAACCCGATTGCCATTGGGAACTTTTGGTGATCGACAACGAGGGAAGCCCGACCGTAAAGGAATTGGTGGCCGGGTTCGCGGATCGACTTCCGATTCGATACGTTGCGGAGTCGATAACAGGGAATGCCAACGCGAGAAATCGTGCGGTCTCCGAGGCGTTGGGCCCTGTTTTATTATTCACCGACGATGACGCCATTGCAGATCGCAGTTGGCTGGTCGAGATGCATAAAGCGATCCGCGAACACCCCGAATGCCAGTTCTGGGGCGGTCGCATCCGTCCGGACTGGGGCCAATTGTCCCGGCCAGAGTGGTTCGATGAAGCGAGTTGTCCCATGCTTCGCGATGCAATTGTGCAATACGATATAGGGGATTCCAATCGAGCCTGGAATCCATCCGCCGATTTGGCATTTTACACTTGCAACTTGGCTCTGCGAGTCGAGGCGGTCAAGGCTGCGGGGCTGTTCGACCCGACGCTCGGATATTTCGGATCCATGCGGATCGGTGGGGAAGATGTGCGATTGGTAGAGACCATTCAGCGTCGTGGGGGTCGGGGTTGGTATGTCGCAACGGCGGTCGTCGATCATCCGGTGCCGGTCGATCGGTCGACCCAAACCTACGCATTATCGTTTGCTCGGAGGCAAGGTTTTTTGTCGTACGAACTGCTAGCCCGCGATCATGGTGGACGGGTACCGCGGTGGGCTTACCGGGCGGCCGCACAACAATGGACGGGCAGTGTTATATACTGGCTGAGTGGTTTTGTGACCGGGAATGCGAAAAGGAGATTCGCTGCTCGGATGAGTCTCGCGTTTGCAACGGCGAAAATCGTTCGAGCGTTCCATCGAGTGAGGACAAACTGATGTCGATACCCGACATATCTGTCATCATGCCGACTTGGAACCGAGCGAAATATCTGCCCTCAGCGTTACGCACGATTTCGAATCAAACGATCGATGCCAAAATCGAAGTGGTCATTGCCGACGATGGCTCGACCGACGATACAGCCGAAGTCGTGCGACGGATCACTGCGGATTGGCCCAAAAATCGCACGGTACAGTATTTGCCCCTCAGCAGAAACGGCGTATGCGCGGCAAGAAACGCTGCGCTCGCTGCATCGACTGCACCCATCGTTGCTTTCCTCGATAGCGACGATGAATGGGAAGAAGGGAAACTCGAAGCACAGATTGCATTGCTTTCGGATGAAGTGGGCTTGGTACACACCGATTTCCGCTACATCGACAGCGAAGGACGGTTGACGGATTCCGGCCCACAACGACCGAACAACCCGGCTCGCGGGGAGTGTCTGAATGCCTTACTTGCGGAAGACACCGTACTCTTTTCGAGTGTATTGGTTCGGCGAGCGATCATCGACGAGGTGGTCGTTTTGGAACCACACCGGCTTCCATTCGACCCACAATGGTCGAACGGCCAAGATTACGACTTGTTACTACGGATCGGTTTGCGAACTCAATTTGGGTACGTCAGCGTACCACTGACACGGTATCGCATGCACGATAGTCAAAACGCGATGGGGTATTTGTCGCGAGCATTCCGCTTTCACTGTCGAGTGCAAATGGCATTTGCGGAACGTCACTGCCAAGACATCGGAGGGCTGGCCGTCGGTCGAGATGCGGCAAGGCAATTCCTGCTCGGGCGAACGAAAGCCCACTATTGGAAGCGACAATTGTCGATCGTGCGGGAACTCTGCGATCTCGCCGACGAACTTCAACTCTCGAACGAAGAGTTTTCGCACTTACGTCGCTTGTCGAAAGTGCCGATGTGGTTGTTGAGGACGAAAGATAGTTTGGATCGTTTATTTGCGGGGAAATCTTAATTCGGCTTTGCACTTGAAATGGTTACGAGAATACTCATGTCTATTGCGGATGTTTGCGTCATCATGCCGACCTGGAATCGCGCAAACTACCTAGGTTGCGCGATCGATTCGATCGGTCGTCAAACGGCAGATGTCCGTATCGAGTTGATCGTTGCGGATGATGCATCGAACGATAACACTGCGGAAGTGATTCGCGAACGGACGACGCGCTGGGCGAAGCGAATGACGATTCAGTATCTTCCACTTCCCAAAGGGGGTGTGTGCGTCGCTAGAAACAAGGCCATCGCTTCATCGACTGCGCCATTAGTGTCGTTTTTGGATAGCGACGACGTGTGGGAGGATACGAAACTCGCCGACCAACTGCCACTATTGAGCGATCGGGTAGGATTAGTCCATTCGGACTTCCGCTACATCGATACCGTCGGCCATTTTAGCGATAACGGTGGCCAACGCCCCGATAACCCCGCTCGCGGCAAATGCTTGAGCGCAATGCTCGCGGAAGACACGGTTGTGTTCTCGACCGTACTGGTACGTCGCGAGTGGATCGATGCCGCGGCGGCAAGCGAACCGCATGGATTGCCTTTCGATCTCAACTGGGTGAATGGGGAAGATTACGACCTGTTACTTCGCATCGCTCGCCTCACCGATTTTGGGTATGTCAATCGACCGCTCGCGCAGTATCGCGTACACGCCAATCAAACGGGAATGAGCGATTTAACACGGGTATTTCGCTATCATTGCCAAGTGCAGATGGCGTTTATCGACCGCTGGGGCACCCAGCTGGGATTGGACACGACGGCTGGCCGCGATGCCGCACAAGCATTCTTGCTCGCTCGTTGCGAATCGCTTTATTGGCAACGAAAGTTGGAACTCGTTCAAAAACTCTGCGGTTTGGCCACAGAACTGGGTTTTACCGATCCCCGATTCCTGTTGCTCAAACGACGTGCGAGTCGCCCGCGCTGGCTTCTATCCGCAAAAGACACTTGGGACCGAATCTGGACCCCCGCTAGAACATAGACATCGTTTGCGATCCCTTTTACTTTTTAAGCAGTGCCACCCGGCGATACATTGCTAACGTTTGTTCGGCGGTGGTTTTCCACGAAAACATCGCTTGCCGGACATGACCTTTGGCGATGAGTTCGATTCGCAGGCTTTCCGATCCGAGAATACGCCCGACCGCAGTTGCCATCGCAACGGGATCGTCGGGCGGAACGAGAATTCCCGCATCGCCGAGAACTTCGGGTAGCGCACCGACCGACGTCGAGACAATCGGCACACCGGCAGCCATCGCTTCTAAAAGGATCATGCCGAATCCTTCGTATCGAGACGGGAGAACGAACACACTCGCACCGCGATACAGCGCCGCCAGTTCCTCATTCGATAAATAGCCAGTAAACGACACGCGGTCCGAAATTCCGAAATTTTGGCACATATCTTTTAGTTTCTGCGCTTCACTATTGTCGGCAGCTCCGGCGAGAACCAATTGGAACCCCGGTTCCAAGGTTGGGATGAGAATCTGAAACGCACGCAATAACAGGGGGAGATTCTTCCGTGCAACCAGCGAGCCGACGAACAGTGCGTACCGCGAAGTGATATTTAATCGGGATTGTAGGGAAATCATTACATCAAGAATCGACGAATAATCTTGCCGAATGTGACTACCCTGATAAATTACTTTTGCATCGCACGGTAATTCGCTCACGCATTTCAGATCGGATATGGTACACTCAGAAAGTGCAATGAGACCGTCCGCTCTCGCGAGGTATTTTTTTGCCGATGATCGTTGTTGGATACTCTCCCCACCCTCGCCCGTGACGGCCTCTGCAATGTCGTGATACGTGATGATTTGCGGCGTCCGCCCACGCTGCGGCAGATAGTGATTCGGGCCATGGAATACATCGAGATTCAGCTTGAGAATGGCTCTCGGTAGGATCCATCTATCGTAAACGCGGAAGTATCGCGAATAAAAAATATCCGGCACTCTCACGGCAACATCGTGGAAGTTCGGAGTCGCAGGGCAATGGAACGAAGTCTCGTTTTCTTCTCTCGCCCGACGATGAATTAGGAAGTATTCGTTCACACTGTCGATTGCCGAAAGCGCATCGAGAAGGTGAGTCACATGCCAACCGATACCGGATCGCCTATACGCAAGGACATCAGTGTATATGCCGACCCTCAGGGCGCGGGTATGAACCTCAGGCGGGATGATCATCATGAGAAGTACTCGGTACAATCGAGTTCCGGGGATACCGATACGCATCCGATTCTGACATCGGATAAAATATGGTCGGGCGTGGGACTACGCAATCCCAAGATACTCTTACTGTCTCAGATACTACCTCCACTTATCGGTGGAAGCGGACGATATTTTTGGGAGATCGTCCGTCGGATGCCGCGCGATCGCATCGTCGTGATGAGCGATTTAGTACCGGGCGCAGTCGAGTTCGATGCCACGCACCTCGTTCCGACTATCCGAATGCCTATGGCGTTCCACGAAACGGGCACCATTAGTCGGCGCGGATTTTCCAATTACGTTGCGATCGCTCGTCGCGTTCGCGACGAATGCGTTCGGCACAACATCGAATATCTCTGGTGTGGCCGATGCGTACCCGAAGGGTGGATCGGCTGGATGGTCAATCAATTGGCCGGCATTCCCTACTTCGTATCCGCGCACGGCGAAGAAGTGACGATTCCGGAATCGGGATCGACTTCGGGTGTCATGACGAGCCGACAGCATCGCTGGATGGCACGACGCGTTTTCGCAAATGCGGCCGGAGTGATTGCCAACTCCGAAAACACACGACACATTATTCGCAACTCCTGGAACGTACCCGACGAACGAATTCATCGCGTGACGCCTGGGGTCGAAACCGATGTTTTCGTACCGGCCCCAGCGTGTGAAACGACCCGAGCCACGTTGGGTTGGGTCAACCGCACCGTTCTCCTCACCGTCGGTCGGTTGCAAAAGCGTAAGGGCCACGATCTGATGATCGAGGCGTTAAATCGCGTGCGAGAACGGATTCCAAATGTACTCTACGCAATTATCGGCGATGGACCTGAGCGGGAACGACTGACCGAGCTTGTCGGTAAACTCAAATTGAACAATCATGTTCGATTTTACGGCGAGTGCGATTTTGCATCGCTCGTCCGTGCTTACCAACAATCGGATGTTTTCGTTCTGCCGAATCGTCAAATCGGTGCGGAAATTGAAGGATTCGGTATGGTACTTCTCGAGGCCCAATCGTGTGGGAAGCCGGTGATTGCAGGGGCATCCGGTGGAACCTCCGAAACGATGGGAGTATTCAAAACGGGCTTCATCGTCGAATGTACGAATCTCACCGCTCTCGCCGATGCGACCATGATGTTGCTTTCGGACGAGTCGCTTCGCCAGAAAATGGGGTTGGCGGCGCGAGAATGGGTCATCCGCAATTTTGAATGGTCTTCGCGGGTGAATCAGGTAAATGGTTTGGTCAGTGACTTTCACGATAAGTCTGTACCATAACCGCAAAACCAGGAATGTATCGTGATTGCCGCACCGAAATGGTTACCGTATCGACTTCGTTCCCGCTGGGATACCGCACGCATCAATGCCGCCGTAACGGACCTCCGGCATGCCACACCGAGGGCCGCCACTCCGCCGGAATCCGCTGCCGCCGAAGTCCACATGCTCGTATGCAAGCGTGACGTGCGGTTGGCAGGACTTTCGCTGCTTTCACTATTGCGATACGAACTGCCTCTTGCCGTCACAATTACGGAAGACGGTAGCCTCTCGCCGAATGATCGCGCCTGGTTAGACCGACTCATTCCCGGTGCCCGTTGGCTCTCTCGCCGCGTCGAAGAACCCACTTTTCAAGAGATATTGCAAAGCGTCCCGAGACTCGCGGAACTTTATGCCGGTGGCTATCACCCGATCTGCAAACTTTTGCACCCGATTTGTTTGGGCTATAACGAACGCATTATCGTCCTCGATCCCGATACGGTATTCTTCCAATATCCTAAGCTGTTGTCCGAATGGGTTGCCGGTTCCGACAGTCGCGATTACTATCTGCACGATCATCGAGACGAGGCGACTGCGGTACCGGAATTGGTTCGCACGGCATTCGTACAGCTCGCGGACAATACGGCACGTTTTGGGCAACGATGGTCCTTGGCGTATTACTTTTTCAATAGCGGTCTGTTGTGGTATCGCCGGAATCGGATGAATCTGCATGTCGCCGAGGCGTATTTGACATGGCGAATCGAGCAACCACTTGCCTTGCGTACGGGTGCTGGTGCGATTTGGTTCGGCGATTGGACGCCAGAACAGACGGGCTACATGGCGATGTTCGCAACTGCGGATCCCACTCCCGTACCCATGCCGGACGATTATTGGTTAGGTGGTGGAAATGGCCACGCATTCAACCACTTTCTCAGGCATTACCTGATACAGACCGAGACGCAACAACGGATACATCAGTTGGCAAAAACTTTATAGTCACGACCTTTTTCATCGAAAGCGGAAAACGTGAACATCGATAACGGAGTGGCTGCGCCGGCGGGAATGAGGGTGGAAGAATATGCTCGAATCGGTGAGCTACTCACTCGCGACAAACCCAGGCGGACACTGGAAATTGGCATGGCGAATGGCGGCAGTACGGTACGAATTTGCAACGCTCACAAAGCGAACGGGGTAGGCGGCCAGCATACCGCGATCGATCCATTCCAGTCGGCAGAGGCCGGTTGGAAAGGTGCCGGGCACGCAGCCGTCGCGAAAGCCGGGTACACGAACATCGTTCGAGTGATTGAAGAGTTCGACTACCTCGCACTTCCGCAACTCGTGCGCGATCGCGAACGGTTCGACTTCGTGCTAATCGACGGCTGGCACTCGTTCGATTACACACTGATCGACTTCTTTTACACCGATTTATTACTCGAAACGGGTGGGGTTCTCGCAATTCACGACACCGGCTGGCCGGCCGTTCACAAGGTCTGCCGATTCATTGAGACGCATAAGCCGTACGATCTCTTGTCTCCATCCCCGAGTGTGTCTTTAAACGGACTACTCGCACGCATGGGTCGGCGTTTCGGTCAGATGGCCGGATTGACCGATGCGGCGGCTGCGCGATCTCGACGAACCGAATGGTACAGCCTAACGGCCTACCGCAAGCGCTCAGATCAACAGGTTGCAGACGACTTTCACGCGACTTTCTGATCTTCCACGCGAACCATCCCGTTAGCCCGATGCGCGAGTTTTGAAGTTGCGCAATCCTCTCGTTCAGACGCGGCGAGATCACATTTTGTTTGGTTCACAGGCACCCAGGGTCACCCAGGGGTACGACGAAGCGTCTAACCCTGGGCTAAAAGAGGGAACCCCGTTGGGGTAAATGCATAGTCCATTCTTTACCCCAACGGGGTTAAATCATCTAG
>JAYWCL010000219.1:0-15521 GCA_043780595.1 Limnoglobus sp.
CTGAAAATCTGTGTTCGTTGCGGATGCATTAATGGATTTTCAGCGAATATTCGGAAGTCCCTGTCAATTAACGGTTTACAGCGGATACAGTAGAATTAATAAGATGATACTGCGTCTCGCTTAGATGCGGATAATTGTAAGTGACTAAAGTGCTTTAGTCTGCCTTGAGGTCATGATGGCCAGACGTGTCCGTGATTATTGCCTGAACATTCGCACAACGAGTTGAGCGTATGGCAAAGACTGTTAAAGCACGATTGCCGCTGGATTGCTCCGATGAGGACATCCTCGCCGTCGCCTGGCAGTGGACCGACCGGCTGGTAGCCGAGGACTACGCCGGAGCGTTCGGCATGTTGCACCACGTGGTGACCTACCCCGGCAAATCCTGGGTGGATAGCGCCGCTGAGTTGCGGGCGTGGATCGTCAATTGCGGCACTGACGAGCCAATCGAGGGCGAGCCAATTTGTCGGGTGACGCCGTTCGATTCGGCATCGGGGGAGATGCCGCGAGGTTACCTCTCGCTCATGCGACGCGAGGGCCAGGAACGGTATCGGGGATGCCGTGCCCGCCTCGACTGGCCGCTCCCGCTGAACGGCGAGTGGAGCGACCTCAAAGCGAGCTTCGACCTGGTGAAACTTCGCGGAAAATTAGTCTTCGTACTGGTGGCCTTGCGCGTACCATGAAGCGGATGAGATCGTCATTCTTGGCGAGCGGGGGATGTAAATCCCCTGATTCTGCCACCGCAATGCGCAATGTGTACTGACATACACAACCGCTTTCACATCCACACTGTCAACGACGCAGGAAGGAAGCAGATGGGCCCGTACTACCAAAACATGGACAGGCTCATCCTCATCGCGGTGGTAGCGATCGCGGTCGGCGTGGCGACGCCCCTTTACTCGAAAGTGGTCGCCAAGCTCGCCGCTAGTGGGGTGGAGTTGACCTGGCTCGGCCACATCGGAGTGTTCACTTTGGTCATAGCGGCAGGGCTGGCCGCGCTGGCACTGGTCTGGGCGTTGTTCCGTGCGGTCGGTTGGGTCATGGAACGTGCCCGCCGGTGAGGGTTGATTTTCAATCGTTCTTTGCCTGTTTCGCACCACCAACTGGTACATTAAACGATATCGCGGTTTCGCCCTGAGTTACCATCTGTCTGCGAGGATTCGAGCATGAAGTTTCTGGTGAACATCGAGCGGGACGAAGACGGAGCATGGGTAGTGGAGTGCCCGGCCATTCCGGGGTGCGTCAGTCAAGGTGAGACCAAGGACGCGGCCCTAACGAATATCCTCGACGCCATTCGGTCGTGTTTGGAAGTTCGTGCGGAGCGGGGATTACCTTTGACCGTAGAGACCCGCCAGATCGAGGTGATGGTCTGATGGCACGTCTCCCAGTTCTTGGCGCGTCCGATGTGGTCCGCGCTTTCAAAGCCATCGGTTGGGAAGTCGCCCGTTCGGGCAACCACATTATCTTGGTCCGCGACGGATCGAATGTCAGCCTATCGGTTCCGAACCATGCCGAAGTGGCTCGGGGTACGTTGAGGCGGTTAATCCGAGATGCAGGAGTGTCGGTCGTAGAGTTTACGGATGCTCTCACCTCGTAAAATGCCTACCAGCCGTCCCACTCCTGAGTATTCGTTTTTTTGAAATGCAGCCGTTCGCACCACCCACCCGAGACACGATCATGGCCAGTACGCCCGAAGTTCGCTTGCAAGAATTGCACCTGATACTGCCGCCTGCGCCGAAACCGATCGGCGTGTACAAGCCGGCGGTGCGAGTTGGTAACATGCTGTACATCTCGGGGCACGGTCCGCTAAAGCCGGACAAAACGCTGATTACCGGGCGCGTCGGGCACGATTTGACGCTCGAACAAGGCAAAGAAGCGGCGCGGCAGACTGGCCTTGCGATTCTTGCCACGATCCGCGATCAACTCGGCTCGCTCGATAAAGTGAAGCGGCTCGTGAAAACCTTCGGCATGGTGAACTGCACCGCGGATTTCGGCGAGCAACCGAAGGTCATCAACGGGTTCTCCGAACTCATGAAAGACGTGTTCGGCGAAGAGGCAGGGATTGGCGCACGCAGCGCCGTCGGGCACAATGCACTGCCGGGCAACATCGCCGTGGAAATCGAGTGCATCCTCGAACTCGAGTGATTTCGCCTGCCCATATGAATGACGCCGAGTAAAATGAACCCGATGAACCCGACACTTGCCCCGACTTTAATCGCCCCTGCTGCCGCTCGCCCGGTCCGCCCCGCACGTCGGGTGATCTGGCGCTACTTCAGCATCCTGCTCGGCTTCCACTTGCTGTTGCCGATCGCGTTCTTCGACCCGTTCTTCACGTGGTGGTTCCCCGTTTATCTGCTCGTCGGCAACGCGATTTTCGGCTCGATCGGCATCAACCTCGCCTATCACCGACTGCTGACGCACCGTTCGCTCGAAGTGCCGCGCTGGCTCGAAAAAACCTTCGTGATGTGCGGCATTTGCAGCCTCGAAGGGCCGCCGTTCAAGTGGGTCTGCACGCACCGCATCCACCACCAGGAAAGCGACGTCGAGAAAGACCCGCACAGCCCGCGCGAGAATTTCCTCTGGGGGCACATGGGCTGGATCTACACCGAAGACCCGCGCATGAACTCGTTCATGACGTACGACAAATACATCCCGGATTTGCTCGAAGAATCGTATTTGCGCTGGTTGCATAAACGCAGCCGGTGGGCGCAACTGTACCTCGCGCACATCGTGCTACTCGTACTGGCCGCCGCCGGTGTCGGTGCAATTTTCAACGGCACCGAAGGCGCAATTCACGGGGCCGCGCAGATGTTCGCCTGGGGTGTCGTCGCTCGCACGGTCTACGTCTGGCACATCACGTGGTTCGTGAACTCCGCCTCGCACCGTTGGGGTTACCAGAACTACAAAACCGGCGACCTCAGCACGAATTCGTGGTGGGTGGCGCTACTCACGAACGGCGAAGGCTGGCACAACAACCACCACGCCGCCCCCCGCGCCGCCAGCCACGGCCACCGCTGGTGGGAAATCGACCTCACCTACTCGTTCGTGCGACTGCTGGAAATCGTCGGCCTCGCGAAAAAAGTCGTGCCGATCGTCGTGCCCAAGCACAGACTGCAAGAAACCGAACCCGTCGTGGCGGCGTAAACGGCCTTGGCTGGGGAGCATTGGGTGAACGAGCACTTTAATGAGTTACACGATTCGTTGCCCGAACGAACGGCTCGCGAGCAAGGCTTTCGGAAGCAAAAGTGGATAGCGTTCGTTCGCGAATGCCTTTTGTTCGACCTGATCTGTTTGGGCGTTGGCATTGGTGGGACAATTTGTGGGCTAATCTGCGGCGACACGGCGGAAGCGGCGATTGTTCGCTTCGCGTACGGAGTATTCGGCGTTGTATTCGGCGCAGTTTACGGCTTTGCCCGTGCGATCTGGTACCTGTTTCGCGAATCGATGTACGGAGAGATTCCTCGGTCGAAGCAGACCGATCCGATGGTTGCATTTCGTTGGAACGCTTGGGTGTTCGGTATTGGAATGGGCAGCGTGATGGTTGCGGTCCCAGGCGAGCGTCAAAACCAGTTGTACGTCGCGCTGTCCGGCTTAACCGGTGGCATTGCGGTCGCGATTGCCATCCGATTACACAAAAAACCGAACCAGTCGTGGCCAACAATCAGCGATAGATAGCCCGACTGTGCATTCTCGTGACGATTCCAAACTGTCAGGGTATTCGTCGGCGACGAAACGATCTACAATCGCAGGCAAACCGCATGGCTCAGGAAAGGAATTCCGGCGAGACGCGATTCCGCGACCGTCGCGCGAAGCCAACGAGGCTGAGGATGCCAATACTGGCAAGGGCCAACGTGCTCGGCGCGGGGACCGATGCAGTCGACACGCTGTGAATTGTCGCGGGAGGGCCGGGATGCTGTTCCGTGAAGGGATCGGGGAAGAAATCCGTCAACCGATTCGACCCGTTGAGGAACGTGTTCACGCCCACGATCTCGACAGCATTGGGCGGCGGGAAGTGACTCCACGGTACGTCGACGACCGTCAAGAGAGCATTGCCCGAAAGGGCGATCGGTCCCGTGAGAGATCCGAAGCGGAGGTCAAAGAACACGTCAAAAAACGAGTCGAAGGTTCCGTGCGGCACCCCCTCCGAGCCGAAATTGATACTCACGAAGCCGCTGCTCAACGGCCCTCCTCGCGTGCTCTGGAGGGTCACGAAGTAGGTACCGAGACCTAGGCCGAAGTTGACCGGGTCGGCACTCATGAGTTGCAGCGCGACCAGCTCGGCCCGGGTGATTGGGGCAGCCCCGGGACTTGCGGGCACGATGCGATAGACAATTGTGTCAGCGTTTCCGGTTCCCAACGGACCGCTACCGAAGTCGAAGGTTCCCAACGGGACACCGACGAACGGCACACCGCCGAAGCTGGTGCCCGGTTCGGAGTGCAGGAGGTCGAAGCCGGAGTTTACGATAAATTCGGCCCGGCTCGTGATCGGACTTGCCAGGGTCACAATGACCCCCAGCAAGGCTACGACCAAGGTGTGCGGAATCGTGCGAACTTTCATGACGAGAATCCTCTTTGGTGTTAGGACGTTGCCGCCCGATGAATCGATTTTGACTAGTTATTCAGGCTAAAACAGCAACAAAATAACCGAGTGCAATTCGTGAAACAACCGCGATGCCATTAGCTCGTTGGAGATTCGTGTGACGGCTTCCGGTGCCGCCTGCCATATCCGAGCAAGCTGAGAGCACCGATGCTTAACAGGACGAGCGATGTGGGTTCGGGAATTGGGTTGGGCGG
This sequence comes from Limnoglobus sp., assembly GCA_043780595.1. Lineage (GTDB taxonomy): Bacteria > Planctomycetota > Planctomycetia > Gemmatales > Gemmataceae > Limnoglobus. The sequence goes on from JAYWCL010000219.1 coordinate 4,792, forward strand.
CGGCGGCAGATCGGGTGGCGGTGGTTCGGGTGGCCGGGAGCTTTCGGCATTGCCGTAAACAGTGATGTCGAAGAAGGTATTCGTCACGCTTTCGGCAGGAAGAGTGATGGGAATGTTTTGCGTGAAAGTAAGTGGTCCGACCGTCGCATCGGGTGGGGTTATTAGCTCATCTGAATAAACGACCATGCGGTTTATTCGCACGATGATGCCCGCTCTCGCTATGTCCCAGCCGGGTATTGCCGCGTGAACATAGAGACTGTAGCTCAGATTGAGCATGAGATCTACGGTAAGATCCTGACGCGGCAAAATCACGCCCGAAAGATTGGCCATCCTGAATTTCTGTTCTGTGCGGCCATCGGATACTGCGAACGCAGGTGCGCCCGGCACTCCATTCGCAAATCCATATGCACTAGCCGTCGAACGAAGCCCCAAAGGTACGAGTGACACCGCCGCGTTTCCCGTGGCACCGTGATCGCCACCTCCGAAAGCGAATGTGTCCTGAATACCGACGAAGTTGGCAAACCCATACAGGTTCGTAATCGCTGGAGGAGACGTGAGTGTCGCCGTCAAGTCAGCAGAGTAGATGGCGTCACCGTATGCGGGAGTGCTGACGCCAACGAAGGCGGTCAGCACGACGCAGAATCCGGCAAAACGTGTGAGAAGTTGGACCACGAGACGATCTCCTCGGTGTGGATCGGAGCAACAGAGCAATTGCAATTTCACCGATTCTCTTCACTTCCGATAAGGCGTCAACATAATTCTGCCGGGAAATCCGAAAAAATCGGCACAATCCGATCTCGCGCGACTGGAAATCCGACGCCGGTTTTCCTCGTGCAAATGCAATCGACGTTCAGCACGCCCGTCAGCCGCCGCCGTTGCCGAACCACGTTCGCATCGCGTCCACGCGCGGTTGCGCCAGCTCGGACAGTGCTTTTCGAGTCGTATCCGCGAAGAACTCTTCGACGATGACTTGCTTCTCGACCGACGAGATGTACCAGTTCAGCGATGCATCTTTATCGAGTTCGAATACGACGCTGCGGAAGAAATCATTTCGATTCTGTGTGTTGAACGTCCGATCGACCCCCTTGAGGATCATGCGGTTCCGCAGATACTGCGACTCGACGCGCGTGTCGATGATTCCGTGCAAAGGCGTGCCGACGGGATCGACGATGCCGCGAACGAGCGGCCCCAAGTCCCACGCCGCCGGTTCCCATTCACGACCCGTTTCAAACGAACGATTTGCATCTTTCAGCGGGAACGCACGCACTTCGACCAAGAGTACGCCGCCGGTGTACTTCACCACATCGTCGCGATGGTGAATCAGCCAGTTCGACAACACATCGATGCCGTAGTTGTCGAAGTACCCGCCATCGACGGGGCGACGTGCGGGAAGCGTTGGCAGGCTGACGGCGGGCGCGAAGAACGGGAAGCTCGCCGCCATACGGCTCGCGGTGCCGATCGTGAACCGATCGTGCGACTTCGGAAATAGGCGAAAGAATTCGAGCATCGAGCGCGAATACGGGCCATTTTCCGGCTCGCCCATCGGCCATACCGATGGCGAAGCAAGTGCCGAGAGATCGAGATTGCTAATGAGCAATCGCCGCCCGTCTTCGACCAACATCGGCGGAACGATCAACGACGGACGCCGCCCATCGGCTTCGAGGTCGTACAAGTCGGCAAAGGTGCGGTCGAACGGCGTCTTGCCGGTCTCGTAGCCGCGGCACTCGGCGTTCTTGCCCCACTTCCACTGCGTCCGTTGGCCGCGATCCATGTAATCGTAACGAGTAACGAAATCCAACAGCGATTTCGGTAATAACGGCGCGAAAAAGAAGTCTCGTAAAATCATCGTCTGGACGAGCGGCAACAGCGATTGTTCGGCGAGGCTACCGGAAAGTCCGCAAAGTCCGACTGCTTTATCTTCTTTTGTGGGTTCCACGCAGCCGCGATCCCCGCGATGGCGGTCGAAGTCGGCGGCATACATCGCGGCACCGACCATCCCGCCGCTCGCGCCGGACATCAGGCGAATGTGATCGGGGAAGTTCAAAGGCATGTACTGCTCGAGGCCTTCGAGCACCACGCCCGTCCACGCCGCCGCACGGATGCCTCCCCCACTGCACGCGACGAGCACGATCTTCGGCTTCGTGCCGTCCGCGTGCGTCGCCTGCCACCGCTCGCACAGGATTCGCAAGACATCCGCACCATCGATCGGAGGCTTGGCCACCGGCCCCGGTCGCGGTTGCGTCGTATCAATCAACGGTTGAAGTGGGTCGAGCGTCGGTTCGAGCGTCACGAGATTGTCGTACTCGGGGTTGAGGTCGATGAATCGCATCTTGTGTTTGTCCGGCGAAAATCGACCGCGAAACTGATAGGCATTCAAAAACAACCACCAAGCTGCGATTGCAAAAATCGAGATGATCGGCATCCGAAAGTTGAAGACGAACGAACCGTAAAACGTGACGAAAATTACGAGCATCAAACTCAACATTACCATCGGGCCGAATACGACTTTCGCACGACACCCCGAACGCCTTCGCACGATGCCGGATGCAACGAGAATGGCCGCAGTCAGCAGTACGGCAAGCAAACCCAGATAGAGGGCAACGGTGTGCAACTCGTAAATCTGAAAGCGAATCTGCTCGACGGAGAAGCTTCCGATATCCGATTTCCATTTGGCTAAGATCGGATTCCCGTCGAATCTCTTATCCATGCGATTGTCGAGCCGGAGCTGCCAAATATCGGGTTGCAGGTAATGTCGCAATGCGTGCAGCAACATGGCAAACGGAATGCTGAGCGCATAACCCAATACGCCCGGCCAGAGATACTTCCGCGATTTGAGAAACTGCGTTCGCTTGCCGTCGACTGTTGGAATCCGATATGCCACGATCCACTTCGGCACGAATAACAAGAAGCCATATACGAGCAACCAGACCAACAAATAGGTGCCCACCGTTCGCAGTTCATACCCGCGATTTGTGGTATCCAAACCGAACATGGTGACCCGTGAGTCTTGACATTGCGTGGCCGCCCAATTCGGGCGATCGATCAGGTACCACACGAACAGCGTGACGCCGACGAGCATCCCGACCGAGAAGAATGCACCCATCTGAATGACAATGTTCTCGTTCCAAAACAATCGTTCCGCGCCGAACTGCTTCGCGACGACGCGATGCGTCAAGAGGAGCACTAATACCAGCGGCACTAAAAACGGGAAGCCGGCGAATAGAAATTGGAACTGCAGTTCGAGTTCTTGCATCTCAGCGTCTCCGTTGTATATTTTGATGCTACGCGAGACATCGGCAAAGTCTAGATGCGAAGGAGAAAGTCGTACAAACTTCGGCTGGTTTGGAACCGAGCCTTTTTTTGCGTAAAACACGATTAGTTAGGCATCGACCGATTGAGGAGTTTGACGCATGGATCGCCGCATTCGACATCAGGTATTGCCGAAGAATATCTTCGCAGCGATTCGGCGGGAGAAGCCGCAAATCTCGGTATCGTCGGGCGTCGTCGAATCGGCGGCACTAGATGCGGCGGGCGTTTATGCGCGGTTGGCTACCGGCCCCGATGGACTCACGACCGACGAAGTGAATGTGCGATACGCCGAACACGGGCCGAACGTGCTGGCCAAGGACCAACGCGCAGGAATCGGCAAATTGTTCTGGCACGCGGTCATCAACCCGTTGGTGATTCTGCTCGTGGTGTTGGCGACGATCTCGTTTGCGACTGGCGACGACCGGGCCGGGATCGTCATGACGCTGATGATCGTTCTCGGTGTCGGCTTGAAACTCATCCAAGAAGCGAAAGCCGACAGCGCGGCGGCGAAGCTGAAGGCGATGATTTCGGTGACGGCAACGGTTATCCGCGATGGCACCCCACGCGAAGTGACGGTCTCGGAACTCGTACCGGGCGACGTGGTCAAACTGGCGGCGGGCGACATGATTCCCGGCGATGTGCGCATCGTGACGGCGAAAGATTTGTTTGTCACGCAAGGCTCGTTGACCGGTGAGAGTTTTCCCGTCGAGAAGTTCGAGACCGAGAAAACCGCAGCCAGCACCGCGCCACTCGAACTGACGAGCATCGCGTTCCTGGGGACGAGCGTCGAGAGCGGTTCGGCACTCGCGGTCGTCGTGGCCACGGGGGCACAAACGTATCTCGGCGGCATGGCCGAGACGCTCTCCGAGCAGACGACACTGACGGCGTTCGATAAAGGTATCGCTCGCTTTACCTGGCTGATGTTGCGGTTTATTTTGGTGATGGTGCCGCTCGTATTCTTCATCAACGGCTTCACAAAAGGCGAGTGGACCGAGGCGTTTTTCTTCGCGGTCGCCGTCGCCGTCGGGTTAACGCCCGAGATGCTGCCGATGATTGTGACGGTCTGTTTGTCCAAGGGCGCTCTCGCAATGAGCCGCAAGAAAGTCATCGTCAAACGGCTCAACGCGATTCAGAACCTCGGCGCAATGGACGTGCTGTGTACCGATAAAACCGGCACGCTGACGATGGATCACGTCATCCTCGAGAAGTATTGCGACGTGGTGCTGAAGGAAGATCGAGGCGTACTGGCAATGGCGTATATCAACAGCCACTTCCAGACTGGATTGAAGAACGTTCTCGATCGCGCGATCCTCGCCCACACCGAGACGCACGAACATGCAGCCATCCCGAACTACACGAAGGTCGATGAAATCCCGTTCGACTTTCAACGCCGCATCATGTCGGTCGTCGTTCGCACGCCGACGGGGCAGGACCGCATTATCAGCAAAGGTGCGCCGGAGGAAATCTTCCCGCGTTGTAAGAAATTCGAACTCGATGGCGAACATTTCGCGATGGAAAGTTTGTTGATCGTCGAATTGAAACAGGAGTACGAACGACTCAGCGCCGATGGCTTCCGCGTACTGGCCATCGCGAGCAAAGACGTTGCCGCACACGGTGCCGTGGCGGGCGGCGCGACGCCGTATTCGAAGGCCGACGAGTGCGACCTGATCCTCAACGGTTACGTCGCATTTCTCGATCCGCCGAAGGACACCGCCAGGGCGGCCATCAAGGCACTCGAAGGCCACGGCGTCCGCGTCAAGGTCGTCACGGGCGACAACGATTTAGTTGCGCGGAAAGTCTGTAAAGAAGTCGGGCTATCGACGGAGTTCGTGTTACTCGGCAACGATGTCGAGAAGATGACCGACGAGCAACTGGCCGACGCCGCCGAGAAAACGACGCTGTTTGCCCGCGTGTCCCCCGCCCACAAACGCCGCATCATTCTCGCGTTGCAATCGCGCCAACACACCGTCGGTTTCATGGGCGATGGCATCAACGACGCGCCCGCGCTTCGCACCGCCGACGTCGGTATCAGCGTCGATACTGCGGTGGACATCGCGAAAGAATCGGCGGACATGATCCTGCTCGAAAAGTCGCTGATGGCTTTGGAGGAAGGCGTAATCGAAGGCCGCAAGGTGTTTGCGAACATCCTGAAATACGTTCGCATGGGGGCGAGTAGCAACTTCGGCAACATGTTCAGCGTGCTCGGCGCGAGCGTGTTCGTTCCGTTTCTGCCGATGGCACCGATCCAGATTCTGGCGAATAATCTGCTCTACGACGTGAGCCAAACCGCGATCCCGACCGACGATGTCGATCCCGAACAAGTCGAGCACCCGCGCCCGTGGGACATCAAACAACTGACGCGGTTCATCGTGTTCATCGGGCCGATCTCGTCGATTTTCGACTACACGACATTCTTCATCATGCTGTACGTTTTCAAGTGCTGGAATATGTCGACGCCCGAGGACGCGGCCTACAGCGAGAGCCTGTTCCAGACCGGTTGGTTCGTCGAGAGCCTGCTCACGCAAACGCTCATCATCCATATCATTCGCACGAACAAGATTCCGTTCCTTCAGAGCCAACCGTCGTGGCCGCTGATGATGATGTCGCTCATCATCATGTCGTGCGGCATCGCGATTCCGTTCACGCACCTCGGCACCTACCTCGGCTTCACCCCGCTGCCGCTACTCTACTGGCCACTACTCGCGATCACATTGCTGAGCTACGTCGTCCTCACGCAACTCGTCAAAATGTGGCTACTCCGCCGAAAATGGATCTGACAGATCGCTCGCGGATGGGTTACTCTTAACGGGAGTTCATTCCCCCGCGCTCCGCTACGCAGAGCCTTCGCGTCGCGGCTAATTCTGGAATCACCTATGTCGCGTCCGACTCGTCGTGCGTTTGCCGTTGCCGCCACTGCGTTGACGGCGGCCAGTTATGGTCGCGTTTACGGTGCGAACGATCGCGTTCGACTCGGCTTCATCGGCGTGGGCAATCGCGGCGATCAGTTGCTCGATGCGTTTCTCGTCCACAACGATTGCGAAGTGACTGCACTGTGCGATGTGTACGAACCGTACCTGCCGGCCGCGAACAAGAAGGCGGGCGGGGCGGCGAAGTCGTTCGACGACCATCGCAAACTGCTCGAAGACAAGTCGATCGATGCGGCGGTGATTGCGACGCCGGACCATTGGCACGCGATTCCGTTCGTCGATGCCTGCCGCGCCGGGAAAGATGTTTACGTCGAGAAACCCGCCTCGCTGACGATCGGCGAAGGGCGACGAATGTGCCAAGTCGCTCTGGAAACGAAGCGTGTTACGCAGGTCGGGCTGCATCGCCGTTCGACGCCGTACGTTCAGGAAGCGGTGAAACTCATTCGCGACGGCGCGATCGGCAAAGTGACGATGGCGAAGAGCTACATGCACCGGAACGAAACGACGATGGGCATCGGCCACCCCGCCGACAGCGACCCGCCTGCCGGGCTGAACTGGGATCGTTGGCTCGGGCCGGCGGCGAAGGTGCCATTCAACGCGAACAAGTGCCTGTACAAATTCCGCTGGTTCTCCGCGTACTCCGGCGGGCAACTCACGAACATGGGTACGCACTACCTCGATGTCATTCAGTGGGCGCTCGGGCAAGACGCGCCGAAGGCCGTAGCGTGCCTCGGTGGCAAGTACGCGGTGGACGACAATCGCGACATCCCCGACACGCTCGAAGCGGTCTGGGAGTACGATGGTTGCCTCGCCACGTTTAGCCAAGTGAATGCGAACGGCGCGACCGCAAATCTGCGTGGCTGGAACATGGAGTTCCGCGGCACGCTCGGCACGATGCTCATTTCCGATGGCAACCAAGGCTACGAGATTCTACCGGAAACCGTGCGGCTCGAAGACCTGCCCGCACTCAGCCCAATCGGGCGTGCGGAGAACTCTCGCCAGGGCCGCGCCACCAAAGCGACCAAGACCGCTGCCGCGAAGAAAGGCCCATCGGATACGGCGGCACACGCTCGCAACTTCCTCGATTGCGTGAAGTCGCGAGCCGAGACGCACTGCCCCATCGAGATCGGCCATCGCTCGACGACCGCGACGCTGTTGGCGAAAATCGCCCTGGAACGCAAGCGATATTTGCAGTGGGACGCCAAGGCCGAGCGCGTGACGAACGACGAAGACGCGAACAAACTCCTCAGCTACGCCTACCGCAAACCGTGGGTGCTCGGGTGATCGTCAGTCGCCGTTCCGCGTCGAAGTGAAACCCGGCGAAAACCGCTTCGAGTTCGCGCTGGAAGAGTGATATACTCAGATTATTCGTGTATCACGAGGAGATTTGCCATGCCGCCGACATTGCAGCAACTGGGTGTCGACACCCTCAGCCCGAGCGACCGTTTCGCGTTGGCGCAGGCACTGTGGGATAGCGTTCACGAAACCCTCGACGCGCAGTCCATCGACCCGGAAGTCCGAGCCGAATTGGAGCGACGTGCCGCGTTGGCAGATGCCGAACCGTCCCGTGGCGTGCAATGGCAATCGCGTAACTGATTGTTGACTTTCCCACCGGGACAAGCCCGGTGGCTCGTTGTTACGATGCCTGCGGGCGTTCCGCGACGGCGACCATGCAGTCGCTGCCGCCGAAGAGATAGGTGATCCAGGCGGTCATTTTTGCGAGCGGCTTCCACCTTAGTAGACGTTGCCAGATCGCGGCCTGATGTCGTTTCGTCGCGAGTTTGGCCGACGAACGCAGCCAGTCGCTGTGGCGGATCGTGCGTTGGTGGCTGAGCGCGAACCCGGCACTGGCCAGCGCGTTGGCGAGCGTTTTTGGCGTGAAGTGAATGAGGTGGCGGGGCAAGTCCAAGCCGAACCACGACGGGCCGAACCAGCGATACGGCCAACTGTCGATGTTCGGGCACGCGACGATGATCTTCCCGCCGGGCACCAGCAGTTTGTACGCTTCGCGCAGGATTCCGACCGGATCGTGAACGTGTTCGAGCGAGTGCCACATTGTGAGGACATCGAAACTGCACGGCTTCAGGTCCGCGTGCGGTAAGCTGCCGACGATCGCGCGAAGTCCGAGTTGGTTTTGCACTTCGCGGACGGCCCCGACGGCGGCATCGAGACCGGTGACTTGCCAACCTTGGTCGGCCATCCGCTTCAGAAACGATCCGCCCCCGCAACCGAAGTCCAACAATCGCCCCTGCCCGTGCCACGGCAAATCGCCGCGGCGTTCGGGGCACGAACGCCCCGACACGCGGCCCCACCACGACATCGGGCGTGCGAGCCGCATCTTCCGCGGTCGGCGGTGCGGCTTATAATCGGCGGGGTAAAATGCGCCAATCGTCGAGGCATCGGGACGCGGATTCGTGAATTGTAAGCTGCAATTGCGACATTTCACGACCGCGAACCACAGTCCTTCGGTCGTCGTGTCGGACATGATCGGTGCGGGGTCTTGCGCTTCCAGCACCGGCTCGGCGTCGGCGTGGCCGCACAACGGGCACGCAGTCTCATCCCACACCACGGGTATCGTGGGGTGTGCCGCAAGCTGCGATGAAAATCGCGAGAGCATCATGGACAATCCTTGTCGCAAAGAGACCGCAACAAAGTAGTCACTGCCGCGCGACCGTGTCAACCGCAAGCCGCCGAAAGGGAAATATTCACGTCACGGCCGACAAATCGGCGGTTTGGCTCGCGTTCCAGGCTTCGACGGTGCCGATCGGCAGCCAGTAGGCGGCCTCGACGACGCGGAAGGCGTTCTTCGCGGCCAGCAGACTGACGGCTTCGGTGATCTCGTACTCGCCGCGCGGCGACTCGGTCAATTTCAGGTCGAACACGCGACTCGGGAACAGATACCCGCCGATGTTGGCCAGTTGTGGTGGCTTCAGTCCCGTTGGTTTCTCGACCAACGTAGCGAGCGTGCCGTCCGGTTTCGACGTGATGATTCCGTAACTTTCGGGTTCGTTTACGGCGTGCGCCAGGATGCCCATCGGCACGTTCGCGAGTTTCATCAAGTCCGCTTTGCCGATCAAGTCATCGCCGTTGAGCACCATCACGCGGTCGGAGGAGATCAAGCCTTTGCACGCCATCAAGGCATCGCCGGTGCCGCGCGGTTCCTTCTGGCGGACGGTCGCCCAATTCTTGACGTGCGGTTGCGCGACGAGGTAATCTTCAATCTGCTCGGCAAGGTAGTTCACGACGACAACGAGCCGCCCGATCGGTGGCAGTGCGCCGATGATCCAGTCGAGGATCGGCTTGCCCTGCACCGCGAGTAACGGTTTCGGCGTGTCGTTGGTGTGCGGCCGTAACCGCGTGCCCTTACCCGCAGCCAAGATGATGCAGTCCATGAAATCGCTTCCCAAACGTATGACCATTCGTGGTACCCAGGGGTACGACGTAAAACGTCTAACCCTGGGCTATCAGATGCAACCCCGTTGGGGTAAAGACCAAGGTCGCGTCTGCGCACCTGAGTGGCCCGTTAACCACTCTAGGATACTCTGCCGAAAAATCCGGGGCTTTCGCGAGAATGGGTGAACTCGGCAAAACCCGGAAGACGATAAGAAGTGTGTCGGGAAGGTGGCGGCGAAAGCCGTAACCCACCGACGGGGTCTTCAGGTTCGCCGCACGGAAGCGGGCCGGTCGATCTCTGCCCGTGACCGCGTGCCGGGTCGGCTCCGTTACCACCCAACGGACCGCCCCGGTCGCCGGTTACGCGGATTCCCAATACAACCCACGGACGGGATTATCATGCGACGCATTCTCGTACTCTCGATCGCGGTCGGCCTCTTGTCGGTCAACTTGGGTTGCAAGCACGTCGCCGGTAAGAGCGACTGTAGTTACAACCCGGCCAGCGCGGAACTCAACACGGGTAGCACCATCCCGTACGCTACGATCGGTGCGCCGATCAACAGCACGACCGTACCCGAGAAAATGCCAGCCCCGCTGGAAAAGCTCGAAGACAAGAAGCCGATGCCAGCCGCGAAGTAACTCGTTGCCGGACTATCAACGATCCACTGATAACTGACAACGATTTGTCGTTAAAAGTTGTAGTGGTTAAACTTCGAGCGGGGTGATTCGATACGTTTTTGTTAGCCCAACGCGCAAGTTTTGAAGTTGCGCTGTTTGCGATTCCGGTAGTACCACGTATCAGACCGTCTTTGAGCCCGAAAGGCTCACTCCACCAGCCCAAGGCGAAGTCGGCGAAGCCTTGGGTACCATGACCGCCCACGATTCGGCCCTGAAAGGGGCCGTTCATTCCACGCCCACCCGAGGCCGCATACAGAGCGGTGCGGAGTGTAAGGATCGATCGTGCGGGCGTTGCACCCTGAACGGCCCCTTTCAGGGCCGAAGAAAATTTCAACAACGATACCCAAGGCTACGCGGCTTCGCCGCTTCGCCTTGGGCTGGCAGAATCGGCCCTACAGGCCGAAAGACTGGCATTTGGAAACG
>JAYWCL010000220.1:0-20597 GCA_043780595.1 Limnoglobus sp.
GCAATTCTGCATGTCCGGTTCGACGAGCGGGGAGTGGAAACGGGGTAATTGACAAGGAAGGTGGGGGAGGTCGCGAAACCCGCAGGGATTATCTGCGCGACCGCTCTACCGGAACCCAGGTGCTTCCCGAAGATCGACTACCGCGCCACTCCTCGACTCTACTAACAATCCAATCTCGTTCGCTTTACCGCAGCAAACTCATCGGTTCGATGGTTCGTACTGAGCGGAGCGCGACCAGCCCGGCGAGGAGTGCCATACCGAGTGTAATCACGGCGGCCCCGATGAGGACTTCCGGGCGAAGGATGACTTGCGTGCCGGCGGTTTCGGCACCGAACTTTAACAGCATGACGATCGGGTACGCCACGACGATGCCGAGGATGCCGATCCAGAACGCTTGTGCGATCACCATGCCGTAGACTTTGCTGCGCGGGATGCCGAGCGCCAACAGCGTGGCGATCTCTTTCGCGGATGCGATGGTGGCAGCGTACAGCGTTTGCATCGTGACGACGGCCCCGACCGCCAACCCGAGTAGTGCGGCATAGCCGATGGCGATCCCCGCCTTCGTCCGCAACAGCCAGTACCACCGCGAACTGACGGAGAATTCGGCGGCGGTCATCACGGTCATTTCGGGGTATTCCTCTCGCAGTTCTTTCGCCAAAGCGTTAGCGCGTTCTTGCGTATCGCATTGTGCGATGAAGTATTTCGTGTGGTCGGCGGGCAGAAGTGCGCCCATCAACTCGCTGGCGGTGTAGTGCGAGCACAACACCCAGGGTGCGGCGAGGCTCTTCAGGCCGCGCACGGTGCCGACGAGCCGCACTTCGCGCCCGTTGATCTTTGCCGTCTCGCCGATCTCGCGCATGCCCATCCGCTCTAAGTCGGATTCGTCCATGACGACGGCAAACGGTTCGGTCAGTGCCGTGCGCAAATCGCCGTTCAGCACATCGGACGCCCCCGCTGGCCCGGCGTGGCCGAGCAAGAAACATAGGTCGGTGCCGCCGTTGGGCTTCTGGAAGTTCGCGAAGTGCGCGATGTACGGCTCCGGAGGCAACACGCCGGTCCGCTCGCCGATCCGCCCGATGTGGCTCACCGGAATCGGCTGTCCGAGGTCGACCGATTTGACATCTTTGGAGCCGATCCAAACATTTCGCGGATCGGTATGATCGAGCGGGATCGACGTGATGGTGAACAACCCGAGCATCAGCCCGAATTGCAGCGCCATCAGCACCGCCGAGAACGCAACCGCCCCCACGCCCGCCGCATAGCGGCTCTTTTCGTGCCAGAGAGTTTGCAATGCGTAGGACATATCGTTGCCGTTACCGAGTGTGGCTAAAGAGTTATCGTATGGAACGTCGGGCTTGAGCAAATATCCTTTCGAGGTACTGCCGCGTGTAGGCTTACATCTGACATTGCCGGCCTTCACGCATTGCTGGCCTCGTTCAAACAGGATGACCGGGGGCACGCTCTTAACGCGACGGACTCGAACGCATCGCGTTAAAAACGTGGCGGGTGAAAGTGATCCGGCTCGGGTTTCGAGATTGTACCGCACTACCATTTATTCGCGGTTGCGATGGAAGAGTGCGTATCCTGGCTGGGTGATTTCGACGACCGCACCATAAGGATTACCGCTGCCGGGTAGCGGGACTTGCGCACCGATCGAAATTTGCCATTTCTTCGGCAAGAAGAAGATTCCGCCGATGACGGCCACACTGATGTCGCGGGTACCGGTGATGACGTCGGCCTGGAAGTGGAACTTGTCTTTGACGATTGGGATCTCGGTTCCGGCCATGAACCCGAATCGCTTACCCGGCCCTGCGTATGCGATATTCGAGTAGTAACCCCCCGCGTAGATTTTTGCCTTTTCATCTGGCAGTGTGAGTTCGTTGATGACCCACGTGAAGTTCTGATAACGAATATCGCGCTTCCGTCCTGCTGGGTTGAACCCCATCTGGCTACCGATACCCAGCGACCAGACTTCGTCGATTATTTCAAACCCTTTTTGCGCGTTGAAAATCAGGTCGGGGTTGACCTGCTGTTGGCCGAATGACGGAGCTTTGTTCTTTTCGTAGAAATTGAGGTCGAGTACGTTGAACCCGACTTCCCACCCTTGGCCGAGACCCACATCGATCGTCGTGTTACTCGATCCCACGGGCCGGGTGAAATTGAATTGTTGTTGAAAGAAAACATCGCCCGATTTCGTGATTTGCCCGCTCGGAACGTTGAACAGGTTCTGTTGAGCGAACGTAACGTGCGATGTTGCGATGAGGCCCGCGAAAGTCATCGCGAACTGACGTAACTTTCGCGAGAAAAAGCTAGCTTCCATGCCGACGCCTTCGCTCGCGAACGATCCATCGTTATGCCTCACAAGTTAAAATCGGCAGAACGCGCCGAAGACTTGATCGGTTAGCGAAAAAACGATGTTTACCGCGCATTACGCGCCGTATTTGCCGAAGCGGCCCGCGTGGGCCATTGCCAGCAACATCAGGTGCATCGCTTGGAACTGACCGAGGCCCCCGCGGAGGCAGGCGCTTTCGTTGAACTCCGTCACGTCGTCGGTTCGGGCGGTGTCGGCGACGATCATCGTCGGCACGGGATGCCACGAATGCGACTGCATCTTGCTCGGCGTACTGTGGTCGCCCGTGACGATGAACACATCGGGCTTCAGCTTGCGTATCCCCGGAATCGCGGCATCGAGCCGTTCGATCATCTGCACCTTCGCGGGGAAGTTGCCATCTTCGCCGGTGCTATCGGTGTACTTGTAGTGCAGGAAAAAGAAGTCGTAGTCGTTCCACGACGCTTCGAGGCGAGCGATCTGCGAGCCGAGCGATTCGCCCGCATCGAGGATGTCCATCCCGACGAGCCGCGCGAGGCCTTTGTACATCGGGTAGACGGCAATCGCGGCGGACTTTAGCCCGTAGAGTTCTTGGAAAGTCTCGATTTTAGGGTAACGGGCGAATCCGCGTAACGTCAGGCCGTTCGTCGGGGCGTCGTTTCTCAGCACCTCCCGCGCACGGGCGATAAACTGATTGACGAGGTCGGCGGTTTTCTGGCTGGCCGTATCGCGACCCTGTGCCCGTAGCGTTTTCACGCCGACGGCTTGCGGGTCGGTGTCGTTGACCGCATCGCCGAGGCCATCGGCCCGAACGACGATCACGAAGCGGTGTTCCTTCACCGGTTCGACGAACAGTTCGCAACCGGGAACGGAAATCGTGCGAAGTTTCTCGACCATCTGGATGCAGCGTTCCGTGGTCGGCCGACCGGCGCGACGATCCGTGATGATGTCGCCATCGTTCAGCGTGCAGAAGTTACCGCGAATCGCGACGTCTCGCGGTCCCACCTGAAAATTGATGCCGAGAGCTTCCAAGATGCCCCGCCCGATCCGGTATTCGAGCGGGTCGTACCCGAATAACCCGAGGTGCCCCGGTCCGCTGCCCGGCGTGATGCCTGGAAGTACCGGCGTACTCAGCCCCGTTACCCCCGCTTTCGCGGCGGCATCGAGATTCGGCGTGTTTGCCGTCTCCAGTTCGGTCTTGCCGCCCGGCTCCAGGGCAAGCCCCCCGATGCCGTCGGCGACCAGGAGGACGATTTTCGAGCCGTTGAATTCGCGCAGTTCGCGGATCAATTCGTGTGTGTTCATGGTGGATTCGGTTTACGCTTCGGAATTGGTGAAGTACAGTGACTCTATCGAATTCTATTCGGACATTCCGGTTAGGGCCTTCGCTGGGGGCGTTCGGAGAGCGACGCCGCTAAGGGAAGCGCAGAATCTAGGTTAAAATAGGGATCGCTGCAATGCATTTGCCCGACGAACTCCTCGAATACGACTACCGTCGGCTGCTGACCCCCGTCGCCGATGCCTGGACGCCGCTTGCCGAACTGCAAGCGAAAAATTTTCTGTCGCAAGAAAAGCTCGACCCGCTGCGCACGAAGCTCAACGCCGTCCGCGGTCAAGTCGCCGCCGAACGCGAACTGCAAAACCCACCCGCCAAGTTCCTGCCGCTCCAAGTCGGCTACATCGATTTGCCGCAAAAATTACTCGAACAGTTCCGCCGCAAAGGCGATGCGAGCGAACTCGGCAAGATCAACCGCATCGCACAGCGAGTGCGCGAAAACTGCGACCGCTTCGCGATCCTCGGCGTCGGCGGCAGTTCGCTCGGTGCCAAAGCGCTTTTCGAGAGTCTCTGCCACACGTTTCACAACGAGATGCCCGCCAAGATGCGGATGGGCAAGCCGCGCATTTACTTCGACGGCAACCATACCGACAACGATGCGCTCCAAGATTTCGTCGAACTCCTCGATAACACCTGCGTCGATCCCGAGTTTCTCGAAGAGCGTTGGGGCTTCGCCGTCGTCAGCAAGTCCGGCAGCACGCTCGAAACCGCCGCCGCGTATCGGGTGTTTCGCGGCGAGGCGTTGAAGTTCTACGGGCCGAAATCGCAGTATCTGAAGAAGCTGATCGTGCCGATCACCGGCCCGCGCAGCAAGTTACGCGACCTCTGCAAAGCGGATGGTTTTGAAGACGACGACATTCTGACCATCCCCGACGATGTCGGCGGCCGCTACTCGGTGTTCACCGCCGTCGGCTTGCTGCCCGCCGCCGTCATGGGCCTCGACATTCGCGCGCTCCTATTAGGTGCGGCGAGTATGACGAAGCGGTTCCTCGAAGAGCCATTCGAGCGAAACCCCGTGTTGCAGTTCGCCGCCGTCAATTCGCTGATGTGCGAAGAAATGGGCAAAACGCAGCGCGTGATGGCGGTCTGGTCGAAGAAACTCGAAGCGGTCGGCTATTGGTACGATCAACTCCTGAGCGAATCGCTCGGCAAGTTGGGTCGCGGCCCGACGCCGTTGACCGTTGTGAACTCGCGCGATTTGCACAGCCGCGGCCAGCAGCATCAGGACGGCACGCGCGAAAAGATTATCAACAATTTGGTGGTGCGGACGACGAAGCACCAGCCGCTGGTGATCGGCATGTCGGATCGCAACGAAGACGATCTGAACAGCCTGAGCCGGAAGTCGTACCCGGACCTTTTGGATGCCGCACTCCGCGGCACGAACGACGCCTACGCCGACGCCGCTCGCCCCACCGCAGACATCGTGCTGCCGGTGTTGAGCGAACACACGATGGGCCAACTCTTGCAAATGCTGATGCTCGCCACCGCCGTCGAAGGCCGGTTGAGCGGCACCAACCCGTACGGCCAACCGGGCGTGGAAGTCTACAAGTCCAACATGATGCGGAACCTGAAGTCGATGCCGAACCTGCCCAAAGGCGAAGTCCGCGACGCCGCCAAAGGCCAGTAAACGAAGCGTTTCCAGGAACTCGCCGCGAAGCATAGGCTTCGCGTAGTGGAGCGCGCGGACCCAACAAAACCCACCAAATTCGTTTGACTTGCGCCTACGACACGATTAGCATCGCATTTCGGCGAGTCGTTCTCGACTCAATGTAACCAAATAACTCTTCTTAGGACTATCGTCATGGCACGTCCGACGCGTTATCTGATTCTGCCGGCTCAAGGTCTACAGTCGTCCCTCGAAATGGCCAATTCGGCCGCTACCACGACTCTGGCAAGTCTGGCCATCAATACCGGCGTCGCAACCATGCGGACCCGGCTCAACGGGATCGTCAAGGCGACCGCTAAGGCGGGCGCAACGCTCAAAACTGCGGCCTTCAAACTCGTGGCATCGCTCAACGAAGACGGGGTCAAGCTGGTCGAGTCCACGCCGGAGATGATGGCCGCCCTGCGGTTCGAGCAGCCCGGTCTCCGGGCCGTGCCCGAGGTGTTCTACAGCCCGGCGGTGTCGGTCGTCCGCCTCCTCCACCGGGTGGCGAAAGTGGCGGGGGCGTCCCCGGCGGCGATCGTGAAGAAGCTGGTCGTCACCGTCGTGGACACCGCTGGCAACGCCGTCGCCGGCGTCGATGTCGTCGGGTTCACGGACTTCGCCGCCCGCATCGGCACCTCGGGCACCACGACGAGTACCGGGAAGGTCACGCTCAGCGTGACCGGCACCGCCACCTACGAACGGGTCTACGTCCAACACGAACTCCCCGACCTGTGGAGTTTCCTCGGGAAGAACATCCTCACCGACGGAACGCTGGCGATCGAACTCGCATCGCTCGACTTGGCAGCGACCGACTCGCTCCGCCACTTCCACACCATTGGCGGCGACCTCACCGTTGGGGCGGGGGTGAAGGTCGGCGTCATCGACTCGGGAGTGGACAAGTCGCACCCGGACTTGATTGTGGCCGGCGGGTTAGGGTGCGTCCCCGGATCGCCGGAGAACCAATTCGGGCCGAGCGGGTCGCACGGCACGCACGTTGCTGGTATCATTGCCGGTCGGGGGGGCGCTCCAACCGGGATGCGCGGCATCGCACCGGGGTCCAGTATTTTCTCGTACCGGGTGTTCGATGGAACGGATAACTCCGGGTCGAGCTTTGCCGTAGTGAAGGCGATCCGGCGGGGCATCGCGGACGGGTGCGACCTGCTGAACTTGAGCCTGAGTTTTCCCCAGGATGAGAACAGCGGGCCGCCGGTGGTGGACATCGCTATCCAAGAGGCGATCGCGGAGGCTCACGCCGCCGGCGTGGTGGTTCTCGCCGCCGCGGGCAACGACGGCCGCAAGCCGGTCAGCTATCCGGCGATGGACGACCTGGCAATTGCCGTGTCCGCAATCGGCCGCAAGGGGACGTTCCCGACCAAGTCGAGCGAGTCCGGGGACGTGGCCGCCCCGTTCGGAACGGACTCGAAGAACTTCCTGGCGGCCTTCTCGAACGTCGGGACGGCACTCGACGTGGCCGGCGCGGGAGTCGGCGTCGTCTCGACGGTGCCGGGCGGGCACTCCCCGATGAGCGGCACCTCGATGGCCTGCCCAGCCGTGACCGGTGTCCTCGCTCGACTGCTGGCGAATAGCCCGGCCGTACTGAACATGGCCCGAGACGCGAACCGGGCGGACGCCATCAAGGCTCTATTGTTTGCTCAGGCCCAGTCGCTCGGACTGGGTCTCACCAACGAGGGAAAAGGGCTTCCCGCGTAACGAATGGAGGAGTGTCCGATGCCACGCTTTACCTTGCATCAACCGAAGTCGGCCGTCACAGCGGGCGGGGATGTGCCCGCCGGCCTGCGGTCGGACGACCGGGTGACGGTCATCGACGAGATGCCCCGGTTGCTCCTGATCGACTGCCCCGAGGACGTGGCCGAGGAATGGCTGGTCCGGATGCCGGGCTGGAAGATGCAGCAAGAGCGCCGCGCCAAAGTGCCCGACGCGCGACCGAAGTTAAGTTGACGACCGGGGAGGGCAAATCTACTGCCAGGTTGGATCGCGAAGGGTAAGTAGTTGTCACTTGCTCTGCAATTCGACTGTTGGAGCATCGCAAATGAAAGCGAATCCGGCGGAAAGTATCGACGAGTACATCGCAGGATTTCCCGAATCTGTGCAGCGCGTGTTGGAACGAGTGAGGGCGGTGATCGAGGCGGCCGCACCCGACGCGCAGGAGACGATCAAGTATCGCTTGCCGACATTTTTGCTGAATGGAAACCTCGTGCATTTTGGTGCCTTCCAGAACCACATCGGATTCTATCCTACACCCTCCGGCATCGAGAAATTCAAGGGTGACTTGTCGGTTTACGAGAGCGCCAAAGGCTCGGTTCAGTTTCCACTCGACGAACCGATGCCACTCGAACTCATCGCAAAAATTGTCGCGTTCCGAGCGACAGAGGCGCGTGCGAAAACTTCTGGCAGCAAGAAGCGTAAGTAGGCGATACCGTCCGCATCTTCGCCCGAAGTCGATCGAATCACTTCGGCGAATTGTGTTGACATCCTCTCTGCGAATGTCGAAACTGCATCATATTACGGCAATCGCGTACTTTCTAATGTAGCTGGCCTCTATGAGGCCGGTGAGGGTGCAATGGCATCGCAGCAATCGACCATCGATAGCCTGCTCGACTCTCTTTCGGGAGCCGGGCGGGTGACTGCCCGGAAGATGTTCGGCGAGTATTGCGTCTATCTGGACGACAAGCCGGTTGCCCTGGTCTGCGACGACCGCCTGTACGTCAAGCCGACGGAAGCCGGTCGCGAGGTGATGCCGGGTCTGGCGGAGGAGCCGCCGTACCCCGGAGCCAAACCGTACATGGTCGTTCCTCTGGAACGGTGGACCGATCGCGAGACGCTGTGCCAACTCGTGCGGGCCACTTTCGAGGAACTGCCCCAACCCAAGCCGCGCAAAAAACGAGCCTAACAAGTCGCTGAATCAGACCGGGGCCGCATTGCTCTAACGGCCCGGCTGCTTTGCTTGGTCGTTCGACAAGAAAGAAGTGTCGGATGAGCCGTGCCTTCTGGATCGTGCTGTTCGTCGCAGTCGCGGCGTCTTTGCTGCTGTTTGCAGCGTGGTATCCGTACACCGGGGGCGGGCGGCAGCGGTACAACATGGCCATTGCCCAAGAAAAGTTGCCACGGGTCCAGGCGGTTCTCGACGCCGATATGCGTTTCCAGGACGTGAAGGCGTATGTGTACACCGGACAGGGTGGTGCAGTCGGGCTGGTTGGCACTGTGGAGAAGGAAGACGATCTGTTCCGGCTCATGAAGGCGGTGGCGACCGAGCGATTGCCGGTTGCGGTATCCTGGCAGGTTAAGGTCACCGTCGAGAACGAGCCGTAACTCCAGACTAGTGGAAACCCCCGCGTCCCATGGTTCCACCATGGGCTGAAAGAGCGACACCTTCAGTGTCGGGTTCTGTTTTTCGGTCCTGAAAGGACCGCTCGCGTAGCCCATGGTGGAACCATGGGAGGGGCCGCACCCATAGACATGGTGGCTTATTGCGTCGCGTCTCGAAGACTCGCCACGACTGGTTTTCAAGGGTAGAAACCCCCGCGTCCCATGGTTCCACCATGGGCGGAAAGAGCGACACCTTCAGTGTCGGGATTCTGTTTTTCGGTCCTGAAAGGATCGCTCGCGTAGCCCATGGTGGTACCATGGGAGGGGCCGCACCCATAGACATGGTGTGAGCTGACTCCGTGAACAGTTTTTGAATTGGGCCAACGCAACCGGTGCGCGCCGAGGTGGATGGCGAGCACTGGTCACAAGGGGTCACAAGGGTGGGTTATCGCTCACTGCCCGAGGAAGTTCCTGGGGCGTCGTCTGCGAGCAAGTCGAGGAGCCGACGCGCCACACGTCGGTGACGCTCCTCGTCGATCACCGACATGCCCATGCTGTCTCTTTGTACTCGGCTTAGCCACGATGCCAGCTTGTACTCATCGGCCCCGGAGAGGAGAAAATGCACCAACCCTGGGACGTAGCCGTCGTACTCGTCGCGGCACAGGTCGTTGTCGTTAACCCCAATCGGATCCCACTCCCGGAACAGGATATCGGATACCACGGGCAGCAGGTCGGAAGCCTTCACCACTCTGAAGCCCTCCGCCGCCGAACTAGTTAGTAGACAGAACCAATTCCGTCTACTTTGACTGGTCGTTCTGTCTATTCTGGAATAGAATCTGTTTATCCTGAATCGATTGGCTGTCAATCCGAATCAAATCCCAGTTGTATTTGTTTATTATGACCATTTCTCGAACGGAAGTCAAATCGAATGTTGGAAAATCATTCTTCTGTGCGATGTGGTTACCAGTCTTAGGAGCGAAGCGCGTGGCCCGCTACGCGCCACTCGCGCGACGCAATCGAACGGCGTCGGGTGACACTACCGCGAATGCGCCCGGCAGTTCGGCCTCGTTGACCTTCACGCGCCACTGGCTTACGAGCCACCGGCTTAATGCCGGTGGGAGTTTCGTAAGCGGGAGTCTCCCGCCGGGATGAACCCGGCGGCTCGTAGGTGAGTGAGTACGACGATGATCTCTATCCACGTGTTGCAACGCGGAGCTGTGGCGTCATCAGTCCGCTGGATAGACTAGAGTTTTGTTGCCTCACCCACGCGAATTCGCGAAGTCAAAAAATCGCAGGCGATTCGACGTAAGTCGACTTTTGCATCGTGCACAAAGTGACGCAAAAGTGTCGCGTTTGGTCGCATTTCGGTCGCGTTTGGACGCGAAACGGTCGCGTTTGGACGCGAAACGGTCGCGTTTGGACGCGAAACGGTCGCGTTCGGTCGATTTTCGGTCGGGTTTGGTCGATTTTCGACCAGTCGTTTCGGCTGATATGAAATTGAGAGCCTCGACGTAAGCCACGACAGGAATGCAGGATAATGCAAAAACCCTCGAAACGGATCGGCGATTTGCGATCGAAAAGTGGCATTTTGAGACACAAAAACACCCGAAAAACCGGTTTTGGAGCGTTCGCAATTGTGACTTACGTCAATTATTCGCACCATCCCACCCACGCGCTCCGCTCCGCAAAGCCTGCGCGTCGCGGCGAATTCTAGCTGGGTTCTTTTCGCGAAACTACTATGAATACTCGCACGGAACACGATGTTTCTCGGTGCCAATTCAGGGTGGGATGGCGTTGTCCAGATCGATATGGAGCGATTTGAAGCCGCGTCAGGACGCGATTGAAACGGCGTTGCGGGCCGCGTTGCATCGGCACGCTGCGAACGCCCCGCCCATTTTGCTCGAAGCGATGGCGTACAGCCTGTTCGCACCCGGTAAACGCCTGCGTCCCCTGTTGTGCCTGTTGGCCTGCGAGGCCGTCGGCGGGCGACCGGAACAATCGCTACCGGCTGGTTGTGCGGTTGAGATGATCCACACGTATTCCCTCATTCACGACGATCTACCTGCGATGGACGACGACGATTTGCGTCGCGGATTGCCGACGTGCCACAAGAAATACGGCGACGCGATGGCGATCTTGGCGGGGGATGCACTACTATCGATTGCATTTGAAGTGCTGGCAACGGGTTGCGATTCGCGCATCGTCGCGGTTAGCTGCATAGAATTAGCGTCGGGATCGGGTGCGGTCGGCATGGTCGGAGGCCAAGTGTTGGACTTGCAGGCCGAGGGCCGTGTGGTCGCGGATCGACACGTGGCCTCTTTGGAAGAGATTCATCGCCGGAAAACGGGGGCACTGTTTCGCTCGTCGTTGCGACTCGGAGTCTATGCCGCGTGTTTAACGCCGGAAACGCAGGCCGATGCGTTAGCGAACATCGACCGGTACGCGGACGCCTTCGGGTTGGCGTTCCAAGTGACCGACGACTTGCTCGACGTCGAAAGTTCGGCAGAAAAAACGGGGAAGCGGGTCGGGAAAGATGCCGCGCGGGGCAAGTTGACCTATCCTGGCTTACTTGGAGTCGAAGAAAGCCGACGGAAAGCGCTGCAACTCGGGCACGATGCCGTTGCGGCCGCGAGGGCACTCGGGCCGGGGGGCGAACCTCTTGCCGCACTCGCGCAGTTTGTCGTCGAAAGGGATCGATAAATCAGCCGCACGCCGGAGTCGCGCGGGGGAGTTTTTGACATGGCACACGCCGAACTACTATCGAAAATTCAACGCCCCGCCGATCTGCTTGCGCTGAGCGATCCGCAATTGCTACAAGTGGCGCAAGAGATTCGCGAAGAACTGATTCGCGTACTGACGACGCGCCCGGCGCACTTCGCCAGTAATCTCGGCGTCGTCGAACTCTGCCTGGCGCTGCACCTCACCTACGATTTTTCTAGCGACCGGCTCATTTGGGACACCGGCCACCAGATCTACCCACACAAGCTCATCACGGGGCGCTACGACCGCTTCCAGTCGATCCGCACCAAGGGCGGCCTGATGGGCTTCCCGAACCCGGCCGAGAGCGAGTTCGACCTGTTCGTAACCGGGCACGCCGGGGCCAGCGTCTCGACTATTTCCGGATTGAAAGCGGGCGACGATTTGCTCGGCCACCCCGAACGCCACGCCGTGGCGGTCATCGGTGACGGGGCGTTGCCGTGCGGGATGGTGTTCGAGGCATTCAACAATATCGCGGGCCTGAACCAGAACGTGCTCGTCGTGCTGAACGACAACAAAATGGGCATCTGCCCACGAACCGGCGGCGTCGCGAAATACCTCGATCATTGCCGTATTACGGGACTCTATCAGGGTGGCAAGCGGACGCTCAACGAGATTTTAAAGCAGATTCCGCTCGTCGGCGAAGCGGCGCGGGCCTCGCTCGAAAGCCTCCGCGATGGCATGAAGGCGTACTTCAAAGACGGCATGTTATTTGAAGAATTCGGTTTCCGCTACTTTGGCCCCGTCGATGGCCACGACCTCCACGCGATGCGGAAAACTCTCCGCGATTTGAAGGGCCAGAAGGGGCCGATCCTGCTCCACGTCTTCACGACGAAGGGCAGCGGCGTGCCCCAGGCGGAAGTCGATCCGGTGACGTACCACAGCCCGCCGGTGTTCGAGAAAGTCGGCCCGAAACGCGCGATTCTCTCGATGAAGAAGAGCAACGCCAAGGCGTACACCGATGCGATGTCCGCCGCGATTTACACGGCACTGAAAGCCGATCCGAAGGCGTGCGTGATTACGGCGGCGATGTGCCAAGGCAACAAACTCGAAACGATCCGCGACGAATTCCCAAAGCAGTTTTTCGATACGGGCATCTGTGAAAGCCACGCCGTCGCATTCGCGGCGGGTATGGCGAAAGCCGGTGCGCGGCCAATCGTCGATATCTACTCCACGTTCCTGCAACGCGGTTTCGATCAGATTTTCCAGGAGATTTGCCTCCAGAATCTGCCGGTCGTACTCGCGCTCGATCGTGCCGGGTTGGCTGGCCCGGACGGCCCGACGCACCACGGCGTCTTCGATGTGCCGTACCTGCGATTGTTTCCGAACATGACGAGCATGGCCCCCGGCGACGAAGCCGACGTCGAGCCGATGCTCCAGTTCGCGTTGAAGCACAAAGGCCCGATCAGCATCCGTTACCCGAAGGCGAACCTCGAGCAGATCGAACGCAAAGCTTCGCCGATCGAACTCGGTCGCGCGGAAGTGATCGACTGGGGCGATGACGGTTGTTTCGTCGCATTCGGCACGATGACGACCGCTTGCCTCGCTGCCGCGAAACGCCTGCGAGCCGAGGACGGTTTGCACTTCGGGGTAATTAACGCACGCTTCGTGAAACCGCTCGACACCGAGACGATCTTGAAAGCTGTGGACTTGTTGCCGTTGGTAATTACCGTCGAAGAAGGCACGACCGAAGGCGGCTTCGGCAGCGCCGTTCTCGAGGCCGCTAACGCCGCGGGTTTGGACGCGAGAAACATCGTACGCAAGGGAATCACCGACAAGTTCGTCGAACACGGCGAACGTGCGGACCTCCTCGCCGACCTCGGTCTCGACGTCAACGGCCTGGTGAAAACCGTCCGTCAATTCCGCGAAGACGAAGTTGAACCCGGCCACCGCCAGAATTCGGAAACCCGCAAAACCAGCCTCAGCGGCGTCGGCATCGGGTGAACATGGAAAATCGGATCCATAGCAACGATATTCGTGGGCTGCGGCCTTACCTCAAGCAACTGATCGGCGAGCCATTCCTGTTTGCACGCGAAAGCTACGGCGGTGAACTGACCCTCCATTTTGGAACGGAAATCGAGTTGGCCCCCTTCCGTGGCCGCACGACTTCGGAGGGGACTCACATCCTCTGCCTCCGCGCATCGGAGTGGTCGTTCAAATCGGTTCCGTGGGCATCGTACATATCTAGCGAAGAGATTTCCGGAGTCGATTTCACTCCGATGACGCTTCACGATCTGGAAACTCGCTCTCCCATCACTCCCGGTCAGCGAATGACGAGCATTGAAGTCCGTGCGTTTCATGGAACCGGTTGGCCGGGCGGTATCGAACTCGGCCTCCAATTCAGCGATGAATCCTTCGTTCAGATCCGGGCACGATACGACCCAGAAGACCCCGTACACGACATCGCCGATTGGGAATTGTTTACCCCGTACAAGCGATACATCAAAGCAGGCCCCGGCATCCAGTGGGAGTATTCTCCTTCGGATTCGCCGATGGTCAATTGACCGTTCCGCCTTCGCATCGACACGTCTACTCGCCACGCATGAGCACGTCGTTCAACCGGTGCTCGATGCCAGTCATATTACGACTGCACTTCCACCGGAATCACCTTCTCGGCGGGGAAGTACGCGCGGCTGAGTGCGGCGTGGGCGGCAAATAGTAGGCCCGTGAAGACGATGTCGCTGGCGAACGTGCCGCGGTAAAACGGGATCGCGCCGACGTAGCAATTGAATAACCCTTCGAGCGAATAGCCGTACGGCAAAGTCTGAATCAGCCACGAAACGAAGTTCGTAATCAGGAAGAAACCGAGGCCCGAGCCGATGGTCGTAAGCAAGATCGCCACTGGCGATTCGGACTTGCCGACGAACTTTTGGCCGCTGATGGCGTACCCTACGAGGCAGTACGCGACGATCAACCCCGAGGCGAATGCGTACGTGCTGTTTTCGAGCGACGGGTTGAACAGCGAAAGATACCACGGCGTGTACAGCGATGTCAGCCCTTGCTGATACCACAACGCGAGGTCGGTGAGTGCGTAACTGCCGAGGACGATTGGGATCGCGTAGCGAAGGCCGAGCCGGGCACCGGCGAACAACGCGACAGCACCGACAGGGGCAAAGTTGAGCAAACGATATTCGTACGGAACGAGCCGCACGACGGCGGCAAACGCGGCGGCCGCGACGACGAGTGTCAGCGTCATCGGCAGGGAATTTTCGATGCGCGGCGATTGGGCGTGGTTGGTGTTCATCCCATGATAGTAGGTACGCACCGCTCCAGACGCAACCCAGTTATGCGGAAGGTGGGAACGTCACATCGCGATATAGGTCCGCAATCGGGATTTCGATGGGAATCGATGCGAGCATAAAGTTCGTCGCGATCTCGTGATACATCTGGACAGTCCACGCGCCATTGGCCTGACGTACGAACTGTTCGATCAGCGGTTCATCTTGCGAGACGAGGATGTATTCCTGCAAGGATGGCAGTTGCGTGTAATGGCGAAACTTGGTCGTGCGATCGTAACGCTCGGTCGAATTGGACAAGACTTCAAAAATGACACGTGGGTTCATCAGCGACTGATCGTCGTGACTCGAAAAAATCGCCGGACCACAAACGATGACGACATCAGGATAAGCGTAAAGTCCCGTTGGATCGACGAGAACCCGCTGATCGCTCGAATACGATCGACACGAAGTGCCCTTGAGACGATTGAACATCTCGCCAACCAAGTTTTCTTTGACGATGTTGTGTTCGTTGTTCGCACCGGCCATCGCGAACATTTCGCCGTCGAAAAACTCGCTTTTATGGACGGCTTTTCGCTCGATCTCCAGATACTCAGCGACCGTCATTTTGCGTTTCGGTATCGCGCTCATCACGATCTCCAAGGAGCAATCACCTTCGTAGGTAGCTAATATGTTAGGTACGCACCGCTCCAGACGCAACCCGGATACACTGAGACTGTCTGTAGAGTACGCACCGTTCCCGTCGAAGTTCGAGGATTTCCATGCAGACCGACGACAATATGCTCGGCATTCCGGTGGGTCGAAAAACGGCGACGTTGCCAGAACCGGGGTCACAGACCCCAGCTACAAGATTTGTAGGTGGCCTCTGTGAGGCCGGACTTTCAGAACCGGAACTGCGACCCGGTGAAACCGAGTTGGGCCGCCCGACGAACATCCCGCACGATCTGCGATTGCTCACCGATGAAGATCGCAAACGCATCCAGACCGAGGACGAAGCGCAGGCCGCTCGCGAACTCGCCGAGGCCGAGGAACTGCTGGCATCGGACCCCGAAGTCTTCGGCTGGCTCGGCTTCCTGTCGCATCCCGTGGCGTTTGCGTTCCTGATCGGCATGGCAGCGATTCTGGCGCTGTTCCTTTACGCCCAAGCGATGAGCGTACTCGGCTCGCTGGCGATGCAACCGGCGTGGGCGCAAACCGTCGGTTATGCCGGGCTGGCGCTACTCGGGTTGTGCGTGCTTTATGCCGCCGTCCGGCTCGGGATTCTTTACTATCAGCTGCGCCGAAACCGGCAGATTCGCCTTGCGGGCCTGCAAGAACTCGCGAACCGTACACGGCTACGCTGGCTGGCCGACGCGAAAACGACCGAGGCGAAAACGCAACTCGAAGAGTACATGCGGCTGTTCCCGATCGGGTCGGATAAACAACGCAAATCGCTACAGAAAATCGGCATCTCCGACGACCGCGTGCGCGCGTTGGAAGTGGCGAGAGAGGCTCTTTTAGATCCCGCGAAATTCGCATCGTCGGGCCAGTGGTTCGGGCAGTTCCGCGAGACGTTCCAGAAGTCGCTCGACGATGCGGCATCCGAGCGAATCGCGTATTGGTCGAAGCGGGCCGGAGTGATTAACGCGACCGCACCGAACGGACTGATCGACTCGCTCGCGACGACGTTCTTCGGCTTCGCGCTGCTTGCGGACCTGTGCCGAATTTACAACCTGCGTGCCGGTCGAACAGGTACCGCCGTGCTGTTGGGCCGCGTCTTCTTCAACGCTTATCTCACCGGCCAACTGACGGAACTCGAAAAACTGACCGAAGACCAAGTCAACCAGATGATGGGCGAATTCGCCGCCGCACGAGTGTTGTCGAAAGTCGGTACGCGAATCGGCGGTGGCGTCCTGGCGTACTTCCTTTTGAAACGACTCGGCAAATACGCCTGCCGGTTGTTGCGCCCGGTGGCGTAACGTGCCGAACTATTCGAGGCGGATGCCGAGTTCGTCCGCTGCGGGCAGTTGGACTTCCGGCGTCGCCTCGGGCAGGGTCACGCCGATGGCATCGGGAGCGGGCATCACCACGGGCGTGAAGCGCGGCTTCGGCGGTGCGGCGCGCGGCACCGGGCGCACGGTGTATTGCGGTTCCACGAATGGCGGGTAGGTCATTTCGATCGGCAGACCGCCGATCCCCGGAGGGCAGACTCCGGCCGGGCTTCACCCCGCGTCCATCTTCGTCGGCAACGACGCCACCCATGCGACCCCAGCAGCAAAGATCATCAACCCGGCAGCAATCGGTTTCACGCTCATGCGACGGCCCACTTAGTAGGAATTGTCCACTTCGCAGAAGATACAACCGCACGCCGCCCGGCGAAAGGTCAATCTCCGAGGTGTGTGAGCGGGAGTCGCGGATGTGGGAGTCCATGCGGGCAGCAGCTAGAACCGGGCACCCGCGAGAGGTGACCAACGAGATGGACTCCGAAAAGGGTTCCACAGCACAAGTTCGGATCGTCTCATTTTGGCTGCATCCAAAACCAGTGCATCGGACCCGGCCGTTTCTCGCTCACGACATCTGTTCGGTAGCGGGCGGGCAATTGGCGAACGAGCCAGGAACGATACGGGTTATCCGCCTCAGTTCGTGGTGTTTGCTCGAACCGAGTGATGTTATGGGTGAGTGCGAATCGTTGACGAATGCGGTCGGTCACGCCTGGGACGAAGAAATCGTGCAACTCGACGAGAATCTCGGCAGTTCGTGTGGCCGGCACCACGATTGGATCGAGCAAATCATCTTCGGCTCCTTCGACATCCACAATGAGCAACACTCGTCGACCAACATGAACGGTCAATTCTTTCTGTAAATCCGTGGGACTACACCATCCCCTCACCGTCACCCGGTCGGTCACACCGTTGCGTTCGGCCAAGTCGCGGAGTAGTGCAACCCCGTTTGGATCCGCCTCGAAAGCGACAGACCGTTCGGCCATCCCAGCTACCACCATACCCACTGCATAATATCCTTCGGCGGCTCCGACATCGATGAGTACGTCAACCGGTGCCGTTTTCAATGCTGCGAATACGGGGTGTAACTCGCGTTCGTAACAACCGATGAGCTTCGGTGGCAGGCAACTTCCGTGTGCTTTTAGAACGTATTTTAATCCCGCGAACGGTCCAGACGCGACTGTCAGTCTCGTGCCCGCAACGACTGCTCGATGTGCGATCCCCTCTGGAGTGAATCGCCAAGGGAGTATTCGCTCAATTGTTTTCCACATATTACACCTTTTCCATCTCGACATATTACCGGTTTTTCGTCGCAAAAGGCATTCGAGCAGGGCATCGGTATAGTCTGCAACATACGATGATACAACCCGGCAACACCGATTGCAACGAATAGGAGCATGGTTCATTCCCTACAAAATCCGGAGTCAATCGGCTTCGATAATGCCTGTAAAATTTGTTTGCGTGTGGAAGTGGATGACGTGGATGAAGCGAACCCGGCAAGAGGTTCCCGTAGTCGTTGCGTCTGGACGGCGAATCGCGTAACTTGACTACACATTATCTCGCTCGTCGCCGAGGGTCTGCTCCATGTCTATCGAAGTGCCGTGCCCGAATTGTCAGTCGGTGTTGAAGGCCCCGGATGGAATGGCAGGGAAGAAAGCGCGGTGCAAGAAGTGCCAGCATTCGTTTCGCATTCCCGGGGAAGCCGCCGGGCCGGTCGATAGTGTGGCGGATTCGGAACACCTCAGCGCGATCGCGCCGTCGCCGTCGCCGTTCGCTTTCGATGGCTCCGCCGAAGCGACACCCGTTTCTCCTCCGCCGCCGCCCGCGAAACCGACCCGTGCGGCTAAGTCTGCCGTCGCGGAGAAACGCAATGCACCGGCACCGGTCGACGATGCCGATCCGATTGCCGACAATCCGTTCTCGATCCCTTCTAATGCCATTACCGACGACGAGACGCCTCCCGAAGCGAAGTCGAAATCGAAGTACCGCAAGGGCGACTCGAAAGCCGACGCGAAGGTCGATTCCAAGGTGGAAAAATCGAAGTCGAAGTTTCGGCAACCCGCTGCGGCGAAGACCGGGAGCAGTGGCGGCGGCATGAAAAAGCTCCTGATGTTCGGCGTCGTCGGGCTGCTCTGTGCGGCGGCGGGCGGGGCGGGCATTTACTTCTTCATGTTGCAAAAAGAGAAGGCCGCCACACCGCAGGCCTCGGCACCGACTGTGCCGGACAAACCCGCGCTGGTGGTTGCGGAGAAAGCGAACGACGACAAGAAGCCGACGGCGGCGAATCTCCGAAAAGGAGCCGCGAGCAACGAGCCGAACAAAGTTTCGGTCGCGGCGAAGCCCGAAGCGGGTGCGAAAGCGAAGTCGCGGGTCACGCTCACCATCTCGCGCACGCTCGATAAAATTCCGGACCAGATGAAGCTGAAAGTCATCGAAAAACCGAAGGATGTCCTTTCGCTCGACCACAACTACGGCTCGGTGCGGAAGTTGATTGTCGGAGGAAAGGACGGTCCCGTCGCTGTGGTCATTCGCCACTCGTTCGACGGTTTTCAGGGGAAAGGCGCAAAGGATACCATCGATCGGTACGCCCTCACAACGGGCCAACGCATCGATCGCACGGAGATCGAAGCAGACGGCATCACGTGGCCGCGTGCGACGGACATCAGCCCGAACGGCGAACGCCTCGCCATCGATTCGCCGACGGGTAAAGTCACGATTTATCAACTCAGCGACAAAGGGAAAAAGCTCCTCGATGGCTTCGACCCGTACCCCGAGGCGAAGGGCAAGTCGCCGGGAATTGCAGCCGTGTATTTTCTCGAAGACAACTCGATCGCAGTCGTTTCCAAAGAAGGCACCGTCGATGTGTTCGACATTACGACGAAGGCGAAGACGGTAACGGGCAAACCGCTACCGACGGTGCCGACGATGCCATTGGTCGAGGACCGCAGCGTCGTCATTAGCCCCGATCGCAAGTTGATTGCCGCGTACGCGGGGGGTGTCGTTTACGAAATTCCGATGGCGACTTGCGAGCCGAAAGTCGGGACGACGCTCGGCAACGCACCGATGGAAGGCCTCGCGATTGCGATCGATCAATCGGGCAGCCGCTTCGCCGTTGCGTACAAAGCTGGGCAGACGCAAGGGGCCGATGCGGTGCCGTACACGCGCATCGCGCACGCCCGTTTCGGCGACCCCGAGCCGAAGACCGATCAACCCGTCAACGAAGAGTTCGGCGTACCGTCGAGTTGCGCGTGGGTGAATCCGGAAGCGTTCGTGATGGTCTCCGTGAACCAAGTCGGCTTCCTGTTCGATGCCGATCAGGGCGGCGATCAGATCGTCGTCGGGTTGCGTCCGCCGAACACGAGCATGTTTTGTTTGTACGCACAAGATCGCTACTGGTGTCTCCTCGGCGATCCGACCGACGTGGGGAAGAAATCTCTCCTCGTCGGCACGCCGTTCCCACCGCAAGAGTATCTGCCGCTCGTGTTCGCCGGGAAGGAAAAGCCGGTGGCCCTGCAAGTGACAGCGAAGGGAATCGCGAAGTGATTGACCAGCAGAAACCCAAGAGGCCGAGTATGCCGAGCAAGAGCGCGCGCGGCAGGAGAAAAGCTTCCACCGTCGCGCAAAGGAGTTGGGCTACGAGATCCACCGCCCACCGGCAAAAGACGCCGAAGCGATGCCAGCGTGAGTGGCGAGTGGCGAGACGGAATTGACAATTCAGAATGCGATGCCGCTTCGGAAAATTCGAGGACGGCCCGCGCAACCGGTGCGCGCCGAGGTGGATGAAGAGCACCGGTCACAGGGGCAGGTTATCGCCCATCGCCCGCAGAAGTTCCTGGGGCGCAGAAGTTCCTGGGGCAGAAGTTCCTGGGGCAGAAGTTCCTGGGGCAGAAGTTCCTGGGGCACTCCTCTTCGGCGGAGCCGAGCCTGCAGGCCGGGAACGTGGGTGCGGCGGACTATGCTGAGAGTACGGAAGTCGGCGACGAAA
>JAYWCL010000221.1:0-5651 GCA_043780595.1 Limnoglobus sp.
AAGTCTGCTAGTACCTTCGAGTTACTGGCCGATCCGAGCAAGCTCAACTACAGAGTGGAAACGCCCGCAAACGCTTAACTTGATGCTAATGGGGTACGACGAAGTCACGTCCCAGGGGTACGACGAAGCGTCTAACCCTGGGCTAAAAGATCGAACCCCGTTGGGGTACATGCATAGGAATTCTTACCCTAACGAGGTTAAATCGGATAGGCGTGAGGCACGACGATCAAAGACCCAGGGGTACGACGAAGCGTCTAACCCTGGGCTAAAAGATCGAACCCCGTTGGGGTAAATGCATAGTAGATTCTTACCCCAACGGGGTTCCATCGGATAGCCCAGGGTTAGACGTCTTACGTCGTACCCCTGGGTGGTGGAAAACTCATACCTCCGAACGCAGGATCAGCCATGCCGCAATCTCTGTCGAAGATCTGTCTTCATATTGTTTTTTCCACCAAGGCGCGTCACCCTTATTTTCTGGATGCATCGATTCGCGAAAGTGCCCATCGCTATCTGGGTGGCACGTGCAACAATTTAGGTTGCCCTATTGTGCGTGTTGGTGGAGTTGCCGATCACGTACATATTTTGTGTCAACTCGGACGAACGATTTGTGTGGCAGATTTGGTCAAGGAATTGAAGCGTGATTCCTCGAAGTGGGCGAAGACACAAGGCAGTGAACTTGCGGATTTCTATTGGCAAAACGGATATGGTGCGTTTTCTGTAAGTCCCTGTCATGTCGAAACTTTGCGCGGTTACATTGATAATCAAGAAGAACATCATCGAACGGAATCGTTCCAGGACGAATATCGTGGATTGTTAAATGATCACGGGATCCAATGTGAAGAATGCTATCTCTGGGATTGATTCACGATGCCCAGGGATACGACATGCCACCCAGGGGTACGACGAAGTCACGTCCCAGGGATACGACGAAGCGTCTAACCCTGGGCTAAAAGATGAAACCCCGTTGGGGTAAATGCATACAGAATTCTTACCCCAACGGGGTTGCATCGGATAGCCCAGGGTTAGACGTCTTACGTCGTACCCCTGGGTGCTGGGCTAAGAGATAGAACCCCGTTGGGGTAATTGCATACAGAATTCT
This sequence comes from Limnoglobus sp., assembly GCA_043780595.1. Lineage (GTDB taxonomy): Bacteria > Planctomycetota > Planctomycetia > Gemmatales > Gemmataceae > Limnoglobus. The sequence goes on from JAYWCL010000221.1 coordinate 1,100, forward strand.
TACCCCAACGGGGTTGCATCGGTATAGCCCAGGGTTAGACGTCTTTCGTCGTACCCCTGGGTGCTGGGCTGAGCATACACGACCATACACACAGGACACCAAATGAAGATCATCCACACTGCCGACTGGCACCTCGGCGACCATTTGCACCGGTTGGATCGCACGGACGATTTGCGCCGTCGCGTCGTTGAGGTCGCGCGCATTTGCGAAGAACGTGAAGTCGATGTACTCGTGATTGCGGGCGATCTGTTCTCCGATCATACGTCGGTGAGTGCGGAGGATATGACGCGCGAACTCGAACATATTCGGAAGGTGTACGGTCCGTTTTTCCAGCGTGGCGGTACGATTCTCGCCATTACGGGTAACCACGACAAGGACAAGCACATCGAGTTTATCCGTGCGGGGATGATGCTCGCGGCGATGCCGTCGGGTGGTGTCAAGCCGTTGTCACCGGGGCGAATGTACTTGCAAAACGGGCCGGGAATCGCGGTGCTGGAAGGCGGCGGCGAGAAGGTGCAATTCGTACTGGTGCCATACCCGTATCCGCACCGTTACGCCGAGGCCAACGATGCTTTCAAAAGCACCGAAGAACGCAACCGCACGACGACCGACCGCGTCGGTTCGTGGGTCCAGAAGGCGATCGATAAGCCCGGCTTCGACAAAACGCTGCCGAGCGTGCTGGTGGCACACTTGCACGTGCGCGGCTCGGAGACGCACTCGCTTTACAAAATCAGCGAGACCGACGACGTGCTGTTCGGGGCCGATTTCATCCCGAGCCACTGGGCGTACGTCGCACTCGGGCACATTCACAAACCGCAATCGCTCGGCGGCCTCGCCCACGTCCGCTACCCCGGCCCGCTCGACCGACTCGACTTCGGCGAACGCAACGACGACCGCGGCGTCATCGCGATAAACGTCGGCAAACAGTACGGGCCGGAGTGCCGCACCGTACCCGAATGGGTGCCGATTCCGCCGACGCCGATGCACTTGATCGCCATCGCGAACACCGCCGAAATCGACGGCCTGCCCGCGAAGTACCCGGATCGTGCGACGGCGATTGTCAAGATAAATGTCACTCTCGAAGCCGGTGGCCCGAGCCGCGATGAAGTGATGCAACGACTGAAAAAGATGTTCCCTCGCTATGCCGAGATCGTCTTCGCACGCGCCGAAACCAGCGATGGCGACACACCGCGAACGAGCATTCGCAGCGATGCCGATTACCGCACGACGGTACGAAATTACCTGAAAATCAAGCACCCGAACGACGCCGCACTGTTGGCGCTCGCCGAAACATTCCTCAGCAACACAGAGGTACAGCCATGATCCCGAAGCGTGTCGTGTTGGAAAACTTCCTCAGCTTCGCCAGCCCGGCGGTCACGTTCGACTTCACCGGCGACGACGAGGCCCTTTGGGTGATTACCGGGCCGAACGGCTGCGGCAAGTCCGCCGTGTTCGACGGCATCACCTACGCGCTGTTCGAGTGCCATCGCGGCAGCGGCAGCCGCCAGAAGCAAGACTTGCTAATGCGGCACGGAGCCGACGGTTGCCAGGTCGTTCTGGAGTTCGACTTTGCGGGGCACAGCTATCGCATCACTCGCGGTCGCAGCCGTGCGGGCAAGACGACGCGGCCATTACAAAAACTCGAGGAGCGATCCGCGAACGGTGAGTGGATCGCGCTCAAGGAAGGCACCAGCAGCGCTACGCTTACGAATTGGGTCGTCGATACGCTCGGGTTGGATTACGATTCATTCACGACATCGGTATTGTTGAAACAGGGAGAGGCGGACAAACTGCTTTCGTCGTCGAAAGAGGATCGCCTGAAGATCCTCAAAGGCATCATCGGCTTCGAGCATTACGAGGCCCTTTCGGATCGCGTGAAGACCGCCACCTTGGCCGTGCGTAGCACTGCGGCGATCTTGAAAACGCGGTTCGCGAATTTAGTCGCTGTTACGCCAGAAGACTTAGTGGCAAGCCAAAACCGTGCGGATCGCGCCGAGACATTGCGGCTAGAAATGAGTGCATTGCACGCGACCGCAATCGAGCGAGTCGGGCAATCGAAGACGTGGCAGAAGTGCCGCGCCCGCTTCGATGAACTCACGGAATTGCTGGCGCAAGCCGACCAACGTGCGAGCCGCGCCACGACGATTCGCAATCAGAAAATGCGCGTCGATGAACTCGGCACCGTCGTACCGTTGTTGCAATCGCTGTTCGATGGCAAACGCGAATTGGCAACGTGGCAAGACGCACTCAGCGATCGCGAACGCCAACGGAGCGAAGCCGAAAGCCGTCGCGATACGTCGCGGATCGCGTCCGCCGAAGCGCGGGGGCAGGTGGCCGAACACAAGGCGGCTTCGGAGAGTATCGAGCGCGAACTGGCGGAGATCGTGCGCGACATTTTGCGTGCGAAGTCGTTCCATAAACAAGCGGTCGAGTTGGACAAACTCGCAGGTGAAGTCAGTCGCTACCCCGTCGATCTGCCGGCGCGTTTACTGCTTGCCACCGAGGCCGAAACGAGCGCGGACGGCGAGTTCCGCCGCGTCGAAAATCAACTCACCGTAGCCCGCACGCACCTGAAAGCCGCAGAAGCGGAACAGACCGAATTTCAGGACGTGAAAGCCGGCGTCGACTGTTCGCGTTGCGGTCAGAAAGTCACTGCCGAACATGCGGAGACCGAACGCGCCCGAATGGCGGCCGATGTGGCGACCTGGCAATCGCGATGCACCGAGCGACAGGCCATTGTCAGTGTCGCGCAAGAGAAGCACACGAAAGCGAAAGCGGACCTCGCCGGGTTCGTGATGCAATCGACCGAACGCAACCGCTTTCACGATAAGTTCCAGACGTTGCAATCGAGCCTGACTGGTATGGGTTGTACGTCGAACGCCATGGAACTGATTGCCGAACAACTCGCGCTCGAGACGCAAGAGAAATCGCTGCGCGAACGATTCGTGCTTGCACAGAAGGAGAAAACCGCGGCCGAAGCGATCGCGGTTCAGCAGGAAACAACCGGCAAAAGCGCGGAAGCCGAACTGAAACAACTCGAGCCACAAGTCGCGGAAGCGATGGCGAAACGAGCGACTTTACAAGGTGCGCAAACGAGCGATGCGGCGCGATTGTCCCCGCCGTGGGATGCGCAATGGCCGACACTTTCCGCGTACGAAGTGCAAGTTCTGGTACAGGAATTGGCGGCACTGCGGATGACGCCCGTCGAATCCGATTACCGTCAACTCCTCAACGACGATGCCACACGCGGCGTCTGGCGCGATGAGCAAGATCGCGTTCAAACCGAAATCGATGGCATCGTTCCCGCAGATCGCATTCCATCCGACGTGGCCGAAACCGCCCGCACCCAAGCCGCGAATCAACTCGCAACCGCCGACACCAACCATCGCGAATCGCTCCGCGACCACGAAAACCGGGTGCAGCAATCGAGCGAGTATCAGCGCGTCTCGACCGAGTTGGCCGAAGCCCAAGTTCGACTCGGCGTTCACGAAACGCTCGACAAGTTAGTGGGAAAAGACGGCATTCAACTCGACCTCGTGCGCGAAGCCGAAACCGAAGTGATCGCGCTCGCCGACGACACCTTGCGACGGCTCTCGAATCAGGAATTGTCGCTCGAAGTCGACGATGAGGCAACGGGCCGCGACTTGAAAGCGTTCGCGTTACGCATCCGCAAAGTCGGCGAAAACCCCGTCGGCGTCGAGTTCATTTCGGGCAGCCAGCGCTTTCGCGTTGCCGTATCCCTGGCACTCGCAATCGGTCGCTTCGCCGCCGGAAAGCAACGCCCGATCGAAGCCGTCATCATCGACGAAGGCTTCGGCAGCCTGGACAAAGACGGCCTCAGCGCGATGGCCGAAAACCTAAAGGAACTCCGCCGCACGCAAGCTCTCAAACGCATCATCCTCGTCAGCCACCAAGAAACCTTCACCGATCAGTTCCACACCGGCTACCGCCTCACACCATCGGAAGCGGGCACGACGGTAGAGCGCATCGGGTAATTCTGCTTGTGTCACGGCCTTGATGTGCCGTGCGACTTACTGCTTCGCGGGCACGCCGACGTTGCGTGTCATGACTAACGGATTCCGCGTCTGTTTCTCCCTGGGCCAGTAACACTTCACGCAATTCCCGGCGCAAGGCGAGCGGGGGAGGTCACTCCCCTGATTCTTCGTGCGTCGTAGGCAATGTGCATTTTCGATGGAACTTCGAGTGTTTTACGTGCGCATCGTGGGCGGGGTGGATTTTTGACGAGGCAATCTTTCGCCATTAACACTGTATACGATGATGGCTGGATCAGTGGGCTTACGCCCACCGCTCGCCTGGATGGGCGTTCTGCCCGCGATTGTGGCGGAATACGTTGGCCACCCACGCGAAATCCCGCAGTCAAAAAATCGCAGACGATTCGACGTAAGTCGGAATTCGCGACGTGCGCGGAGTGACGCAAAAGTGTCGCGAAATGAGGCACGGTTCAAAAGTGGGTAGCAGTTTTGCGTTTGTTTGCGATTGCGATTCGGCTATCGTAAAGTGCCTGTTTCTCCCAGAATGTGAGTTGCAAAAC
>JAYWCL010000222.1:0-16850 GCA_043780595.1 Limnoglobus sp.
AACGACTTACGTCCGATTTTGGCCGAATCGAATCACGCCGAAACCACTTTTCGGCGTTCCTTTTTTGGCAAAACTGCGACCTGGATATGAACCATGCCGAAATTCCATTCACCGCTGCGTTCGCGGTTATTGTTTCCCTTTGCCGAAATCGCCCATCGGACCCATCGGGTTCGTCAGCGAGCCAGCGGTTTTCGTGTCGTCTTCGACCCGTTTGATCCAGTCGTTCCAGCCTTTTTCCCGTTCGACGCGATCCGTCTCCTCGGCATCTTGAGCCGAGTTACGCACGAAGATCGAACCATCTGGACGCAGGATCAACATCTCCACGGCCGATTCGTCTTCGACATTTCGCGAACCGAACGTTTGCTTGGTTTTCCCACCTTCATAGTCGACGCACATCATCGAGGTCGTGAAATCGACGAGTACGCCCTTCGGTTGTTCCTTGGCATTCGCCACTTTGTACTTCGGCAATGTCTGCAACAGAAACTTGACCTTCTCTGCCGACCAGAGTGGCAACGAGATCAGTTGTTTCTTGCCGATGAATTCCCCGCGATTGACGGGAATTTCACCGAGAACCCAGGCACCGAGCGGTTCGCGTTTGCCGCCGTCGAGCACGACTTGTTGCATCCAGGTTTGGATCTGAACGATGGGTAACTCGCCGTTCTTGTTATCGAGCAAGTTCTGAACGGCGCGGTCCTTGTACTTCGCAACGAGGTTGTCGTGGTACTTTACCGGGTCGCCGAGGTACATGTTCAGATCGCTAGAGACCGTCACTTTCGTACCGATCGTCGTCCATTCCCCAAACAAGATTGGGACTTTCGCATCGGAAGGGCGGCCGACATCGCGACGTCCGAAGTTCGGATTCTTCATCTTCACGCGGAGGCGATACTGATACGTGAACCCCGGTTCGACATCGACGTCGAGGAACCGAATCATCATGTGTTCGAGTTCGACTGCGGCTTGGATATTTTGGAGAGCACCACTCGTCGCACTACCGTACGGCCCGCCAGAACCGTACGGCGACTCATCGATATTACCGGCACCTTGACCCATCGGTCCCATTGGACCCATCGGTCCCATTGGACCGGCTCTGCCACCCGCACCCATCGGCCCCTTCATCGAGATGCCGGGGCCTTGACTGCCCGAACCAGTGAATTCGCTAAATGCGCCCGTTCCCGCACCACCGGCCGCGCCGACTTGTGGCATGAACGGATCGGTCGTGTCGCCCTTGAATTTCTTTATTTGCTCGTTCTCGGTAATGACCGGTTTCTGGGCCAATTTGAGCTTTTCGACGGTGGCACGGATCGAATCCATGCGAATTTCCGGATAAACCGCTTGTCCATCGGCCACGGCCGGTAGCGGGATCGCCATCTTTTGTTCGTAGCGGAGGAAGTAGCGAATGTAGCCATCGTCGGGTTGATCGGCGGTCTTGCGATTGTAGATCGTATTGACGTACTGGCCGACGTGATCGTAAGTCGAGAACTCGAATACTCTGCCGTTTGGTGCGGTGACGCGACGCTCGACTTCAAAGCCATCGAACGTTGGGCCGCTCGGTGACGGAGGCGTGACGGTCTGGCTCGACGCTTCATCGACCGTCTTCAGGCGGAGCGCCCGGCGGATCACTTCGAGTTGGGCTTTCAGTGGAAATACCGCATGAACGACGATCGTTCGTCGTGGGAAAATGATGAACGCGGGCGGAGATTTCCCATCGAACTGATCGATCGCGACGTAATCGACCGTGGGTTCGGATCGCGAACCCCCCGCATCGTACGATCCTGCACCGGGAGCATACTGGTTACCCGAGCCGCCGCCAGATTCGCCACTCGCACCATATGGGTCGCCACCACCAGGCCCACCGCTGCGTCCACCGCCAGTGCGACCACCACCCATTGGACCCATCGGACCCATCGGGTTCGGAGCAACGCCCGGTGGTGGTGGCGGTTTTGGTTTTTTATCTTTTGGGTTATGTTTTATAAGGCTATCCGTGATTGCTTTTAGATCTGTCTTGCTGAGACTGACACTTTTCAGAACGCCGATCTGAATGGTACCATTCGGACTTACGCGAATGTCGTATGCCTTCATCGGCAGTCGAACGAGGTCGAGCTGGGCATCGACGATGCCGAGGACGGCCGGATTCTCGCGCGCCTTATTCGGCTGATCGACCGGTTCGAACAGCGGGTTGACGGGCCGAAATTCGGATGGTGCGAGCAAGCTGAACGCTAACTTGTCGTTCCCGAGCATTTCGGGGGGGAGTTCTTTACTCGTCGTGTTTTCGTTGTTGATCTGCCCTTGCAGGGTCGTCGCACCGTTTCTGATTTTGGTCACTGCCGTGGCCGGGCTGTCGGCACCGGTCGCGGTGATGATCCCCAACACGCCGAGGACGGCGAGTCCCCCGGCGGCGGCAACGAGTGCGAACTTCTCGCCCTTCTCGATGAGCAGTTTCTGGAGGTTGAATTTTGCCATCGGACGCTCTCCCTGATGATCGCTGGATTCGTTGAGTGTGGGGCGGTAACCGCGTTAGTTTTTCTTCGGTGTCTCTGACACCGGTGGTGTCGCTGGCTTCGGAGCTTCGGGTGGCTTCGGTGCCTCTGCCGGTGGCGTTACCGGCTTCGGTGCCTCTGGCATCGGTGGCGTAGCTGGCTTCGGTGCGGGTTCGGTTGCCTTCGGCGTCTCGACGCCTGGTGCTTTCGGAGCGTCGGAAGGCTTTGCTGGGGTATCGACTGGCATTGGCTTGGTTTCCGTAGGCTTGACCGCTTCTGGTGCCATCGGTGCCGTCTTATTACCCGCGCTTTCGAGTTGGCTCGTCTCGGCACCGTCCTTCGGTTTCGGATCGTACTTCTCGTAAAGCGAAATGAGGCCGTAAACCGTCAACTCGACTAAACCCGAATTGGCCTGGGCTTCCGATACGTTCGACAACGATGTGGCACTAAGTCCGGGGATACCGCCGAACTGATTCCCGCCAAAGCCTTTGGAATCGCCGCTCGGTCTGGCGGAACCCATTTGACCCATCGGTCCGTACGGCGAGGAATCTAAGCCCACCCCGACACTACCCGTGATGGAGGAACCTCCCTCATCGCTGCTTTGACCGGAGGCTACCGACCCGCCCGACGATGGAGAAGTCGGCAACGACGCACGCTTCCAATGATATTGGACGCATTCGAAGCGTAGTGGCGAATTCGCGTACGCGATCATCACATCGGTAATGTATTGCTGATCGACGACCACCGTGAATGCCACCTGCATTCGGCGTACCTGATCGGTCACGTCGACGTAGCGTTTTTTGTTGCCGTCGGCAAGCTTCGTCAGCGTCATCGCGCCCGCCTCGCCGGGCCGCATCGTGCCCGCCAAATCGCCTCCCCCGCTTGCACCACTCGTGTTTCCAACAGGCCCCATCATCATGCCCTCGCCCATAGGACCAGCGGGAGCCGCTGCGGTCGTTGCTGCCGTTGGATCCGCATCGGGCCAGAAACGCGGGTTGTTGAGCGCGGTCGTGTAATACTTCGCCGAGGGGTATCCGAGGGCCAGGCGATCCAGGCGACGAATCGGTACGGTTTTCTCGTCGAGGATTTGCTCGACCTTGGCAATTTCCGTGAAGTTCGTTCCCGGAGCAAACACGTGCGAAGGTAGCGGCGGAATCGCGATCGACTCTTCGCCAGGGACGAATTCGCCTTGAATTTGGAACTCGAATGGTGGCAGATCGAGCCGAGTCGCATCGAACCAGATTCGCAACGTCATCGTGTTCCCACTGCCGAGCAATTGCAGTTGCTTGGTTCGGTTCTTGATCTTGCCCGTCATGTACTTGCGTCCGCCGCTGGGCTGATCTTTCACTTCGAGATCGAGTTCCCAAATGCGGCTTTTGAACTTCCGTGCATTGGGTGGTGGAAGTTGGTTGTCGGGCTTGTCCATGTCGAACCGAGACAGCGAATCGTTCACGACTTTGATCGGTTCGAGCAACGCGCGCTGAATCCAGAAGTCTTCCATCACGAGCCACATCTGACGCGATTCGGGCTTCTTTTCGCCCCAGTTGCTGACCCACCGGAGCGTATTTTTCCAGCCGTTCGGGATTTTCGTCGGCGTAACTTTGTTCGCGATTGCGACGTGCATGGCTTCGTAAACGCCCTGCTGACGGAACCGCTCGGCGGCCGATTCGTCGAAACCTTTCAGTGCCGTGCCGAACTTGAGATCGTCGTACCGGGAATACAGCCCGTCTGCCGTCTGCGGCCACGTATACAACTGATTCGCTACCGCTTGGAGCTTCCAGTTATCTTCCCAAAGCTTCGTCTTCTTCTCTTCGAGAATCTTCATCTTGGTCGCAATATCGGTAACCGCACCCTTGCCGACCGCTTTGGCATCGAGGATCGCTTTGGTTTTATCGTTATTGTCTTTTTTCTGCGCACTAATCGCAGAATCGACTCCCGTGAACAGGAAAATCACCGCGAGGAAGACGAAGAGCGGCGCGAGGATCGCGAGAATCCAGAAGTGATGCTTTTTCAGCGCGTCGTTATTTTTCATGGCCCATTCTCGTAGATCGTAATTTTAGGGAAAAGCAGTCTCGGCAGAATTTGCTACGAGACCGCGTTCGCTCGATTTACTTGCCCATCTCATTAAATTTGCCACCCGGACCCGTTACGCCACCACTGCCACCCAGATTTGCCCCCGTACCGGTTTGCGGCACCGTTTGACCCGCCGCATCGCGCCACGCAAAGCAAATGACGAACTCGTATCGGAACTTCGGTTTCGCCGGCTTAACCGCGTCCGCTGGCACAGCAGCTCCCATTGGGCCAGGGCCCATCGGCCCCATAGGGCCCATTGGGCCGAACATCGCTGCCGCGCGACCTTCACCAGCACCGCCGCCATCATCCGGATTCATCATGCCCGGATCCATACTGCCAATCCCACCACTCCCACCACCACCGGCGGCGGCAGTACTTCCGCCCAACGGCACCCATCCACCGCCGGAACTCGTTCCACTTGCCACCGGACCGGTGTCCCCACTGGGAGCAGGCTGCGCCCCATCGGTGCCAGGAGCCGGAGTTGCTGTGGCGTCAAAGTACTTGTCGATCAACGACGCGCCCTGCCCAGTGAATTCGGCCTTCTTCGATTTCGGGTTTTCGATCTGCTTGGTGTACAACAGGCTGACGTGGCTGATCCGCCCCGTGATCGGATCGGTGACGCCCGTCAAATACTTCCCGACTTTCTCGCCTTTGGTTTGTGCGGCGTACAAATCGGCGTCTTTGAAGTTGCCGAGCACGGCATTTTCGAGGAACCTCGTACCGTCGCTGTGGTTCGTGTAACCGCGAACTTCCACGATCCAGCCGCCGCCCTCGGGCAGTTTCGGCTTCCACGCCTTCGGCTCGTGTTCGTCCTTTTCTCGCTCCGCTTCGGGCATCTTCTCGGCAATCGCCCTGCGATACACCCCCCACGTTGCCGCGTCGGCTTTCTCGTAGAACGATTTCAAATTGTCGGTGTATCGCGTGTGGATCATTTCGATGTTTACCTGTGCGAGGTTCGAAGAAAGATCTTCTTCGCCCGCACGATCGATCGGCACGCCTTGCTTCACGCGAAGTTTCGCAGCTAACAAGGCCCGCCGCCCTTCGTCGCTACTCCAGAACGGCGTGCGCATCGTACCGTCGACTTTGTCGAACAGGTTGCCATCTTCCCCGGCACGCGGAAGTGCCGCCGAGATGACTTCGTGCAATCGCACGACATCGAGCCGATTCGGATTGCCGCGAATGATCGCTTTGACGTCGGTCTGCGAGTCGTCGATCGCTTTTTCGCCGTTATTCTTTTCGGTCGTCTGCTTGGCCGCCGCATCGACGATCGATTTGGCCTTATCCGCTTCGCGTTTGATCGACGGATCGGACACCGCGTTGTACTGCACGCCGTAACCGAACGCCATCGCCCCCGTGCCGAGCAACAAGCACGCCGCCGCTGCTGCCGCGTACGGCTTCTTGGCGCGAATCAATCGTTCCGTGCGAATCTCGGTGGGCAACAAGTTCGTGTTGATTCGCCCGTAATCTTTGACGTCGCCGAGTTGGTTCAAGCCTTGCAGTGCAAGACCGTACGCCACGGGGAACGTCAGCAGGTTCTCCGCAAATACCGGATCTTTCAGCACGGCATCGCCCTGGAGGCGTTCGATCTTGCTCGGCTTGCGAACGTCGAGCGATAGCTTCTCGGACATGTACTTTTGCAGGCCGGGCAGCTTGAACGCACTGCCAAGGCCGACCATGTAGGCTACGTGGGCATCGCGGTGCGTGTTCGTGAAGTACCCGAGTGAACGCTGCACTTCGCCGACGAAATCCGTCAGCACGGGCCGCAACCCCTTCAGGATTTGCGCCAGATCGGGCGACTTCGCCGCGTTTCGCTTCAGGTGCTCGGCCTTGGCGAACGTCAGCTTCATTTCCTTCGTGAGTGCCCGCGTAAAGTGGTTGCCACCGAGCGGCAGAGGCCGTTGCCAGATGATCTTGCCCGCATCGGTAATGATCAAGTTCGAGCTATCGGTGCCGACATCGAGAACGACGGCACAACGCTTTTTGCCACGTGGCGTGTCGTCTTCAGGAACGGGGGCATTCGGATCGACGACGACCGCGTTGCCACCCTTTTTCAGCAGTTCGTACGTCGCGAAATTCGTCAGCGCGAGCGGAGCCATCTGCACGACGTGGCACTCGATGCCCGCCGCATTGTACTGGCCCATATACTTCGAGATCACTTCGCGCTTCATCGCGAACAGGCCGACTTCGGTCTCCATCGCGAAGCCGCCGATGACCTCACCGCCGGAGATCTTCTGGAAGTCCCAAACGACTTCTTCGAGCGGGAACGGGATTTGTTGTTTGGCTTCAAACTTGACGATGTCGCCGATCTTCGACTCTTCGACCGGTGGCAGTTTCACGAACCGTGCCAAACCGCTCTGGCCGGGAATGCCGATGCCGATTATGTCGTTCTTCAACTGATTGCGAGACAGGAACTTATCGAGTGCCTCGCGGGTGAGCGCGTCGGGGTCGGCGTCGGGCTGCGAGAGAATCTTCGGGTGTTCGATGTAATCGAACGCGGTGGCCGTCGGCACGCCGTCGATAATCTCCAGCCGCAGTGCCTTTAAGGCACACTGCCCGATATCGATGCCCCATGCGGCGGTAGGTTTCGCCATGATTGCTCCCTATCTGATATTCGCGGTGTCAGTCGATGCGGCGGAGTTCGTGCCGAGACAGTGATATTCAATCCAACGGTTTCCGACAGGGTTCGTTGGCAACGATCCGTACGGACTGTTCGACCCTCATAACCGCAGCAAACGGACGACAGCGTTGACTTAGTCCGTTCCGTTCGGTTTTCCTTACGCTAACATGCCACCAGATAGGCTGTCAATCAACCAAACGGAACTCCGCATGAATTGTTGGCACATCTCGCACGGTTGACAGTGTCGCGTGACAAATTCGTTACAGCCGTAAGCAGCGGTCAGCAGTCAGCGGTCAGCGGTCAGAAGGCCCCAGGGGTACGACGTAAACGTCTAACCCTGGGCTATGAGATGGAACCCCGTTGGGGTAAGAATTGGCTATGCATTTACCCCAACGGGGTTCCATCTCATAGCCCAGGGTCGCGTCCGCGCCCCTGGGTTGCTGCTGGCTGATAGCTGACCGCTGAAAGCAGATCACTGATACTGATACCCGATATGCAGCACGATCCGGCCATCGGATAGGCGACGGATGTTGGTGATGTGGACGTCGAGGCCGCCGCCGATTTGCGATGCGCTCGATGGGATCGTTTGTGGCGTGAAGGCGTTGTTCGCGGGGCTGGGGAATGGCACCGCGCCGCTGAACGCACGCGGGCCTTCGGGGCCGGCGATGCCGTGCGATTCTTCCAAGTACACCGGCTGACTGCCACGCCCCGGCATCACGCGCCAGATTAACAATCCCTCGGCAGGCAGATTCGCGTCGAAGCCTTTCTTCTTGCGATTCTCCAGCAGAAAGTATTCGCTCGCATCGGGCCGCACGACAATTTTCAAACAATCGGTCGGTGCGTCTTCGATCGGTCGCAGAATGATCTTTTGCTTGATCCGCGGGTCGATCAGCGTCGGTTGTATCCAGCCGAGTTGTTCCTTGCACCAGGCCGAAAAATGTTGCGGTCGCCCGGCGGCGTTCTGTTGCGACATCGCACACCACGCGCCGATGCCTTCCATGCCGGGCACTTCGGGTTTCGCGTATAAGTCGGGCAAACCGATCATGTGGCCGAACTCGTGGCAGAACACGCTGATGTCGGTCATATTGCTGACGCCGCGTTGCGGGACCATCTCCGAAACGATGAAGTACGGCCACGATTTGCCATTATGGCGAACGCTTGCGCGGTGTGGCCAATAGAGGCTGCCGCGCGTCGTTTGTACGCGGTCCCCGGCGTACAGGAAGAAGACGCCGTCGTAGTCCTTGAGTGCATCTTTGCCCTTCGCCGCAAGCAGTTTGTCCATCGCTTCGGTCAACAAGCTGCTTTTTTCGCGGCTGCTCGTGCCGTTACCCGTGGAGTACTCGAGTCGCTTCTTCGATACTTCGACCCAGCCCGCGAATTTGCCTGAGATATTGAACTTGCCGTAGGAAATTTCGCGGTAGTAATCGTTCATGCTGCCGTAAGTGCGTTGCCCGGTCGCGTTCTTATCCGCGTAACCGCCCGTGCTGAACATGGCGGCATCCCAGTCGGTTTCGCCGATCTTCGGGTTGTGCTTCACGTCGGGATATTCGACGCCAATGATCGCCAGACGGAACGCGGGCTTCGTCCAGATTCGCGGCAAACGATCATCCCACCCTCCCGTGCGTGTGGCACGGTCTTCGTTGGCGAGCGTCGCACGAATTTCGAGTGTGTCCTTGCCGCGTTTCACCGATAGCGTGACAATGTCACCGGCTTTCTTCTCGGTGAAAAGTTCGCGAAATGCGTTATCACCTTCGATTGATGTGGCATCGACTTTGGTAATCACATCGCCAATCTTGACGCCCGCTTTGTCCGCACCTCCGCCCGTCGTCACACTCGTGATTTCGACGCCACCGCCCAACTTCGGCGGCGTCATTTGAATGCCGAGAACCGCCCGATCCCCCGTCAATTTGTACGGCACACTCGCCGCTTTCCATTTCGCGAGAATCTCGATGGTTTCTTTGCCGCGTTGCACACGAATCGCGAGTTCCTCACCGGCAAATCGCATTCGCAGTTTCTCGCGTGCCGCCGTCACGGTGAGCGTCGCATCGTCGCCGATCGCTAGAATCGTGTCGCCGGTTTTTAGTCCGGCTTTTTCGGCGGGGGAATCGCTTTGGACATCTTCGATGCGCGCACGACCGGTCGCATCACTGCCGATCTCGATGCCGAGAAAGCCCGGAATGGCGGGTGCCGCATTCATCTTGAGCGACTTCGGATCCGCCTTGATCGCATCGGGTACATTTCGATAACCCGTCAGGTCGATGCCGACGCGTGGGGCGGGTGCCGTTTCTGCCGAGGAACTTGCGTTGATGGCCAGAAGCGCAATCGCGAAGCTGCAAAAATAGGTTTTCATGAAGTACGGCAATTGGTGGAACGATTGGAGAAGATAACCCGAGTGTAAGCAGGCTCAAATGAAGAACTCATGAGAGCGGCAATCGCTGCCTCAATGTGCTCGGCCCCATGGGACGCATTTATTATTTCCCGACGACTTGTGGCGTGTGGCCCATCTTCTTGAGTTCTTCGAGCACGGCCACGGCGCGACCGGGGCGGATGAGCAACACGCGATCCGATAGTCGCCCCACGACTTCCGTCGAGAGCTTTTTCCGGGCGAGAAGCTCCTCGGCCAACACCGCGTCTTCGGTCAGAACGAAGCAGACGCGGCGGTGGAGCTTAGCGGCGAGGCGGATCGTCGTGGGTGTCATACCGGTGATTCTATCGACTTCGGAGCCGGCGCGGGCAGGATTTCCCGTTCGTCGACGATGGCGTAACTGTACCCCTGCTCGGTCAGAAACATCTGGCGGTGGTGGGCAAAGTCGAGTTCGCGGGTATCGCGCGTCACCACCGTGTAAAAGTTCGCTTCGCCGCCGGACCCCTTCGGACGCAACACGCGACCGAGCCGTTGGGCTTCTTCTTGCCGACTGCCGAACGTGCCCGATATCTGAATCAGCACGTTCGCGTCGGGCAAGTCGATCGCGAAATTCCCGACTTTCGACAACACCAGGTGACGAACTTCGCCGCTACGGAACTGGTTGTAAAGCAGTTCGCGTTCGACGTTCGGCGTCGAACCGGTGATGAGCGGGATGTTGAACCGCTTCGCCATCGTTCGCAGTTGCGAAAGGTATTGTCCGATGACGATCACGCGCTGATCGTGATAGCGGTTGAGTAACTCCGCCACGACTTCGTCTTTGACGGGGTTTTCGCTGGCGAGGCGGTACTTGTGCCGCCAGTCGGCGACGGCGTACTCCATGCGCAAGCGATCGTCGGGCAGGCTGACGCGGATTTCCGTACACGACGCCGAGGCGATCCAGCCCTTCGTTTCCAGTTCTCGCCACGGTACATCGTACTTTTTCGGGCCGATGAGCGTGAACACATCGCCTTCGCGTTGGTCTTCGCGGATCAGCGTGGCCGTCAATCCGAGCCGTCGACGCGCTTGAATTTGTGCGGTGACGCGGAACACGGGCGCGGGCAACAAGTGGACTTCGTCGTAGATGATGAGGCCCCAATCTTGCTTGTCGAACAAGCCGAAGTGAGGGTATTCGTCGGGCGAACCGGGGCCGCGCCGTTTGCCGCGCGCTTCGGGTTCGTCCTCGCCTTCGAGTTCTTCCATCGTCGGCTCGGGCAGCGGCTCGTCTTCTTCTTCGTCGTCGTCTTCAATGTCGTCTTCGTTCGGCTTCGGCTTATTCTTTTTTCGCTTCTTTCCGGGGCGATACGTGATGATTTGATACGTCGCGACCGTTACGGGGCCGATCTCCTTATTGTCGCCGGTGTACTCTTTCACATCGGCTTCGGTGAGGTTCGTTTTGTCGATAATTTCGCGACGCCACTGCTTCACCGCCGTCACGCTCGTCGTCAGAACCAGCGTCGATTTTTGCAACAGCGACATCGCCATAATGCCGACGATGGTTTTGCCAGCACCGCAAGGCAAAACGATCACGCCGGAGCCGCCGCGAACGTCTCCACCCGCATAGAAAACATCGGCAGCATCGCGCTGATAATCGCGGACGTGGAACGGGATGCCGCTCGTGGCGATCTCGCGCAGTTGCGTCGGCAGCGATGCGCCTTCGGTGTACCCCGCGAGGTCTTCGGCCGGATAGCCAACGGAGATCAGCGTTTGCTTCAAAATACCGCGGTGCGCCGGGTCGATCGAAAAGCTGAGGTCGTCGATCCGTACGCCGAGATATTCCTTCAGTTTCTTCTGTCGGCTCAACTCTTCCAGAAGCGGCTTATCGCGGCAAACGAGTCGGAGTTTGCCTTCTTCGGCGCGTTCCAAACGAACGCGGCCATAACGGCTGACAGTTTCCGCGAGATCGCCGGGCAGCGTCTGCGGGATCGGGAACTTCGTGTACTTCTGGAGTACCGCCACCATCTGCTCGGCGGTAAACCCCGCCGCGGCGGCGTTCCACAGCGACAGGTTCGAGATGCGGTACGTGTGAATGTGCTCGG
Organism: Limnoglobus sp.; assembly: GCA_043780595.1. Lineage (GTDB taxonomy): Bacteria > Planctomycetota > Planctomycetia > Gemmatales > Gemmataceae > Limnoglobus. The sequence goes on from JAYWCL010000222.1 coordinate 11,608, forward strand.
GGCTTTTTTCCAGTTCCGCGAACGGCGCAAGTGCATCGCGGGCCGCAGCATACTTCGGATTGTCTACCTCCACAAGCACCGAGCGATCCGATTGCACGATGAACGGATTCATCGGGTCGAACGTCGGGAACGTGGCGGCAGTGGTCGCGGCGGTCGCGGCCATCGGGGGCGTTTTTGTCAGCGGCATGGTCACCGGCGGGTTGCGAGTAAAACCGAACAAACCATCGTAGCGGGTACAACCCTACCGTTGCAAGGTGGCTTTGTGCGTTCGTATCCGTGTGGGTGCAGGCAGCTAACGCTTGGCGTGCATCATAACCCGAGTAAATCCAGATCGTCGACGAGCCGGTCGAGGTCGTCTTTGGGCTGTTGCGATTTGCCCGTTTGTCGTTTGGGGATGCCGACGGCGAGGCCCACTGCGTCGCGGCCATCGGCGACGAGTTCGCGATCGCGCTCGGCGACGGCGGCGGTCAGTGCATCGACCGTGTCGCCACCGCCGAACAGCTTGCTCAGGTCGATCTTCAATCCGCCGATCGCGCCGACATCGGCACCTGCAATCGTTGGCGTTTTATACTCGGGGAACATGATTGCGGTTTGCGGGCAGACGCGGCTACACGCGGGGCAACCCTTCTTGCACTGATCCTGATTCTCCGTGAGAATCCGGTCGAACGAGTCGACGCCGTAGACGCCAAACAGGCAGAAATCGAGGCATTCGAGGCAGTTCGTGCAGCGGTTGTAGTCGATCACCGGGTACCAACGCCGGTTGGCCGGGGCGAGTAAATCGTCTGCGTGAAACGTTGCCGGTTCCGCGTGGCCATTTTTGGAAGGTAGTCCCAGCGAGATCATCACCGGGTTCGCCACCGCTTTGTCGATCGCCTTCTGGCGCGTCCGTTCCGTGGCCTCGGCGATGATGCGACGGATCTCGTGGACGTACGGTTCGGCTTTGTTGAAGTCGCGTAAATCGAGCGTGTAAATGTGCCGGTCTGGGATAGTTCCCGTTGCGCCGATGCCTTCGAGTGGCTTTTCTTTTTCCTTTTCCTCTTCGTCATCGTCGGCGGGCGGTTTGAGTAAGGTGATGCCGAACTGCCCCTTAATGCCGTCGCGGTCGAGCAGCCAGAATGCGGCGCGCGGGAACAGCCAGCTTAATACGACCATGTCGCCGGGGACCGATTCGAGGAACATCCGCCCGGTGTGGTCCGGCCCCATGTCGTAGAGGTTCGGCACGATCGAGACATCGACGCCCGGCTCCATAATCAGTGCGGCGGCGAGGCTTTCTTCCAGCCCGCGCTTGGCGGGGTTCTTGCCGGGGGCTTGCGATAATACGACCGTCAGTTTGCGGCTCATAGTTACTCGTCGTCGTCGAGGTTCACTTGGTTCTTCAATATCCGTTGCGCCGTCGCCCACGCCCCTTCCAGATAGGCGTAGTACTCACCCGCGTCCATCGTACTCGAAATGTCGGCGGCCATCTCGAACAACCAGCCCGTTGCGTGCGTGTCCGAGTTAATCGCCGACGGATCGTTCAGCAAACTCGCATGGAACCGGATGTCTTTACCAGCGAGCGGCGAATAGAGTTCGCTTTGGGCCTTGGAACTTTCGATGAAGCCGATCTCTTGCTTCAGCGCGACCGCGTCGCCGTCGTTGACCTTCCATTCGAGGAAATACACGTCTTGCATCAACCGCACCGCGTACCCCGAAAACCCGAACTGGTGTCGCCCATCCGCACCCGGACGGCACCACATGTGGTTCCGGCAATAGCGCAAGTCCGCAGGTAGAATTGCGGGGTGTTTGCCCATCAGGAACGTGAGCGGCTCGGGCATGGCGGGATGCGGCGGGAAGGTTCGCTGCGCGGCAAACCGGTAGTCATCGCGAAGCCAATTCTATGGAGTTCGCGTGTTTTTCGACGCTCAAAATCGACGTAAGCCACAATTGCGGAGGCTCCAAAACCGGTTTTTCGGGTGTTTTTTCAGTTTTTGGCGGCTCAAAATGCCGCTTTTTGATCGCAAAATACCGATTCGTATGCCGCAAATCGAACTTGAATAGTGGGTTATGTCGAATGCTCTTCATTCGACGACCGGCGCAAATATCGACCGGAAGCGACCGAAAATCGACCAACATCGACACTTTTATGTCATTTGCGCGCACTTCTGCGTCATTTGGCGACACTTTTGCGTCACTCCGCGCACGTCGCGAATTCCGACTTACGTCGAATCGCCTGCGATTTTTTGACTGTGCGAAATCGTGTGGGTGGACGTTGTTCCGCATTCTGGAAAAACCAGGCGAGCGGCACGACGTTCGTGTGCCGACGAACGAGTTCGCGTCGCACTGAAAATTTTGCACAAAATCCGGCAATTGCGTAATCTAATGGGGTACCTATCTCTTCTTCGAGTGTTGCCATGTACGCGATTCGTGCTCTCCTCGTTTGCGTTGCGTTCGCGCTGGCGGATCGCTCGTTCGGCCAAGACACCGATGCACTTCCCGAAGGCGCGATACTACGATTGGGAACGACGAAGTTCCGCCAATCGTACGGCGAAACGATCTCGATGCTGACTCCCGATGGTCGCTCGATTCTGCAATTGCAGGCTCCGAGTACACTCCGTTACCTCAGCGTCGAGACCGGCAAAGTCGTTCGCACCGTCGCGTTAAAAGAGAATGTCAATGAGTACAGTAATCGGTTCTCGTTGAATGTGGCGGGGGATCGCTTCGTTCTGTTCGGTTATAACACCGTCACCGTCGTGAACCCGATTACGGGTGAGATGGTGGCGAAATACTCGACGGCGAACAACAATCTCCGCGGCCGAATTCCCCGCGACGATTTCGTGCAAGGACAAGTCGCGGTTACGCACGATGCCAAGGCGGAGCGATTTGCGTATGGCTCGCAATACCAGCAAAATCAAGAAGAAACCGGCAAAGCGTATGTAATGCAACTGAGCAGCGGTGAGCGGATCGCCGAGATAAATGTGCTTCAGACGAGTCAAATTCAGGTGGCAATATCCGCCGATGCCAAACGCCTGGCGAGCTATGGCCAGCATTACGTGCGGAGCGAGAAAGACGAACCCCAAGCGGGCGTCGTGCAGATCTGGGATATCGAAACGAAGAAAGAATTGGCGAAGATCGCGACCCCATCGAGTCAGGTGCATTGCGTGCAGTTTTCGCCCGATGGCAAGCAGATTTTTATTGGCGGACAAAGCGCGGCGGTCGAAGCCTGGGATGTCGCAACGGGAAAATCGCTGCGGCAATACCTCACGCGGTCCAATGGTGTGCAGAAACTGTTCGTCTCGCCCGATGGCACGAAGTTGGCGGGCACATCGCCCGACGGCCACGTCCAAATCTGGGATGTGGCGACCGGGGCGAATCTCAGTTCCGGTTCCGCGCCGGTTTCCAACGGCGTCGAAGCTGTGGCATTTCCTGCCGAAGGGCCTGCCGTCGCGTACGGGAGGATGAATTCGACGATGCAGGTTTGGACGATACCGGGGAAAACGCTCACGCCCCAAGAGGGCCACTTCAGTGCCGTCAGCCAGATTCGCTACACGCCCGATGGCAAACAGATTTTGACGTTCGGACTCGATAACAAGGTTGTGCGTTGGGATGCAAAGACCGGCAAAGAACTCACGAATTACAGCTACTTCGCGAATGCGAGCCACCGTTGGCCGAGAGTGTGGTCGTTGTACAACGCCACGCTCAGTGCGGATTCCGAGTCGATTTACCTGCCGAATGGTACCGGGCTGGCACGGGTGAACATCCAGACCGGTGAGGAACTTCACTCGCTGTTCGTGCCGAGCCGACAAAACAACAGTTCGATCAACGGTGGGCTGAGTACGTCGATCGATGGGAAGCGGCTCGTTGCGAACGTGCAACACTACGTGCGAAATTCCAACGTCTTTTCCAACTGTGCGTGGGACACCGAGAGCGGACGTTTGATCGTCGATCACCGAACTCCCCAAGATGAAAAATCGCCGTTCAACGTCATGGGAATCGGCAGCGGTGCGACGCCCGATGGCAGCATGATGGCCAGCTTGGTGTACAAACGAGATCGCAATAACAACTCGATGCAAATGGAGTTTCATTCGTTCGATTTGCGTACCGGCACTCAGATCGCACAAGGTTCAGCTCGCACGACGTCCAACGACAACACGTTGGTAGTTGTCACTGCACCGGACAACCGCTCGGCGCTCGTTACGCAATCAGGAATGATGACTGTGTGGGATATTCCCACCGCGAAAATCGTGCGAACGATCCTCAATTCCTCGATCAATGGAACGATCCCTCGGTTCAGCCCGAACGGTCGGTGGTTTGCGATGACAACGTTTGAAACGAAGCCAGTTACCATTGTTACATCGGATCGAAAGCAGATCGCAACGGCGCGTTCATTCTACAAAATCAGCGTAATCGAATGGGCATCGGGGCAAGTCCGCAGCGAAATTCCCGTCGCTACGGCACCGCCGCATAGTCTCTGTTTCAGCCCCGATGGCACACGCCTCGCCATCGGGGCAGGCGATACTTCGGTACTCATTTACGACGTTGCCGATTTGAAGCGAGCGATCGAGAAACCGAACGCGCCTGACGCCCTCTGGAGCGCATTGACGAGCGATTCCGCGAAGAAAGCATGGGACGCCATCCGCGAACTGTCCGCACGTCCCGATGTGGCGATCCCGCTGCTCGCCGAGAAGGTGAAGCCGATCGTTGCGACCGACAAACCGGCTAAGGAACAAATCGCCAAATGGATCGAACAACTCGACGCACCCGCATTTGCAGACCGGGAATCCGCGAGCCAATCGTTGGCGACTCACGGCAAACAGTTCGAGGCCGAACTGCGAGCCGCGATCGAAACGACGGCGTCGCTCGAAGTCAAAGAGCGATTGGAAAAGATCGTGGAAAAGATGATGAAACCGGTGCTGCCAAACATAACCGAAGTGCGTGCAATCGAGTTACTCGAACGAATCGGTAGCGCCGACGCACGCGCCTTGCTAACAAAAATCGCCGCCGGCGACGCGACTCACCCGCTGACAAAAGACGCCGCCGCGAGCCTCAAACGACTGCAAAAGTAACCGTTCGCGGTGTATTCCGTTTTGCTGAGAAGCGACTGGTTTTGTAGGTCGGGCCGGAGGCTTTGGGAGGCCCGACAGTGCTATCGCGCGGGACATAAAAACCGGCACGGTTCAAAAGTGGGTAGCAGTTTTGCGTTTGTTTGCGATTGCGATTCGGCTATCGTAAAGTGCCTGTTTCTCCCAGAATGTGAGTTGCAAAAC
>JAYWCL010000223.1:0-4652 GCA_043780595.1 Limnoglobus sp.
GTTTTGCAACTCACATTCTGGGAGAAACAGGCACTTTACGATAGCCGAATCGCAATCGCAAACAAACGCAAAACTGCTACCCACTTTTGAACCGTGCCCGATTTTTGCAAAAAGAACCGCCGAAACCTTGATTCCAGAGACAAGCCAGTGGGTCGAAATCGGACGTAAGTCGTTGGTGTGTTAGGTTGATTCCGAAATTAGGGATGATTCCAGGGATGGGTGGGTGGGTAAGTGGTGGAATCATCCACTGCGACTCAAAATCGCCGAGATTTGAACCAGGCCTTCTCAACGACACTAACAACGCCAAACTCGATCACGGTGTCTGCGTTTCCGACCGGACGTTGGCACATATTCGATAGCCAGATCGGGGCGTCCACCTATACTACTGGAATGGTGCGACGACCTCGTATAACCCGGCTGCGGCTTTCCAAGCGTCTGCACGCGATCCTCGCGACGATGCTGGTCGGGTTGCTGGCAGTCGGTACGATCGTCGTCCCCACCGACGCCTTTCACACGACTGTATCCCCAGTTGGGTCGCTCAGTCCCACTAGCGAGGAAGAAGGCCGCGAGGAGTCGGTTTCACTCCTGTCGGCACCGCGAGTCGCACGCACGCCAGCCGGTCACGCGATCTGCTTTCCGATTCCAGGCTCGAAACGCCTCTTTCGCCCGTCCTCCGCTCCCATTCCGACGAACCGGAACCGCGCCATTGCCGGCAGCCTGCACGGGCCACATCCTCGCTGTTAGACCACCCTCCTGAGTTGGCATTCCATCTGTCCACAAAACCTCGCTCGCCCTGCGCGCCGATTCCAGTCGGCAAGTTCGTCCGCGTTTCTCGAAAGAGGAGTGCAATGGTTGGTCCGAATGGCGTGAACGGCGCTATGTGGGGCGGATTTACATTTCCCCCTGCCACCACCCGTAAACATGAAATTGGAGAACCGCATCGATGCCACCCGAGAACAGTCCGTCATCGGCGACCCTGCCGCGAGACCTCGCCGCAGGCACGGTCGTATTTCTGGTCGCTCTCCCGCTTTGCCTGGGGGTCGCGCTGGCGTCCGGTGCCCCGTTGTTGTCGGGGGTACTCGCCGGCATCGTCGGCGGCATCGTGGTCGGGGCGATTAGCGGATCGCACACCAGCGTCAGCGGCCCCGCCGCCGGATTGACGGCGATTGTCGCCGCACAGATCGTGCTACTCGGGTCGTTCCCGGCGTTCCTGATGGCGGTGGTTCTGGCGGGGCTGATCCAGATCGGCCTCGGAATCGTCCGAGCCGGCTTCATCGCTTCCTTCTTCCCCACGAGCGTAATTAAGGGTCTACTGGCCGCAATCGGCGTGATCCTCATACTGAAACAGGTTCCCCACCTCTTCGGGCGCGACACCGACCCGGAAGGAGACTTGGCCTTCCAGCAGCCGGACCACGAGAACACATTCTCGGAAATCGTCCAGACGATGTCCGACATCCACCCCGGCGCGGCGGCCATCGGTCTGTTGTCGGTCGCGGTGCTGGTCGTTTGGGGCAAGTGGAAGCCGCTCAAGAAGTCGGCCATCCCTGCCCCGCTGATCGTGGTGCTGTTGGGCATCGGCCTAAGCCAGTTGTTGCGGCAACTCGGCGGGCCGTGGGTCATCGAGCCGAGCCACCGCGTCGAGGTGCCGGTGGCCGACAACCTCGCCGGCTTCCTCGGGTTCCTTCAGTTTCCCGACTTCTCGCAGTGGTCGAATCCGGCCATTTACTTCGCCGCCGCGACCATCGCCGCCGTCGCCTCGCTCGAAACGCTGTTGAACCTGGAAGCCATCGACAAGCTCGACCCCAAGCAGCGGACCTCGCCTGCGAGCCGGGAACTGCTCGCCCAGGGCATTGGGAACGTGACCGCCGGGCTGATCGGTGGACTCCCCGTCACATCCGTCATCATCCGCAGTTCGGTGAACATCAACGCCGGCAGTAAGACGAAGTTTGCGACCATCGTCCACGGCGTCCTCCTGCTGGTCTGCGTGGCGTTCCTGCCGGTGTGGTTGAACCTCATCCCGTTATCCTGTCTGGCAGCGATTCTGGTGGCTACGGGAGCCAAACTGGTCAGCCCGGCGGTATTGAAGCAGATGTGGGGGGCGGGGCGACCGCAGTTCGTACCCTTCGCGGTGACGGTGGTGGCCATCGTCCTGACCGACCTACTAATCGGCATCCTGATCGGGTTGGCCGTGAGCCTCGCCTTCATCCTCCACAGCAACATGCGCCGGCCGGTCCGCCGCTACGTGGAGAAGCACTTGGGCGGGGACGTGGTGCATGTCGAGTTGGCCAATCAGGTGAGCTTCCTGAACCGCGCCGCCCTGTCCAAAGTTCTTGACGACGTTCCTCGGGGTGGGCACGTCCTTCTCGACGCCCTGAACACCGACTACATCGACCCGGACGTACTCGACCTAATCCGCGAGTACAAGGACCAGACCGCGCCGGTTCGCGGTGTGGACGTAAGCATGATCGGGTTCCGCAGCGAGTACCAGATCGAGGACCAAATCCAGTATGTGGACTACTCGACCCGCGACCTCCAGGCCGCCCTCACCCCGCAGCAAGTCCTTCAACTCCTGAAGGACGGCCACGAGCGATTTCGCACCGGCCGGCGACTGACCCGCGATCTCGGGCGACAAGTCAGCGCCACGGCCGATGGGCAGCACCCGCTGGCGCTCGTCCTCAGTTGCATCGACTCCCGCACGCCGACCGAGTTGATCTTCGACCTCGGGATGGGCGACATTTTCAGCGTTCGCATCGCCGGGAACGTCACGAGCCGCAAGGTTTTGGCCAGTGCCGAGTACGGGTGCGCCGTGGCCGGGGCGAAACTAATCCTGGTCATGGGACATACCCGGTGCGGTGCCGTGACCGCCGCCGTCAAGCTCTTCTGCGACCCCCGCACGGCAGCCGAGGCTACGGGTTGCCATCACCTCGACCATATCGTCGGCGACATTCAGTTATCGACCGACCCCGATACCTGTCGGGCGGCCGAGCAACTACCGGCGGCCGAGAAGGAACGGTTCGTCGATACCGTCGCCCGCCGCAACGTCCTGCGGGTCGTCGAGCGAATGCGTACCGAAAGCCCAACGCTCGACGACCTCGTACGGGAGGGGCGGATCGTGATCGTCGGTGCGATGTACGATGTCGCCACGGGCAAGATCGAGTTTCTGACGGGAACGGAACCCGACCCAGTGTAAACCCAAACGTCGCGAAGGCGTCATCGAACACGAACACAAGCCGAAGGCGACGAAAAAGCGGTAGCCACAATCGACGTAAGTCCGAATTGCCAACGCCCCAAAACCAGTTTTTGGGGTGTTTTTGCGTCCCAAGAGGCCACTTTTCGATCAGCTTTCGCTGATTTGTTTCGTGGGTTTTTGCATTATCCTGCCATCCTGTCGCGGTTTGCGTCGAGTGCCATCGATAACGCATAAGCCGAATATACCGACCAAAAATCGACCGGATGCGCCCTAAAATCGACCAACATTGACCGAAAATCGACCAACATCGACCGAAATGCGACCGGATGAGACACTTTTGCGTCACTTTGCGCACGTCGCGAATTCCGGGTTACGTCGCATCGCCTCCGATTTTTTGACTTTGGGAAATCGCGTGGGTAAGGCCAACCGAAAGCCCACGGACGACCGTCCGTGGGGAGTTCCTCCCTCCAAATCCTCTCGCAATGCTCGCATTACAATGTTGTCCGAACTCCTGAAATCGGGACTCATTGAGGAACTATGGAAAAAGTTCACCAATTGCACGAGAAAGATCTTGCATTCGGTTTCGGCTCCGTTTACCTTCCATACTTACTAAATCACAAAGCGAGCCACGAGCCATAGCTTTCGGCACAGTTTCGCAACGCACCTGCTCGAAGCGGGCTACGACATCCGAACCGTGCAAGAGCTACTCGGCCACGACGACGTGAGCACGACGATGATCTACACGCACGTGCTGAACAAAGACGGTAGGGGCGTGAAAAGCCCACTGGATTCCTGATGTGCGCAATGTTCATTAGCGGGATAGATTGCGAGGGCAAATCGGGACTCGATGGCCGTAAACGCAATCGTTCGAAACACTTAGACGGGTCGTTCTCGCCTCGGTGGTTGTCCGCGATAGATTGCGCAGGCGCAATCTAATAACAAGTTCGGCGGCAGGAGGCGGAGGGCGTCGATGAGCAAGATGGCCTGCCAGTGTGGAGGCACCCTCAGCGACACGCTCGTTCCCTGCCCGACCGAAGGCTGGCTATTCAGGGATCAAGACCAGGAAGATTACCAAGACGCCGTCGGGCGTGACATCGTTGCTTTCTTCGTAGCAGTCCGCAGCGGCCAACGCGATAAGTGGATCGCCGAGTTCTTCTCGCCGCAGTATCCGACCGAGGTGGGCGACGAAGGCATCGTCACCGACATCATCGGGATTCGCGATCGGCAGTTCACACTGTCAGTGGCCGAATGCGAGCAGTGTGGCCGGCTGCATGTGCAGCGTGGGCCGGGTGTCAATTCCTATCGTACTTACGCGCCCGACGAGCCGGGGTATGCAGGCGTGCTTCGCTCGCGGGAAGCACAAGACGCCGCCCCAGGAACGTTAGGTGAGCCTAAATCGTGATTCTCGTTGAATTTGCGTCGCGATTCTTGGCTCGGTACGTAGCCTCTCCGCGAGCCGTCA
>JAYWCL010000224.1:0-5439 GCA_043780595.1 Limnoglobus sp.
GTTTTGCAACTCACATTCTGGGAGAAACAGGCACTTTACGATAGCCGAATCGCAATCGCAAACAAACGCAAAACTGCTACCCACTTTTGAACCGTGCCACATTTTGCCAAGGTATGGCGTGCTTTCCACCTCGAAAATTGATGGCAAGGTTCAACTGAAAGACTGCGAATACACTGTGAAAATCGACTACGATTGTTCGCTTTCGCCGTTGGGTTGGGCGTGCCTTATCGTCGGTTTTTTTATCGTGTTCGCCGGGCTTCTCGTTTTCATTTTTCCCTATCTGAGAAAGTCGGCCATTGAGACCACGGTGCGACGCAAGTTGCGCGACCTCGAATAGGATCACTGCGTACTATTGTGAGCGATTCCACCGCAACCTATGCGAACAAATCGGCCACTGGGCACGTGAACCCCGGCAGGACTTCGCCGCCATCGAGCGTGTCGGATTCGTCGAGTTCCGTACCGCGAATCGTACCGGGATAAACGGTGACGGTTCGCGTTTCGGGGTCGATGAGCCAGACCAACCGAACGCCGAGCGTGATGTATTCGCGAATCTTCTCGCGGACATCGCGACGTCGATCCGTCGGCGAAAGCACTTCGACGGCAATATCCGGTGGGATTTCAAAATAGCCCGTCGGCAATTCCGGTTGCCGCGCGATGCTCCAGAACGCAACATCTGGCCCTCGCACGGTGTCCGGATCGCGTTCGAGGATGACTCCCGCGTCGTTGGAAGTCGTCCAGCCGAGGTTGTTTTCTTCGACATAGATTCCCAGTCGCCGGTCGATCCGCGAACAGATGATTCCATGTCGTGCCTGTGGCGGTGGCATGATGACAACTTCGCCTTTCACCAACTCCTGTTGCGAACCATCGCGTGGATTCGGCAACGCGGCAAACTCCTCGGCGGTCATCAGTTTGTGTGCGATCGCGGACATCTCGGCTCTCCTCGCGTTGGGTCGTTACTTTGCCACCGTCACCCATTTTTGCGACTTGGCCGAATCGAGGATCGCGTCGAGAATCTGCTGCGTTTCCAGGGCGTCGCGGAAGGTAGGGCCTTGCGGCGTGCCCGTTTCGAGACCCTTAATGAAGTCGGCGACTTGGTGCGTGAAACTCGTATCGTAGCCGACAGATAAGCCCGGCACCCACCATTTATCCATGTACGGGTGTTCGCCGCCATTATCCGTCACGTGGATGCTCGACCACGCGCGGAGCTTGCTTTCGGTCTTGTAGTCGAAAATCTGCAAGCGATGCAGATCGTGAAGATCCCAACTGATACTCATGTCTTCGCCGTTGATCTCGAACGTGTATTGTGCCTTGTGGCCGCGGGCGTAACGGGTACTCTCGAAGTTCGCGAGGCTGCCGTTCGCAAACTTGCCCATGAAGATACACGCATCGTCAATCTCGACTTTCTCGACTTTGCCCGTGAGGGTGTGCATCCGCTCTTTGACGAAGGTTTCGGTCATGCAACAGACGGTGTCGAGGCGGCCGTTGAGCCAGATTGCAGTGTCGATGCAGTGCGCGAGCAAGTCGCCGCTGACGCCGCTACCGGCGGCGGCGGCATCGAGCCGCCATAGCCCCTGACCGCCCTGGGGCAGATCGCTTTTGATCGTCCAATCTTGCAGGAACTTCGCACGATAGTGGAAGATTTTCCCGAGGCGGCCCTCTTCGATGAGCTTCTTCGCCAGCGAAACGGCGGGGATGCGCCGGTAGTTGTACCACACCATGTTGGCGACTTTCGCCTTCTCCACCGCATCGACCATCACTTGGCCTTCGGCGGCGTTCATCGCCAACGGCTTCTCGCACAGGATCATCTTCCCGGCGGCAGCAGCGGCGAGTGCGATTTCTTTGTGCAAGTTGTTCGGCGTGCAGATGTCGACAACGTCAATATCCTTCCGCTCGACGAGTTTCCGCCAGTCGGTCTCGACGCTTTCGTAGCCCCACTGTGCGGCAAACGGCTTGACCAGATCGGCATTCCGCGCACACGCCGCCTTCAACACGACTTGGTGTTCCGACGGGAAAAACTGCCCGACCTGCTTATACGCATTACTGTGCGCCCGACCCATGAAGCCGTAGCCAATCATACCGACGCGGAGAGGTTTCAGAGACATCGTGCGAAGCTCCTTTATTGAGAGGGAAATCAGTTAGTTATACTTCGAGCGGGGTGATTCGATACGTTTTTGTTAGCCCGACGCGCCAGCGAGGGGAACCCGCGAAAATGCACACCATCGCAGAAACGATAATAATCCCTCGCTAGCGCGTCGGGCTAACGGGAATGAATCGTCGACTGGTAACAAGTCATTTCCCAGTTCTTTCATTGTCGGCGACATCGTCGAAGCTCCTTTATTGAGAGGGAAATCAGTTAGCCCGTATCGCGTCGATCGCCCCTTGAATGGCGGCATCGCGCGTTTGCGGATGGCCGGCTTCCAGCATGTCGGACAACAAGGCTTGCTGCATGACATCGCCCGTGGGAAGTTTCCTTTATACAGCGGTTTCGTAGCCGAGTGGCGATAATCGAAAGTGAGATGGTAAACGCCGATCGAATTGCCGTGGTAACACGTTTTGTTTGCGAACGCTGAGCGAACGATGCCGCTCAGCGACGAAATTTGCAATCGCGTGTTTGCGATAGGAATTAGCGAGTCAGTGCGTGGACGAGTTTCAAGAGTTGCGGTGCGCCGACGCTATTGATGAGGGCCTGGATTCGCTCCAGATCTTCGATCTTGAAACTGCCACCACTGCTACCGCCGCCGCTGGTGCTACGCTTGGATGGCATGCCATCCTTTTTCTGGATCATCGACTTGTACGATGAGATCATACCGGGTGGGAGGTCGATACCGCCCGCTTCCTTGACGTGGTTTTGAATCGCCAGTGGCTTCGCATCCGCACCCAGTGCCGCCATTGCGTTCCGCACCAGTTGCATCTTGCTCGGGATTCCGTGCTCTTTCTTAGGCTTCGCCATCAATCACCTCGTATGCATGAACCGAAAATGGGGTAAAATACGCCATTGGAAATTGTATAGCAGATGTCACACACCTCGAACAGATACTTATTGAAAGAATTTTCCAATCTCACACGTACTTTACAGGGTCTAGCCCGTGCGGACGCAGTGAATGACCGCGTCTCAGTCGGCGCGATGTACGATACTCGACGTGCGGATTTTGCGGTCTTTCCCGCCGAGGAGAAGTGTACGACGCACACCGCGAATGGCGCGTATTGCCACCGATACCACACAGATCCCGCGAGTCGATAAATGAGGGCGTTTCATTGCGCCGAGTTTGATGGTAGCATACTGTTGCGATTCGACCTTCCTGCCTTCCTACCTTTCGGATGCATATCCCATGCGCGACCTCAATCGACGCGATTGTCTCAAATTCGGCGCGGCCACGTTCGCGGGGGTCGTCGTCCCGGCGGCGACATCGGCGAAACCTCCTCAAGTGGTCAAGTCCGTGGCTGCGGTGTTGACGATTTATCGGCACAAATCGCACGCCGACGTGTTGATCGGCAAAATCCTCGAAGGCTGGAAGCAGGATGGCGGACCGGGGCCTGCGCTCAAGCTGGCGTCGATGTACGTCGATCAATTTCCGAAAGACGATCTCGCTCGAAAGCTCTCCAAAAAGTTCGGCGTGCCCATCTTCGATTCGATCGAGAAAGCCGTGACGGTTGGCGGGGATCGCATCCCCGTCGATGGCGTGATTAGCATCGGCGAACACGGCGACTATCCGACGAACGAACGCGGACAGCACCTTTACCCCCGTCGGCGATTCTTCGAGGAAATCAGCAATGCATTCGAGAAGTTCGGCCGCGTGGTGCCGGTGTTCAGCGACAAGCATTTGGGGCCAGTGTGGGCCGACGCGAAGTGGATGGTCGAACGTGCCAAAAAGTTGAAAATTCCGTTCATGGCCGGCTCGTCGCTACCCGTCAGCTTTCGGACTCCAGAGATCGAAGTGCCGATGGGCTGCGAGATCGAATCGGCGGTCGGGATCGGTTACAGCGGGCTGGATGTGTACGGCAGCCATGCCCTCGAATGTTATCAAACCCTCGTGGAGCGACGGCGCGATGCCGAGCGCGGAGTGAAGTGGGTGCAGTTCCTTCAAGGAAAGGCGATGTGGAAGGCCGTCGACGATGGTTTGGTGGCCAACGATGTCTTAGAGGCGGCATTCGCGGTCGTGCCCAAAGTGGGCAAGAAAGCGATGCGACAAGATGAAAAAGCGGCACTGATCCTCTTCGAGTATACCGACGGGCTACGCGGCGCGCAGTTCATGTTTCAGTGCATCTCGCGAACGGCGGTGGCGCTCAAACTCAAGGGACAGCGACGACCGATCGCGACGGGATTTGAAGAACGCCCCGAGCCGTATCACCCGCACTTTGCCTATCTGTTAAAGGCAATTGAAACGATGATCCATACGGGTAAGCCGAGTTATCCCGTCGAACGTACGTTGTTGACGAGCGGGGTTCTGGATCGCGCGATCGCATCGCGTGCGCAGGACGGCGCGAAGCTCGAAACCCCCGAACTGGCGATCTCGTACGTGCCCGCGAATTATCCGCACGCACCTTACCCGGAATTGCTCGCGGTGCCGATGAGGTGATACACTGTTATCGGAGGAACACCATGACCGCTATGCTCGATACGCCACGAGATTTGGTGCAATCGTTCGCCGATGTGCGGTTGCCATCGAAAACAGATGCCCGTCTGCAATCTCTCATGGATCGGAATACCGAAGGCCAGTTGACTCCGCAAGAACGAGAAGACTTGGAATCGCTCGTGGAACTCAGTGAAACACTGAGCCTGTTGCGCGCCCGTGCAATGCATGTGCTTGGTCGTCAGCCAATATGAATGCATCGTGGGCGGACACTGTGCGTTTTGTAATGACACGCGCCGTTGCGCGGTGCGAATACTGCCGAATGCACCAATCGTTGCAAGGTGCGACATTTCACATCGAACATATCTTGCCGCGTTCGGCTGGCGGCAACGACTCAGACACCAATCTCTGCTTGGCCTGTCCGAGTTGTAATCTTCACAAGTCGAGTCGAACCGTGGCGATGGACCCGATGACCGATTCTGTCGTACCATTGTTTCATCCTCGGCACGATTCGTGGATCGATCATTTTGAATGGCAGGGCTTTTCCATTCGTGGCCTAACCCCCAAGTGACGTGAAGTTGGGATTGACGGCGTTTTCGGGTCATCCTGGTTTTGGATTCTTTATCCCAACGGGATTTCAGCAATTAGCCCTGGGTCGCGGCTTCCGCGCACCCAGGGAACTAAACAAATTTCCACCGACCCCGAAGGGGTCGTAGCGGTTCCTCTCAGGCGTGCAGCATCCCAATCGAGCGGCCGATTCGCTCGTGAATCTCTCTGCGAACGATGGGATGACGCCGCTACGACCCCATTCGGGGTCGATTGAAATTTCGCAGATACCCCAGGTGCGCGGACGCGACCTGGGGCTAAT
>JAYWCL010000225.1:0-2422 GCA_043780595.1 Limnoglobus sp.
GTTTTGCAACTCACACTCTGGGAGAAACAGGCACTTTACGATAGCCGAATCGCAATCGCAAACAAACGCAAAACTGCTACCCACTTTTGAACCGTGCCATTCTATGTCATTTGCGCGCACTTCTATGTCATTTGGCGACAATTCTATGTCATTCCGTGCACGACACGAATTCCGACTTACGTCAGATCGCGTTTTGCTTTTTGACTGACCGCATTCGTGTGGGTGAGGGTGGAATCGAGATTGTCCTTCGCCCGAGTGGCTCGGATTGGCTTTGTCTCGGCAGGGCAACAGAATTCGTATTTTCGGGCACACCACTCGCGCCGAATTCCATATAGTAAGCATCGCTGGGATACGCGAGGCATCGCGGTAAACCGGTGAAACGGCTTCGATTTGCGGGTTTCGACGATCGAGCGGGAGTGGCGGAATTGGCAGACGCGCCAGATTCAGGTTCTGGTACTCGCAAGGGTGTGGAGGTTCAAGTCCTCTCTTCCGCAATGCATTGACAGTTAAGGGTTTGCGGCGAATCGTGCCGCAAACCCTCGTTCGTTTTCAGACCGGTGGAATCACTCACCTTTCGGACGATTTACGGCCCACAGGTTTCAAGTTCCCGCTCGCCGTCTGGTCTGGTATCATTCCATTATGAATTCTTCCACCACCGAATCCCCATCACCCTCGTACCTCGGTCACGTGAAGAACGGCGTCATCGTCGTTGACGCGATGGTCACGCTGTCCGAAGGGCAAGCTGTTCGCATCGCACCGCTCGTGGAAGAAATCGCTACCCAATCGCCGACCAGTTGCAGCGAATGAAAACTCTATTCGCTCAGTGGGACGAAGAAGACAGTTCGCTCACCGACGAAGAAACCGACCGCCTGCAACTCGCTCTCCAGCAGAATCGCGGCCTATCGTTTCGGACACCTCAACTCGATTAGCTCCCGGTAGTCATCGCCTATGCCCGCCGTTTACCTGCTCGATTCCGGCCCGCTCGGACTGCTTGCCCACAATCGCCTTGCGAATCGCATGGCCATCGAATCGTGGCGGATGAACGAAGTCGCGGCCGGTGCGACGGTGTACCTTTCGGAAGTGGCCGACTACGAAGTGCGTCGCGAACTCGTCCGCCTGATCCAAGCGGGGCAGTTACCCGCGTCACGCTTGAACCGCCTCAATCAGTTGCCGACTCTATTCCTGTATCTGCCGGTCACGACCGTGATGTGGCAACGAGCCGCCGAGTTCTGGGCGGACGCACGTTCGCGAGGTCTGCCAACGGCAAGTTCAGCGGCACTCGATGGCGATGTTCTCATTGCCGCCCAAGCCTCCGAAATCCAAGCCACAGTGGTAACAACAAACGCCGCTCACATCGGCGTCTGGGTACCAGTCAAAAACTGGCCATAGCAACTTGTTGACACCGAACCGGATCGCAGGAGCGATCCGTCCCGAAGCCACTCGGGAGGAAGAGAGAAATCACAGGAAAAGCAATCGCCTTTCGATCGCACGCCGCACCCTACTTTCGCACCCAAAATGAAGCCGCGAGCCATCGTGCCCCATTCACCGCCTCGGGAGATCAAGCACATCGAACGAGGCGGCGTTTGGAGTGGTGAGGCGAGTGGTTTACCACCGGGGTGTCTGGGCGTTCATTGTTTAGCACTACATCGCCGATTCGTCACAACACGTTTATGCAAAGTACTTTACGGCGACGCCAAACAGAGGTTGCGTGCTGATTCTGTTGCCTGAAGTTCGTTATGTTTTTCGCTAACACTCGGATTCGAAGGGCAAACCTATTGCCACAAATGCGCGAACTCTGCCCTCTTCAGATGTGTCTCACATAACTTGCCTGTAACTACGAAAACTCGGAAGGAAGTAATTGATGGCTGAAATCACCGCCCCACGGATCGACCCGGATGGTACCCACGTCATTCCCGTCAGGATGATTCACAAGCCGGGAGAGATCCCGAACGAGAATTCGTCAGGAGAGTTGCGCTGGAACCGCCGCGAGGGACTTACGTTTCGGTTTCAGACTCTACTAACATCGCTCTTCGACTTCCCGGACGATTCTGTTCAAGCAAGTGGCGGAGCCGGGGCCGTAAGCGCTATCTCAATGAAGCCCGAATGGCATGCCGAGACCTCGGACCGCTCTCCTGTCAGGCTCTATGCCACTGCGCCGAAAACCTCGACCAGTACGACCTCCAGTTGGAGTGTCGAGAAGGGTAGCGCTGTGGCTTCATCCAAGACCGTTGAAGGAACGGCATGTTACGCCGAAGTCGGGCTGCATCGCGACAACCCCATTGCCTATTGGTATGAAACGCTGCCCGGTCCACGACTTTTCTCACCCCATTAGCATCAAGTTAAGCGTTTGCGGGCGTTTCCACTCTGTAGTTGAGCTTGCTCGGATCTGCGAGCATCTCAAAGGTACTGGCAGACTTACGCT
>JAYWCL010000226.1:0-6113 GCA_043780595.1 Limnoglobus sp.
CCCGATATCCGCCCCTTCCGCGGCGTCCGCTACGACATGGCCCAGGTCGGCGCCATGTCCGATGTCGTCGCCCCGCCCTACGACGTCATCGATAGTGAGTTGCAAGGACGTCTCTACGACGCCAGCCCTTACAACATCATCCGGCTCGAACTGAACCGCGAGGAGCCCGGCGACTCTCCCGAGGCGAACCGCTACACCAGGGCCGCCCGCCACCTCAAGGAATGGCTTCGCGAAGGCGTCCTCCGCGAAGATCCCCATTCGGCTTACTACCTGTATAGCCAGACCTTCGAGGTCGAGGGACGCACTCACACCCGCAAGGGGTGCCTCGCCCGGGTCCGCCTCGAACCGTTCGGCTCGGGCCGGATCTACCCTCACGAGCAGACCCTCTCGGGCCCGAAGGCCGATCGCCTGGCCCTCTTCCACGCGACCCACTACAACCTCAGCCCGATCTTCGGCCTCTACCCCGACGACTCCGGCGAGGTCATCCGCGCCGCCGAGGCCGGGCGCCGCGACAAGACCCCCCAGGAAGCGACCGACCACCTCGGCGTCGTCAACCGGCTCTGGGAGATCCAAGACCCGACCACCATCACCGCCCTCCAGGGCCTGATGGGGCCGCGTCCCGTCTTCATCGCCGACGGCCACCACCGCTACGAAACGGGGCTGAATTACCTCGCCGAACAGGTCGAAGCGGGCAACGTGGCGGACAATGAATCGGCACCGAACTTCTGCCTCATGATGCTCGTCGGCATGAGCGACCCCGGCCTGATTATCCTGCCGACGCACCGCCTGATTAGCGGGCTGGGCAATGTTACGACCGAGCAACTGAAGGTGGCACTTCAAGACCACTTCGACATCGTCGATACGTTCGGCACCGATGCCGCAGCCGCGTGGGAAACGATGGAAATGGACGGCGAACAGAACGTCCTCGGCTTCGGCAGCGTTGCCGATGGCAACTGGTTCGTCGCGCGATTGCGCGATCCGGCAATCATGGACGAACTCGCACCCGATCAGTCGAAAGACTGGCGCGGCCTCGGCGTCAGCATCTTGCACAAGCTGGTGATCGATCGGCTCATTCGCGAGAAAATCGGCGGCGAGCCGGTCTGCAAGTACGTTCACCTCATGAAGGAAGTCACCGATGCCGTCGCTGCGAAGGAGTGCCAAATCGCGATCCTCGTGCCGCCCGCCACGATGAACCACGTCGAGACGATCGCGGGGAATTTCGAGAAAATGCCACCGAAATCGACGTATTTCTACCCGAAGCTGTTGAGCGGGTTGGTCTACAACTCGCTGAAAAAGGATTGATGCGAGATTGAGGCACCGCGGGTGAAGCTGCAATTGTCGTACACAGGAGCCAACCCGTGAGCGAGAAACCGAACCGAGCGGCGGTGCTCGCGGCGGCCAATACGACGGTGCCCGATCTGATCCGGACGGGGTTAAAGGTACTCTTCTGCGGAACGAATCCGGGGTTGTACTCGGCTGCGATTGGCCATCATTTCGGGCGGCCCGGCAATCGCTTTTGGCCCGCCATTTTCGCAAGTGGATTCACAGACCGACTCTATTCGCCGTACGAAGACGCCGATTTTCTCGAACTCGGCTACGGACTAACGAACGTCCACGAGCGAGCCACGGCAAGCATGGCGGAACTCTCCGCGGCTGAGTTGAAATCGGGTTGTCTGCGATTGCAAGCGAAAGTACGACACTTTCAGCCGCAGTATCTGGCGGTGTTGAGTATCGGCGCGTACCGAACTGCGTTCGATCAACCGAAGGCCATGCTCGGTTTGCAGCCGATCGCAATCGGAACCACTCGCGTGTGGGTTCTTCCCAGCCCGAGTGGTTTGAACGCACATTATCAGCCGTCCGACCTCGCGAAACTCTTCCGCGAACTTCGGGAAACGGTCTGCGAGTCACGTCAGTTCCCCGTCGTGCGATGACGATCACCGCGTTCGCTTTGCCAGCTTGAGTTTTTCGATTAACTCGGCCATCGACTTGGTTTTCTCGGGCTTCTCGGCTGCGAGGTTCTTCGTTTCGGCGAGGTCGCTGGATAGGTCGTAAAGTTGCGCACCTCCCGTCGATGGGTTTCGCGGCGTTCCTTTTGCGTTCGCGGCGGGAATGTATTTCCAATGGCCGTCGCGAACTGCGAGTGCGTTCGGATTCCCGCCCTGTTGCACCATCGACGTTCGATTGGGTTTCTCGGGTGATACCGCCCACAGTGCCGGTGAAATGTCGATGCTGTCCGGTGCGACTTCTTCGCCGAGTTTCTCGCCGAGGATTTGGGCACAGGTTGCAAATAGGTCCGCGTGGCAGATTAGTTCGTTCGAGACTTTCCCTGCCGGTATCTGGTTCGGCCAACGTGCGAGGAACGGCACGCGATGGCCGCCCTCGAACAATCCGCCCTTGAACCCGCGTAACGCGCCGTTGCATTTATGGCCGCTCGTGTCGTTTTGCGTGCCATCGATGTAGCCATCGTCCATCACGCCACCGTTATCGCTGGTGACGATCACCAGCGTGTTGTCGCTCAATTTGCGTTCGTCGAGCGCTTTCAAAATCTCGCCGACCGACCAGTCGAATTCCTGAATGCAGTCGCCGCGCAACCCGTGGCCGCTCGTCCCGCGAAACCGCGGATGCGACACTCGTGGCACGTGAACATCGTGTGCGGCAAAGTACAGGAAGAACGGCTTTTCGCGGCTGTTTTCGATAAATGTCGCGGCCTTCGACGTGATGACATCGGCAATATCTTCGTCCTTCCAGCGTGCCGCGTGCCCGCCCGTCATCCAGCCGATTCGGCTAATACCATTGATAATCGTTGCGTCGTGGCCGTGGCTCGGTTTCTGGTTGAACAACTTGTCGGGGTTCTCTTTCCCCGTCGGTTCGTCGCCAATTTTCTTCGTGTAACTCACCTCGATGCGATCCTTCGCATCGTAGTTCACCACGCGACCATTTTCGAGATAAACGCACGGCACCCGATCGCCCGTTGCCGGGATGAGGTACGAGTAATCGAAGCCGACCTCGTTCGCGCCGCGGGTGATCGGCACGTTGTAATCAGTTTCGTTTTCACCGAGGCCGAGGTGCCACTTCCCAACCGCTCCCGTTCGGTACTTCGCCGCTCGCAGCATTTGCGGAAGTGTCGCGCGATCCGGTGGAATACTCAGCGGGGCAACGCCGGACAATATGCCCGAACCGGGTTTATGCCGAAACGCATACTGCCCCGTAAGCAGCGCATATCGTGTCGGCGTGCAAACCGATGCGGGGCTGTGCGCATCGGTGAACCGCATCCCCTGCATCGCGAGTTTGTCGAGGTTCGGCGTCTTCACTTTCGTCGCGCCGTAACAGCCGAGATCGCCGTAGCCGATGTCATCCGCAAGGATGACGACGATGTTCGGCCGATTCGGCCGCTCCGCCGCATCACTGGCGTGCGCGATCGCCAGAATACAACTCATCGCGATTGCCATGCGGATCATGATCGTACCTCGGCGTGTGGATGAAGTTGTTCGTACATGTTGCATCACATCGCCACCAGCACGATCAGCGAGAACCCGACTAAGCTCAAGATACTTCCCGCGCCGACTTCGTCGCCCTGCCCTTCGGCCTGAAAATCGTTCGGCGATGTGGCCGCCGTGTCGATGACGCGCCGCCACGTTCTGCCCGTCGGCGATTCGGGAATCCGGAACTTCACCGCCTCATGATGCGAGTTCATCGCGAAGTACATATCGCCATCGGCCGCGTAATCGAGTTCGCCTTCGCGCCCGGTGAATCGACCGTCGAGGCTATACGCCAACGTGCGCGAGTATTGGCTAAAATCGGGCAAGTCCGGTTCGACGCCGTGCCAGGCGATGTCGTACGCGGGCCGCGAACTCGCCGTTGGCACGATCGTTGGGCTGGCCGCGCGGCGATCCGTCACCTCGACGGGTATCCGTCCGCTATCGTCCATTTTGCCGGCTTCACCCGCACGAGTCGGGCCGCTCGGCGGGAACGGTCCGATGGTGTCCGAGTGCGCGTTTTCGATTTCGCCCGCAAGGAATCGACGGCGACGCAGAACCGGGTGACGCCTGCGGAACCAGATCAATTCGCGAACGAACCGCAAGAAGTCCGCGTTCTTCTCGGCCAGCGTCCAGTCGACCCAGCTAATCTCGTTGTCGTGGCACCAAGCGTTATTGTTGCCGTGCTGCGTTCGCAAAAACTCGTCGCCGGAAAGGAACATCGGCACGCCCTGCGACAGCATCAGCGTGGCCATGAAGTTCTTCGCCTGACGCACCCGCAGCAAGTTCACGGCGACGTCGTCGGTTTCGCCTTCCGCACCGCAGTTCCACGAATAATTGTCGTTGGAACCGTCGCGGTTCTGTTCGCCGTTCAACTCGTTGTGCTTGCCGTTGTAACTGACGAGATCCCACAGCGTGAAGCCGTCGTGCGCGGTCACGAAGTTGATCGAGTGGCGCGGCAATCGACCGTTCCACTGATAGAGGTCCGCACTGCCGCAGAGCCGCGACGCGATGGCCGCAGTGTAGCCGGGTTCGCCGCGCCAGAAGTGCCGCACGTCGTCGCGGTATCGACCGTTCCATTCGCTCCAACGCCGACCGAACGGGAACCCGCCGACCTGATACAACCCCGCGGCATCCCACGGCTCGGCAATCAGTTTCGCATCGGCCAACACGCCATCTTCGGCTATCGCTTCGATCACCGGTGGGTCGATCAGCACATTCCCCTTACGGTCGCGACCGAGCACCGAAGCGAGGTCGAACCGGAAACCGTCGACGTGCATATGCCCGCCCCAATACCGCAGGCAGGTCATCAGCAAATCGCGAACGACGGGGTGATTGCAGTTCACCGTATTGCCGCACCCGGAGAAGTTCAGGTACCGCCCGTAGTCGTCCATCATGTAATACAGTTCGTTGTCCAACCCACGGAAACTGAAAGTTCGCCCGCGGTCGTCGCCCTCGCCGGTGTGGTTGAACACGACGTCGAGGATCACTTCGATACCCGCCGCGTGAAACGCTTTCACCATGTCGCGGAATTCGTGAATCTGCCCGTTTACGTCCGCAGATGCCGCAAATGCCGCCTTCGGTGCCGCAAACGCAACCGAGTTGTAGCCCCAGAAGTTCGAGAGCTTTTCGCCGGTCTGCGGGTTGAAGAACGGGCATTCGCATTCGTCGAACTCGTGGATCGGCAACAGTTCGACCGCCGTAATGCCGAGCCATTTCAGGTACGGAATCTTTTCCGCAAGCCCCGCGAACGTGCCCGGCTTCGCCACTTGTGCCGACGGACTGCACGTGAACCCGCGCACGTGCAGTTCGTAAATCACCGATTCTTCGTGCGGGATCAGCGGCGGCGCATCTTCGCCCCAGTCGTATTCGTGCGTGCGATGGTACAGGCTGCGCCGCGTCGTGCGCTCGGGGTCGATTTCGCACGTGGCCGCCCAGTGCGTACCGCCGGAGATCATCGTCGCCGCCGGGTCCAGCAAGATGCGCGACGGGTCGAAACGGTTCTTGCCACCCTTGGGGCCATCGACCCGCCAGCCGTAACAGAACGTGTTCGGCAACCCGTGAACGCGAACGTGCCAGTGGTCGCCGGTGCGATTCTTACGCGGGTCGAGCGTCAGTTCCGCAATCGGTTTCGTGCCGCCGGTTTCCGGTAAAATCAGCAGGCTCACGCTCGTCCCGTGCCGGCACAGCAGCACGAAATTGGCTCCGTCAGGGGTCGGGCTAACGCCGATCGGCAACGGCCGTCCGCGACTGGTGGTGAACTGCGTCATGAATTGTCTCGATGGCGAGTGTGACAGATACGCACTGTTGTACGCATCGAGTACGCGAACGCGATACGGAATCCCACTGGCTGCGTTCCCAGCGGAAACTTCCTGGTGCGCGAAACACCCTGGAGCTGCTACGAAGAGACTACCCCAAAGCCTCACGACTTCGACTACGTTATACTTTGAGCGGGGAGATTCGATACGTTTTGTTAGCGCAAGCGAGGGAAACCCGCTTGAAGGCACGACATTGCAAAAACGATGATAATCCCTCGCTAGTAGTGCGTCGTCAAGTCTTGGTTTTGGGGTAAAGTCGCTTTAACTTTATGCGTGCGTCTGCGAGTTTGAATTGCCAGTCGACGCCGCGTTGCTTGGC
>JAYWCL010000227.1:0-27129 GCA_043780595.1 Limnoglobus sp.
ACTCCCGAATTGCGGAATGTAGCTAACCCACCAACGACTTACGTCCGAATTTGGCCAATTCCAATCCCGCCGAAACCACTTTTCGGCAGTACTTTTTGGTAAAACTGCGACCGGGATTTGAACCATACCCGAAACTTTGATTCTGGCGTGGATCCAAACGACCGAAATCGGACGTAAGTCGTTGGTGTGTTAGGTTGATTCCGAAATTAGGGATGATTCCAGGGATGGGTGGGTGGGTAAGTGGTGGAATCATTCACCGGCTACCCAAAATCGCCGCGATTGGAACCCTGCCCGATTTAATTGGTAACACCCGCTCGAATCACTTCGGAGAGAAGTGGCGGGGCCTTCCCAAACTTGGCGACGTATTCGTCGCGGGTGGGTACCAGTCGCACCTGGATTTTGCTTGGGTGATGCAGCGCGATGTCGGCAAATTTGTGGTCGATGAACGGGTTTCGGAATCGGTCGAGCGTCTGTTCGGCAAACCACTGAGCGCGATCGACGCGGGCGTCGATTGTGGGAACGATTTCCTCGAAAAGCAGCTTCCGCAACCACGCATTCAGTTCCGGATCGTCGATCGCATCGCGAACGATCGCGAAGCCTCTCGGCACGGCACGAATGAGCAGTGCGGTGTGGGCCGCGTTCAGGATTCGCACTTTCCGCAAGAAGAACGGAAGCACGTCGTCGGTTCGCACGATCGCCGGATGTTGAAGTAGAAACTGCGAACGCGGATGGTCTTCGAGTGCGAACAGCGCAAATGGCTCGGCGACAATTACCATCGGGTCGGTCGCCAACAGCGGGTGATCTTTCGGCGTGCCCGTCACGATGCGATCGACCAACGTGTGCAACCAAACGCACTCTTCGGTCGCGTACGAAAGGAATTCCGCAGGCATCGCCCACTCGGTTGCGATCTGCGCGAGTAATGCTTTCAGGATACCCGCATTTCCCTCGATCAATTCGCACGGTACGATCGTCACGCCGGGTTGCTTCGCTTGCCATCGGGCGTGAAGTACGCGAAGGAGTTTCGCGGGGAACGACTTCGGCACGACATCGTCGGCAGAGTCATTTGCATCGCGGGCGAACCCCGCTTCGGTCGTATTGGATAGGATCGTCTTCAACTCTGGCGAAGTCGCAACCGTCAGAACTTCGTCCCATTCCGTGCCCGCATGGAGCGCCCGGCTGATACTCGCACAGACTTCGACGCGATCGACCACGGCTCCATTTTCGTACCCGCGCACCACGATGTGATACTTCCCGCCCTGTTCGTTCAGGCCCGTTGCCCGCGCATCGCCGGTCGATTGTACGACAACCACGCGACCAACCTTTTGCCCCTGTTCGTTTCCCTGGTGAATGAACGAGTCCGCAAAGGCACGGAGGAAGCGTCCCGAGCCAAATTGTAGGATCGTTTCCGGAAGGTTCGTCATAAATCGCTTTCGACAAAGGAACGAGGGTTTCGTCGGTCTATCGAATCCTCCTTCGTTTTCCACAATTTCGAGGCTGCGCGATGACCATTCAATCGCCGCCTTCGGTGTCGGTTGCGACCAAGAATTTTTCGACTTCACCATCTCCTGCCGGAATCGGTTCTTTCCCATCCAACGTTGGCGACGGAGTGACCGTCGGTTCGACCGTAATCGGCTCGTGGACTTTCTCTTCCTTCTTCGGCTCAGCTTCGATCTCTTTCTCAGCCATCATTCGACTCCTCAGTGGTGTTCGACAATTGTAAATACCAGACGTTAAAGTTTAACAGACTCATGCTTTACGATCAATCGTTGTCGGAATTCGCCGCGTTATGGGCCTACCAGGTCGTCGAAACCATGCTGCTTTCGATGCACCGGGCCGTCGAACTGCTTGGATGATTTGAATAGCTCATAGCGACCATCGCCGGCCATACTTGCGGTTCGCTGTTCGATCGCGGTTTTCTCGGCCTCCGTCATCGGCTGGAAACTGCGTACGATCTTGAGATTCTGATCGAGCACCTGCTCCGAATCGATGCCGCTTACGAGTGTGGTGATCGGTAACGATAACACGTAACGCAGGGCATCTTCGACGGCGATACCGGCTTTCTTGACGATCGATCCGTTCCCGCCGAGGCTCTTCATGCCGAGTGCCGCGATGCCTCGCCGATTGAGTTCCGGTAGCACTTTCTTCTGAAAACTCCGGTAGTGAACGTCCATCACATTGAGCGGCAACTGCACCGCCGCCCACTCGTACGGTTTGGCCAACATCGCGAGGTGAATCGAAGGATCTTTGTGCCCCGTGAAGCCGAGGTAGCGCACTTTGCCGTCCTTGATCGCCTTTAGGCCCGTCTGAATTGCACCGTCGATTTTGAACACCCAATCGGGGTCGTTGTCGTAGACGATCTCGTGAAATTGCCAGAGATCGATGCGGTCGGTTTTCAGCCGTTTGAGGCTGTCTTCGAGGTGCTGTTGAGCGTCTTTCGCGGTGCGTCCGCACACTTTCGTCATGAGGAAGCATTTGTCGCGTCGATCCCCGGCCGCAAGTGCCTGTCCCATTCGCTCCTCGGCAACGCCGTCGTGATAATCCCAACAATTGTCCATAAACGTGATGCCTTCATCGACGGCACGTTGAATGAGCTTCACGCTATCTTTCTCAGCGAACAACTTCGGATTCGTCGCCGCGTGGCCGCCGAGCGAAATCGCGGACACCATCTCTTGCGTGTTTCCGAAACGTCGCATGGGAATGCGACCCGCGTTCACGGGCGGCGTTTCCGCGCCAGTGACGGCTCCAGCGACAGCCAGACCGGCGATGCCCGTCTGGATGAATTCCCGACGGTCGGGGATGCCTGCGTTCATGATCGTTCTCCAGAATCTGTGGTGAAAGTCGAAACGGCAATTACTCGTTTGCGTCGAAGCGGAATCGGCCACCGCGACCACTCAGTTTTAACTCGATCTTCGCGTCCAATCCAGCAAATTTTGCGTCTTCGAGTTGCCCGAGTCCCGTGCCGCGCGGATCGATTTTGCCTTCTGGGTTGATGTGCAAGCGTAAGTCGGCTGATCCCGTCAATTTGCCTTCCATCTTTTTTGGCAATCCCCACGATTCCGGGAGTCGGCGAATATCCACGCGCTTCGACTTCACGTTAGTGGCGATCACACGTTCGGGATTTTTGTAGTTGCAACTGCCATTCAACGAAACGGTGCCATCGGCGAGTTGCATCACGGCATCGTTGACGTGTACCTGGCCATCTTCGACGAGTATCTGGCCGACAAAATTCGATACCGCAATCTCAGCCGACGGGAAACTCAACGTCGCTTTCTTCGGACGCAGATCGACGCGATAACCGAGGAGCTTCTGACCCGGTTTGAGTGTCAGTGTCACTGTCGCAACGGTCTGACCCGAAGCGGAGAGGTGGTCCCACACTTCCGACGGCACGTAGGGAATGCTACGCAACAACGGGTCGCTCAACGTTGCCTCATCCGATTGCAGTTGGAACTGCCCAACGGACGCATCCGCGTTGAGGCGACCGGTTAACTTCCACTTGCCCCATTTCGGTTCGATGACTTCTCCCGTCAATGCGTACGATTCGCCATCGCGTTTGAATTGACCGACGATGCCACTCAAGTCGAACTCCGGGTGGCCAATTTGCTGAATGCGGATGCGTGCGTTGGAGAACTGAATGGTCGGTAGCGTGAACGGTCCGCCGGACTTCGCAAACTGAGGAAATACCGTCAGTCGATTCCCATCGGCGTCGAATCGCAGCATAATCTCGACGTCGGTAGCCGTCACAGTCGTCGGCGCAACCTGACTCGTTAGCAGATTCAAAAGTGAAACATCGGCCTCGAGCGAACCGATTTTGATCAAATCGGTCTGCGATTCTGGGGCCGGGTCGGGAATCCGCAAAGTAATCGACGTCGTGTTCGTGCCGACGCCAAGACTGCTCACTTCCACGGTCGTGCCGACGAGTTCGCTCAGTTGCTGACTCGCCATACGTTGGCCGTACGAGCTATTCAGGTAGCCCGTGATCGCGAGCCACCCCACACCAAAAACAACGATCGCAATAGCAGCGACCCACCGCAAAATTCTAGCGATTCGCTTCACTTGACACCCCAAACTGCGGTCGAAGACACGCCAGAAGTGTGCAATTCATGCGCCGCGTACGATTTTATTTCGCAACGGCAGGCGGGCAAACGATACCCGTTGCACAGGGCACGTGTGGCTTGCAACACGGTGCGGAGGTTTTCACGCGACCTGGGAATAGACTTTCGAGCGTACTTTGGCTCGGCACGTAGATTCGATCGCCGGGGCGGAGTTGGTAATTCGTCGTCGTGTCGCCGAGTTGAACGATCTGTGGATAGCAAACGGGCAAAACTTCCTGGCAGCCATCGGGTTGCGAGGGCCGTACGAGAATCAGCTTCCGTTCCTGGGCTTGTCGCGTCAATCCACCGGCGGCCATTAGCCCATCGAGAACGGTCTCGCGCCCGCTCAACGGGTACGAACCGGGGGAATTGACTTCGCCGAGGACATAAAAGACTTTGCTCTGCCGCCCGATCAGTCGCACGGCAATCGCGACCTCTTTTTTCTCCTTGGCCTTCAC
Organism: Limnoglobus sp.; assembly: GCA_043780595.1. Lineage (GTDB taxonomy): Bacteria > Planctomycetota > Planctomycetia > Gemmatales > Gemmataceae > Limnoglobus. Next base: position 4,550 of record JAYWCL010000227.1, read on the forward strand.
AAGTTGTCGGACTTCGACTTCGATAGTTGCTGGGGTTTTACCCGTCACGATCAGACGGCCGTACTCGCCGAGTTCGATGTTACCATCGGGCAGAATGGGCTGATCGGCAGGAATGCGAATCGGCGAATCGAGGTCGGCGGTTTGAATGAGAAGCACATCGCCGGGTTCGACGAGATACTCTGCGAGTGGCGTCTTGGCGAGTTCGCGTGGGAGGCTCGGCGGCGGCACGTTGAAGTCGCGGAACGCCTCGGCTTCTGGTATCAGCTTGTAAGCCGGTGAAGATAAGCCGAATGTCTGACCGAGGCTCCCGCAGCCCGTTTGCAAAAGTGTCACAAGCGAAAAACCAACGAAACCCATCCACGACATCTTGCCACGCATGACCGAACTCCGTGCGGAATCTTTCCAGTTTTATCGGTCGGTCGGATTGTCGGAGTATAGCCGAACTTACCGAGTTTGCCGTAGCGTCGTCGGTTGCAGTGGGGCGACAGTTCCGAAGATCGATTGTCGCAAAAAATACCGAATCGTTTCTTCGGTGAACAGTGCCGCCGCGTTCACCCGCGTTTGCGGCGACGATACCGTTCCCGTCACGGCGAGTCGAATCGTGCGGTTCGAGAGGATGCTGCTGATTTGGCCGATAACTTGGATCGGCAACGGTGTCGCCAACCGTGCCAGTTGTAGCCCGGTTTGCCGTAAGACGGTGTCGTTCACGCCAATCTGCCCCGTGCGAACGATCACACTCAGCGCAAGCCGCCCATCGATTCCCACGGTGCCATCGGCGTAAAGATCCGCCGTCGCATTCGCAAGTGTCAGCCGCTCGATGCGGAAGATGCCACGCGACAATCGCCCGCGAATTTCGCCCGCATCGAACGGCTTGAGCAACGCCGCAGGGGAAACGAACGGCGTGATTCGATCGAGAACGGGCAATTCTCGCACCGATGCCTGCGCAATGTTCGCGAATACTGTCGCCGTCACATCCTCCGCAGAAAGCACATTCTCGCCGCTAATATCGATGCGACCGGTGACGCGCGCATTGCCGAAATAGTTCGATTGTTTGAGTTCGGTAATGACGTTGCCGAGATGCACATTCGTGAATCGGACCTGCCCGCGAAGATGGCCACCCGCACCCCAATCGGATTCGAGTTGCGCCGTGACGCGACCGTTGCCGATCATTCCGTTGGCATCGCGAATCACCAACTGACTACCGCCCGCGCTCGTTGTGAACGTGAACGGCACGCGGACATCGGTGGCCGTCAGCCCTGCCACGCGACCGCGATTCAAACCGAGCGTACCCGTCGCGCGAAACTCTGGCCAGAACTTCCCACGTACCGTAAGCGACGCACCGCCCTCGATGAGATCGGGCCGGTCGGTGAACGCTGTTGACAAACGTCCGAGATCCGCCCTTTCGATGTCGAGACGAAAGAAGTTCCGCGACGGATTTTCCAAACTGGCTCGAACCCGTGCCCGGATCGTTCCACCCGCTATCGGGCCGACCGCGTCGGATGCTTCAAACAAGCCATTTCGCAACTGGATTCGCCCTTGAATTTCCGAGATCAATCGACTTCGGCCCCAGCCCAGGCCGCGAAACGAGTAACGCCCCGTGCCATTGTTTAAGTCCGAAGAAAAATCGAACGCGAGATCGACGCGCCCGCGCAATGGCACGGCACGGAGTTGCAACGCTTCGGTCAATCGCGCGAGATCGATCCCGCGTAAACGCAGCGAACCGTTTTCGTCTTTCTGCTCCGGATATTGCCCGTTGACTTCAAACGAACCGCCGAGCGTTTTACCTTCCAATTCGTACTTCACCGCATCGCCAACGAGCGACAGTTTACCCGTCAGCTTCGATGCGGGGATACCTTGCACGGTGAGTTTGTCGGCGGTCACGTTCACATCGGCGGTGGTCGCGCGGGCTGCGTTCGGCTTCGCCGCAGGAATCGTGCCTTTAACCTGTCCCGACAGTTGGCCAGTGACTCGCACGGGCACTTTGGGAAACGATTTGCCGATCGCGGTCGCATCGACATCGGTGAAGGTTACATTGAGATCGCCTTTTGCACTCGGCAACAGTGGCAGATCGGCGGACCCAGTGATTTTTCCGCCGAATAGTGTCGCAGCAAAATCGCTGACCGTCACACGTTCGGGGCTGACTTTCCACTTCGCGTACAGCGTGCCGGGTGGCGAATCGCCGGTCGTTAAATCGCTTGCAGAAATCGTCCCCAAAGCCGAAATGGCGACGGGGTTCAGCGTGCCGAGGATCGTCGCGTCGGTCGTCAACTTCCCCCGAATTGCGATCGGCAGCGACAGTTCTGGCACGAGCTTTTGCAGTTCGCTGACATCTTGCGGCAACGTCCGGAACGCCGCCCGGAATGCGTACTTCTCGATGATTGTCAGCGTCGCATCGCCCGTGACCGGAATGCCTTCGACGCTGGCCACGGCGTCCGTCAGCGTCGCATTGCCGTCTTTCAAAGTCAGTTTCAATTTGGCATTGCGAACGGAACGTTGGAACACGGTCAATTGTTCGGCATCGAGGTTCGCGTTGGCGGTCCACTTCGTTTGATCGCGCAGGTCGTTCACCGCGCTGCGAAATTCGACTTTGCCGTTCACGGCCCCCGAAACGGGAACGCCACCCGGTACGGCTTTGAACAGTTCGCCGAGTGGCAAACTCGTCAATTCCAGATTGGCTTTCAGATCGCCCCGCGGTTCGATGGCGGCCGTGGCAGTCCCCCTGAACTCGCCGCGTTTTTTGGTGGCATCGTCCGATACGACCGCCCCTTTCAACTCGGTGAGCGTGAGATTGCCATCGACGTAAAGAACATTCGCCGAAAGATCGCGGACTTGCAAACCCTCGAAACGCATCGCCGCCGATGTGAGTTGGCCGCGAAAGGTGTAACCCTTCGCGCTCGTCGCGTTACCGATTTCGACCGACACACTCGCAACGATCGTGACTTGACCTTCGAGCCGATAATCGAGTTTGACGTTCAGTTTTTCGAGCAGTTCGCCGATAGCGACATCTTTGAGCGTGATTTTAGCCGACGCGGTGGTCGGCTCCGCATTCGGTTGCGTCGCGAACAGCGGGGCGGAAGTCAGGAGTATGAATAATGCGCAATTCATCGGTGAACCTAAGATAGACAACGGTTCGTCTATTCAGTTCATCGGCAATTTTGCTGCCAATTAACCCGTTTTCCTTGCAGAACTTCGTTTGCGTAGCAATTCGTCGACGGTCGTACCCAACAAAAGTGTCGTGCCGATGACGACGGGTTCCACGGCACTCGGAATTTCGAGGAAGATAATCAGGTTCTTTAACAGCGGCAACACGGCGGCCCCGAGGACGATACCGAGCGCGGTTCCCGATCCGCCGCGTAAGCTCACACCACCGAGCACGGCACCCGTGATCGCTTCGAGTTCGTACGCCATGCCCGCGTTGTCGGGCTTCACGGAGCTGTCTTTCAACAACAACAAGATCCCGGCCAGTGCCGCGAGTGTCGAGCCGATCATGAAGGTGACGATCCGCTGTCGGTCCACGTTCACACCGGCGTAGCGTGCCGCTTGCTCGCTGTAACCGACCGCGTACCAATATCGGCCATACGAGGTTTTTTGCAAGATCAGCCCAACTACCACCGCGATCACGCCGAGTAACACGAGCATCGCCGGGAACGCGAGTTTGCCATCGGCTTCGTGGCCCGTCAGGTAGAATCGCAACCAGTCAACGCTCGGTACGAAGCTCGGTTTTTCGCGCAGAATCGCGTTCATTCCCACTTGCAGATCGTTCGTCAGAAGGCGTGCGAGTCCGCGATAAACGAACAGCCCGCATAGCGTAATCAGGAACGCCTGCAACCGAAATTTCGTGACGAGGATTCCGTGCAGGAAACCGATCGAAGTTCCGCCCATCAAGGTGATAACGAACGCGCCGTACGGATGCACGCCGTTCTTGAGTAGCACGCCGAACGTCGTCGCGGCGAGTGCCACGACGGCACCGATACTGAGGTCTATCCCCCCCGCGATCATGACGACGCCGACGCCAATGGCCATGATGCCGTAGAAGCCTTGACGGTTGCCGACATCGATGAGGTTCGACGAATCGAGCGCAGATTGGCGCGTGGCGTAAAGGGCCGCGTACAACCCGACGAGCAACACCAAAACGCCTGCAATCCGATTCATTCGCTAGCTCCCGTTGCGAGTCGCATCACGGCTTCTTCGTTCAGTTCTTCGCGTTTCAATTCGCCCGCAATGTGGCCTTCGTGCATGACGACCGCGCGATCCGACATGCCGAGAAGTTCTTCGAGATCGCTGGTAATCATCCAAATCGCGACGCCTTGCCCCGCGAGTTCGTCGATCAGCCCGTAAATCTCCGCCTTCGCGCCGACATCGACCCCGCGCGTCGGCTCGTCGAGGATTAACAACTTCGGCCCGCGCGCCAGCCATTTGCCAAACACGACTTTTTGCTGGTTGCCCCCGGACAGCAAACCGACGGTCTGCTTCGCGCTCGGCGTCTTCACTCGCAAACGCTGTATCGACTCGCGATGGAGTTCGGTTTCACCCGTACGACTGAGCCAAGAGTATCGCGTGATTCGACCGAAGTTCGGCAAACTCAAGTTTTCGCCAACGGTGCCATCGACGATCAACCCGTTGAGTTTGCGGTCTTCGGGAACGAGGTAAATGCCCGCATCGATGGCATCGCGTGGCGTGCGAATTTGCACCGGTTGGCCGCCGAGTTGGATCGTTCCACTCGTGATTGCGCGGATGCCGAAGATCGCTTCGGAAAGTTCCGTACGCCCTGCCCCAACCAGCCCCGCCATGCCGAGGACTTCGCCCGCACGCACGTCGAGCGAAATACCGGAACCCGGCCCGCCCGCAAAACGCAAGTCGCGAATTTGCAGCACCGTTTCGCCCGCGCCTTTGCGGTGGTCTCGCGGGAAAAACTGCTTCAGATCGCGGCCGACCATGTAGCGTACGAGGTTGGCGTGGTTGATCTCGGCCTTCGGCAACTCTGCGGTCAGTTTGCCATCGCGCAACACAATGGCACGGTCGGCACAGCGCTTGATCTCCGCGAGCCGGTGCGAGATGTACAAGATCGACACACCCGAGCTTCGGAGCGCGTCGATCACGCCGTAAAGCGTGTCCGTTTCCTTTTGCGTCAGGCTCGAAGTCGGCTCGTCCATGATGATCGCTTTCGCATCATTGATGAGCGCCCGCGCGATTTCGACGAGCTGTTTCTGCCCCGGCGGCAACGTCCCGACTTCGACGTGCAATAACTCCTTCGGCAGGCCGACGCGAACGAGAACGTCCCGCCCCGTGGCCGCCATCGACGTGCGATCGAGCACGCGCAGGAAGCCGAACTTCGTGCGTTCGCGGCCGAGGAACAAGTTGTCGAGGACCGACAAATTCTCCGCGAGGCTCAGTTCTTGATGGATCAAGAAAATGCCCGCTTCCATCGCGTCAGCAGGCCCGTCGAAGCGAACCGGCTGCCCGTTCATTCGCAGTTCGCCGGCATCGGGTGTGTAAATACCCGCGATGACCTTCATCAGCGTCGATTTGCCCGCACCGTTCTCGCCGACGATCGCAAGCACTTCGCCGGGCACGATCGCGCACGACACACCATCGAGGGCCAGAACCCCCGGAAACTGTTTGCGGATCGCCATCGCTTCGATGAGTGGAATGGGCATATTACAGTCACTACCAACGATCGACTTTTCACTCGGAACTAAGGGTTTTGTTAGCCCAACGCGCAAGCGAGGGTTTCGGTCGTCCCTTCGCTTGCGCGTCGGGCTAACCCGTACGCGACAGTAGTTTTTAGTGAAGAGTTGGTCGTTGTGAGTTTGGAAACGGTTACTTCTTGCCGCTGGCGATGTCGGCTTCGAGCTTCGCTTTGAAGTCGGCCACTTTCAGGTTCACGACCTTCGTGCCGTTAATGGTCTCATCGGGGCCACCGTCTTTCGTCACTTTGCGGTAGGGAATCGGCGAGGTCGTCGCTTTCGATTTGTCGCCCTTCGCTAAGGCAGCGAGAACTTCAACCGATTTGTAGCCGTACATGAACGGGTCTTGGACGACGGTACCGACGATTTCGCCCTTCGCGATCCCTTCGAGCGTCACCCAGTCTTCATCGAAGCCGACAATCTTGACTTTGCCAACGACACCTTTGGCGCGGGCCGCCTGGAGGATCGCCTTCGGGTTGTACGCATACAAACCGACCATCACGACATTCTGTGCATCCTTGAGTTTTTCGAGAACGTCCTTCGCGTTTTCTTGGGCTTTGTCTTCTTTGGTTTCGTCGATGAGTGGAGCGTTCGAGTACAGCGTGAACTGGCCGTACGTCGGGCCTTTCGCCCCTTTCTGGCCAGCGAGTTCATCGAGAACGCCACCAACGCGGTTCGCGGCATTGTCCGACGACATCGAGCCGATGAACATGACGAGCGTACCACCGTTCGGCATCGCTTCCTTGACCATCCGCCCGACCGCTTTGCCCGCTTCGTAGTTATCGATGCCGATGTAACACAGGCGACCGCTATCGGGTGCGTCGTTGTCCATCGCCAAGAAATGCTTTTCGGCTGCGATCCGCTTGAGGTTAGGCGTCTGTTCTTTCGGGTCGATCACACTGACGGCAATTCCCGTGACGCCGAGCTTCAGCACGTCGTTAATCTTCTCGGTTTGATCGCTGACGGTGTTGCTGTTGGGCTGGATGAACACGACATCGACGCCGAAGTCGGCACTGCCCTTCTTGGCACCCGCTTCGCAGATCGACCAAAACTCGGCAATGCAGTTGGTGATGATCGCCACTTTGGGCTTGCCAGAACCGGAATTGCAGCCGGGGGCCATCCCAACGACCAACGCAACGAGAGAAAGAGCGCAGAATCGGAGTCCGAATCGCATCAGGCACCCGCTTTCGTAACGGAGAGAATTACTGAGGGTTGTTGATATACATCTATTCCCGCGTGCGTAACGGTCAAGCACCGACCATGCGCGCGAATATATCGCCAACGATTGTTGGATGAATTAGCGAAGTGAGAGCGAAACGGCAAATCGTTCGATTAGTTCGACCAGGTCGGCTTCGTGCCTTTGCCACCGAGTTGACGGGAAATCGCGCTGTCTTTGTTAGCCGATTTCAACAACGGCTCGACCGAACTCATTGCCGATTCTTCAAAACCTGTCGTCTTGAGCAAATCGGTTGCAATCTTTTGCGGATCGATCGTCAGCGAGCGCATTCGGTCCGCTTCCTTTTTCGGAAATCGTTTCTCGAGCATCGCGAGTTCCGCGAGACGAAACTGATCCGCCGGGATGCCGTTCATTTCCGAGCTATTCGGTACCGAGATGTTCGGCAACGGATCGGGGTATCCCATACGGATCGCATTGCGGTGTTCGGACACCATCTTGCCGAGTTCGCTACATAGCACCGCCGCGAGCTGCGCATCGGTTTTGCACGAACTGACGAGCGAATCCGAGATAATCATCCCATGTTGATCGTGGTGCAACAGCAATGGTTCCGGACTGCCAATGGTTTGAAACGTCGGCTCGATCCCAATGAACGGATTCGCGGCCGCAATCTGTCGCCCGATCTGATCGACCCGAGACGCGGCCCCTAGATTCGGTTCCGCGCCCTTCGGAATGGTAATTTCCTTGCCAACGATGCTTCGTGCCGTGCGTGCGAATTGCGTATCGGCACAGCCGACGATGCCGAGTGAAAGAGCGAGCAAGATTCCGCGCACGATAACGCCCTCCAATGGAGCCAACCGAACGAAGGCGAATAGCCGGGGTTTGAGTTTGTGTCGAGGTCAAAAACGAACCTTTGAAATCGCGAGAGATGCGAGAGTGCGATAACAATTCGGCATGGCTTTCGGAGTCGCGATCCATTTTGTTCTGGCGTTCCGCGTAGGTTCTGCTACTCTTTAGCTTGTTCGCACCCTCCGCTGCCTTTCTCAATCGAGGCACACACATGTTGACTGTCCGTACTGGTACGCCCGGCGTGAATTGCCACGGCACGAGTCGCCGTACCGCCATCAAGGCGGGTCTGTTCGGTGCCACGGGGCTATCGTTGGCATCGTTACTGAAAATGCAAGCCACCGCAGCGAGTCCGACTTCCAAAGAGAAGTCGGTGATTCTGCTCTGGCTCGATGGTGGGCCGAGCCAACTCGAAATGTACGACCCGAAACCCGATGCCGCCGTCGAATATCGCGGGCCGTTCGGGGTCGCGAAAACGAAACTCCCCGGCGTTCTCGTCAGCGAAATCATGCCGCACACCGCACGGCACGCGGACAAAATCGCACTCGTGCGATCGCTACACCACGGCACGGGCGATCACTTCGCCGCCGCGCACTGGATGCTCACCGGTAAGTTCGGTTCGACGACCGTTCGCCAGGCGCAGATGTCGCCATCGGTCGGTTCGTACATCGCGAAAATCAAAGGCCCTGCCTCAGCAGGGATGCCTGCATACGTCGGACTACCTGCCGCCGAAAGCGTCTACCTTTACCCCGGCTACATGGGCGCAGCGTACCTCGGCGGACAGTACAACCCGTTCAACGTCAACAAGGAAGTCGCCTATCTCGCTGCAAACGATACTCGCCAAGTCCGTTCGCCGAAATGGCTCGGCGCACTCAGCCAATCGAGTGGCAGTACGCTCGATGCCAAGTCGAATCTCCTGAAGCAGTTCGACAGCATTCGTCGCGATGTCGATACTTCGGGCACCGTCGAATCGATGGATGTCTACCAACAGCAAGCGATCGATCTCGTCATGGGCAGCAAGGCCCGCGAGGCATTCGATCTGGACAAAGAAGATCCGCGTTCATCGGACCGTTACGGCCAAGGTCCGTGGGGGCGATACACCCTGATGGCCCGGCGACTCGTCGAAGCGGGCGTGCGGTTCGTGACCGTCGATATGCCGCACTGGGACGATCACTCGAACATCAAGGAAGGCCACGGGCGGAAAGTCCCCGTCGTCGATCGTGCGGTCGGCGCGTTGCTCGACGACCTCAGCGAACGCGGAATGCTCGACGATGTCATCGTGCTGGTGATGGGCGAATTCGGTAGAACGCCGAAGATCAACACCGGCCAGCCCGGCATCCCGATTCCGGGCCGCGACCACTGGGGCGCAGCGATCTCCGCGATGATCGCAGGCGGCGGTCTGAAGGGCGGACAGGTGATCGGCAAAACCTCGAAAAACGCAGAATATCCCGTCGATCGCGCACTGAAACCGGCCGACTTACTGGCAACGATTTACCACCAACTCGGCATCTACCACGGCACGATGTTCAAAGACCACACCGGCCGACCGATCCCGATGCTCGACGAAGGCCAACCGATCCGGGAGTTGATTTAGGATTACAGAATCACCAGTACGTGTGGGCCGTGGGTTTCATTACCAACTCCGGAATCGAAACGTGTGGCGGCAACGTCGTGACGAACAAAATTGCGGCGGCCACATCTTCGGGTTTCAAAATCAGTGCCCGTTGCTCATCGGAAACGGGCTTCGGGCGAAACGCTAAAATTGGCGTGTCGATCTCACCGGGATAGATATTGCTGACGCGAATGCCGCTCTCGCGTTCCTCGTTCGATAGACACATCCCCAACCCGCCCATGCCGAATTTTGATGCGACGTACGCCGCCCCGCCGAGTGGATTCGCACGCTTGCCCGCCACCGAAACGAGGTTGATAATCACGCCATCCTTGCGCTCGGTCATCTGCGGCAACACCGCGTGAATGCAATAGAACGCGCCGTCGAGATTCGCACGAATCAGCGCGTCCCAACTCTCCGGCGTCAGCTCGCGGATCGCTCGCTGTTTCAGATTCGACCCCGCATTGTTGACGAGAATATCGACTTTGCCGAACTTCGCCGTTGCCGCAGCGACCAGCTTCTGGCACTGTTTCGCATCGGCGACATCGCACGCCACCGCGAACAGTTTCGGCGAGGAACCGAGTTCGACGCACGCCGCATCGAGCTTCGCTTTATCGCGGCCCGAAATGACGACGGAAGCCCCTTCCGCAAGGAACGCCTCCGCAACCGCCTTACCCACGCCAGATCCCCCGCCCGTCACGACCGCGACTTTGCCCGTCAGCTTGCTCATGTTTGGTCCCTTTGTTTCGTACAATAACATTAGCTGAGACGTATGCTACGTTTTGAGAGAATATGCGGTACCAACCGTAACAGTTAGTTTTTTGAGGAAATACTCGTGACGAACCCCGAATTGCGACGCCAAACTGAAGACCTTGCGAGCCGTTTGGCCCAACTCCGGGGGTCACTTTGACATCCCGGGAAAACGGAAAGCCCGCGATACGCACGAAGAAAAGATGGGCACCGCGAACTTCTGGGACCACCCGGAATCGGCGCAGAAGACGATCCAGCAAGTAAAAACGCTGAACGTGCTTTTGAAGCCATACGAGGAACTGACGAAGTCGTCGGACGACCTGCAAGCGATGCTCGAACTCGCGATGGAAGACGATTCGTTCGAGGCCGAACTCGAAAGCGAACTCGCCGCGACGTTAGTCAAGATGGAAGCGTTCGAACTGCAAGCGATGATGAGCGGCAAGCAAGACGGTTGCAACGCGATCGTGTCGATCAAGCCCGGTGCGGGCGGGACCGAGGCGTGCGATTGGGCGGAAATCTTGTACCGGATGTTCGTGCGTTGGGCACAGCGCCACGACTTTGTCGTCGAAGAAACGGATCGCGAATCGAACCTGGAAGCGGGCGTTCAGAGCGTCACGTTTCGCGTCGTCGGCGACTACGCTTACGGCTACATGCAGAGTGAAATGGGCGTTCACCGTTTGGTGCGAATCAGCCCGTTCGGCGACGGTGGCACCCGGCAGACGTCGTTCGCGGCGGTCGATGTCGTCCCCGAACTCGACGATACGATTGTTATCGAAGTCAACGAAAAAGAACTGGAAATGCAGACGTTCTGTTCGGGCGGCCCCGGTGGGCAGCACCAGAACAAGACGCAATCGGGCGTGCGTCTCATTCATAAATCCGGCGTTCGCGGCGAGAGCCGTACCGAACGCAGCCAGCCGAAGAACTACGCGAATGCACTCGCACTTTTGAAGTCGCGCCTCTACGCAATCGAAGAGCAAAAGCGGCTCGGTGACATCGCGAATCGCTACGACTCCAAGGGCGAAATTGCCTTCGGTAGCCAAATCCGCAGCTACGTCATGCAGCCGTACACGTTGGTGCGCGACGAACGCGATGGCATCGAGATGAAAGACCCCGGCGTCGATCGCGTTCTCGATGGCGACCTCGATGCATTCATGCAAGCGTACCTACGCTACAAGGCGGCGAAGACGCACAAACGCCAAAAAGTGAGTGCGTAAGCGATGACTGCGACCGTCGAGATCGCCGACCTGGCGGCGACCGAGGCGTTCGGTCGCTGGCTGGCGGTGAGACTGTTTCCCGGCGCGGTCGTGGCGCTGATCGGCCCACTCGGCGCGGGGAAGACGCACCTCACCCGTGCCGTGGCGGAGGGCTTGAACGTGCGTAATCCGGCGACGATCAGCAGCCCGACGTTCGTGCTCATTCACGAGTACGTTGCGGACTTGCCGATCTATCACTTCGATGCGTACCGCTTGGTTAACTCGCGCGATTTCGCCGAACTCGGCGTCGAGGAATACTTTCGCGGCGACGGCGTTTGTCTCGTCGAATGGGCGGACCGCGTGCCCGATGCGATGCCCACTGAGTTGCTGACGATTACAATCGAACGGATCGACGAGCAGCGTCGCCGCTTTCACATTAACGCGAAGGGTTTGCGATACGAAGCGATGCTGGGCGGTTCCGATAGACCGTCGCACGACCCATGCAATACTCCGTTCGCGCCGCAACTCGCTTGAATCCGCTTTTCCTCATCGCTAACCTACAAAGTGAGCGAGACTCCCCGATCCTCCCACCCCGTTAGGGCCATGGCACTCACATTGGAGCAATATGCGGATAGCTACTTGCCCGCGCGTGGGCTACCCTGGCCCGCCGCCCCACAGGTGAAGTCGGCCAAGGCCAAACCGTTCCTGCACAGGTTGCCCGTGAAGGCGGTGATGTGGAACGTCTACGGGACGCTACTTGCGATTCCGCAGGGGGAGATCCTGTTCGAGCACGAACATAGCTTCGTGACGGACAATGCGTTCGAGAAGACGATCCAAGAGTTCCACATGTGGAACTCGATGAGCCGCAAGCCCGGCGCACCAGCGGCTTACATGCGAGAAATGTTCACGAAAGCCCTCACGAACTTGCGGATGATGGGCAGCGGTGGCGAGAAGTTTCCCGAAGTGCAATCGGAGAAGATCTGGGAAGACATCGTCAAGAAACTGATGCAGAAAGAATACGTCTTCGATGCGAACGTTTACGGTGCGATCGGCGAGTTCGTGAAGAAGATTGCGTACTTTTATCATGCGAGTATTCAGGGCATTGGGGCGTACCCCGGAGCGGCGGAAGCGGTGCAGATGCTCGCCGATGCGGGCGTGTCGAGTGGGTTGCTCGCCGACGGCCAATGCTTCACGCCCGCGCAGATTCACAAGGCGTTCCGCGAGCAAGACCCGAATTTCGATGTCAATGTGGCGTTCCCCGTTGCGTTGCGGGTACTGTCCACCGATAAAAAAGCGAAGAAGCCATCGGAGACGATCTTCAAGGCAGCACTGGCAGTGTGTGCGTCGCGCGGGTGGAAACCATCGGAGGTTCTGCACGTCGGGTCGAATGTCGTTCGCGATATTGCCCCCGCGAAGAAGCACGGCTTTCTGACGGCACTCTTCGCAGGCGATAAGCAATCTCTGGTGGCCACAGCAGAGCATCTGAAGGAACCGCAGTTCCGCCCCGATGTCCTCGTGACGGAACTGCCGCAGGTTTTGGAACTCATCGGGTACGGTAAGGAGTAGCGTTATGCCCGCCGAACAGGCTGCAACGGTCGATTTGTCTGCATTCGATTTTACGCGAACCATCGTGACCATCGCCAAGATCGAAGCCGCGAATCCGCATCGCCACGAAATGAAATTGTTATCGGGGATCGCGCACATCGATACCGAATCTCGCGTAATCGTCGGGTATGTCGATACATCGACGAGCGACTTCTGGGTGCGCGGGCACTTCCCGAAATACCCCGTGATGCCGGGCGTGCTGATGTGCGAAGCGGCGGCCCAACTCGCGAACTATTACACCGCCCACGTTCACCCGAGTACGGACCGGCTCATCGGCCTCGGCGGCATCGAGGAAGCTCGCTTCCGCGAAATGATCCGCCCCGGCGAGCGACTCATCCTCGTCGGTCACGGCCTGCGCGTCGGGTTGAAAGCGACGAAGTTTGCCGTGCGTGGCCACGTGCAGCGCAATGGCGAATTTGTCAACGTCTTCGAAGCCACGATCATCGGCGTTTCGCTCGGCAAGTGGGAGGATCTCCTTCGTGCGTAAGCCCCGGCGTCTTGCGCCCGATGCGCTGCAACCGTTCGTCTGGGAGTTACCCGAGCGTTTACGCGGTCGTTGGGGCGATCGCACCAAAGCCGATGCGACTGAAGGCGAGCCGGAAGCACCCGCCGCCAAAATCGACTGGGTCACGCTCTACGGAAACGATCATCCCGTCGAGATCGAAGTCGGCTTTGGCAAGGGTTTATTCCTTGTCAACGAAGGCGTGGCGAACCCCGACCGCAACTATTTCGGCATCGAGATCATTCGCAAATATCAACTGTATGCGGCGACGCGGGTGGCCAATCGTGGGTTGCCGAACGTGAAGACCTGTTGCGCGGATGCCAAAATTGTCATGCGCGAGTTCGTCGTTCCCGGCACGGTTTCGACGGTTCACGTGTTCTTCCCCGACCCGTGGTGGAAGAACAAACACAAGAAGCGATTGCTGTTCACGCCCGAGTTCGCCACGCTGACGAACGATGTGTTAAAGATGGGCGGCCAACTGCACTTCGTGACCGATGTGCAAGACTATTTCGAGATGGTCACCGAGACGTTACGCCACTGCCCCGGCTTCGAGGAACTGCCCCAACCGCCCGAGACGGCCCCCGTTCACGACATGGATTACCTCACGAACTTCGAGCGAAAGTTCCGCAAAGAAGGCCGCCCCATCTACCGGTCGCGGTACGTGAAAGTCGTACCGACGATTCCCGTCCGGAATTAGCCGCACTTGATGTGGTAAAGCCACGTTGCAAATGGTTGACGCGCACGCGCTCCGCTACGAAGACTGCGCGTCGCGGCTAATTCTTAAACACCAACGCATTTCGCCCGTTCGCGTTTCTCAAATTAACGAAGATTTTTTGAAGTGTTACCGACTCTCGTGGAACTATCTGGTCAGAGCGAATGGCTCGGGAGACCTGCAATGAAATTACCGGCTCGCATCGACTGGCTCGGTTTTGCAAGCCGTCTGGCACCGCAAGCGACGGAAGCGGATGCTGAGTTGCTGGGTCGCTTCGTGGAATCGCGCGATGAAGCGGCGTTTGCGGCGCTCGTGCATCGGCATGGGCCGATGGTGTACGCAGTGTGTTGTCGTCGCCTCGGCAAGTTTCCCGATGCAGACGATGCGTTTCAGGCGGCGTTTCTGGTGCTGGCTCGCGATGCGGCCAAGATTGCGAATCGCGAATCTTTGCCGGGCTGGCTATACCGCGTGGCGTACCTGATCGCCCTGAAAGCGAACGGTCGAAAGGCGGCTCGCTCGATGGGATCGTTGCCGATGGAAGACGTGCCGATGAACGACCCACCCGACGCGAACGCGATTTTGCACGAGCAACATGCGATTATCGACGACGAACTGGCGAGCTTGCCAGAGAAGTATCGCACGGTGCTGGTGCTGTGTTTAATCGAAGGAAAGACCAACACGGAGGCCGCGGCCACGTTGAAAATCCCGGTAGGAACAGTCGATTCGCGATTGAACACCGCTCGAAAGCAGTTGCAAACCAAGTTGGTGCGGCGAGGCCTCGGGGTCGCCACGACCACATCACTCGAACGACTTTTTGAAGCGTCGCTGAGCGCCACGACACCGATGATTCCCACGCTGATCGCGAACACGATTCGCGACATTCTCCTGACACTGTCGGATTCTGCGGCCGGGGCACTTTCGCCCACGGTCACCTCGTTAGCACACGGAGTTTCGATCATGAGCCTGACCAAATTGAAGTTACTCGCGATCTTTGGCATCGGCCTCGGGCTGCTCGGCACCACGGGTACGGGCATTTACTTCGCCACTGCCGCCGACACGCCCGCAGCAAAAGTCGCCGCCGAACCGACAAAGCCCGTCGCCGGTAAACCCCCAGCCGCCGACAAGGCGCTCGCGATTGTCGCCACCGGTCGCACGGCCACGACGATGCTCGCACTCGACAAAGATGCGGGCATACTCGCCTCAATTCAGGAAGAGACGGTTGCCGAGTTGCTCGAGAAATTGAGCGAACGCACCGGCAGCACGATTCGCCTCGATGTCGGGTACTTTCGCAAATGCGGTATCGAAAAGCCGTACGAAAAGAAAATCTCACTCGCGGTCGTGAAAGGACTGTCGGTCCGCGACGTTCTCGAAGAAATTGCATCGCTGTTTAATCAACCGGGTAATGATGGTGGAAGTGCTATCAATGTTGGTATTCGCGCGAAGGGCAATCAGATCATTCTCGGGCAAGGTTCAGTAGCAATCACGATGCCAGGGCAAGGCGTCGCTCTTCCCTACGAAGAGCCGCCCAAACTCGTGACACAAGATGAAATCGCTCGAATTCTGAATGGCCCAATCGTCGGCATCGCGGCGGACAATCTGCCGTTTGCGGAATTCGTGAATCAGCTTCGCGAACAAACTGGCGCGAACATCGTTGTCGATGCACGACTGAAGGAAAAAATGCAACAACCCGTCACGCTCATGCTGAACGATACGCACCTGATGACGGCACTCAAAATCGCCGGTGATGCATACGACCTCGCCCCCGCCGTTGTCGGGAACGTCTACTACCTGACGACGAAAGAAAATGCTGAGTTGTTATTACTGGAAACGTATCGCGAGATTTACGGGATGAATACGCCCGTCATTCCCACGCCGCCAGCGAAGTGAAATTTCGTCAGTTGCGCGGCCGTAGGGCGTCACTCGATATCGGTGCGTCTTCGCTACCTTCTGAATCACCTTGTGCGCACGCAGAATCCGCAGTCGTCGCTATGTCCTCTGTGGTAATCAATCGGAATTAAACCAAATTAAAGTCCAGCGAATCGTCATCCACGGTCGTGGCTTCATCGGTTTCGGGGACGATGGCGGCGGTGGCTTTCAGACCGACGAACTCGGCGGCGGTTGGCGTGCCGACGCAGAGGAACGTGTTGCCGTCCGAGCCGAGCAACAGGAACCCGGCGGAGGCTTCCAGGCCGCCGCGATAGCTGAACGGAAACTGGAAGATCGTGCCTTTTTTGAGCTCCGCCGTCAATGCTGGGCTTTCGTCTTGTGCCGTCAATCGATAAATGAGGTGGACGTTGTGCGAGAGGTAATCGTCGATGTCGACCGTGTCACTCAGCGACACCGGCGAGTCGAACGTCGACTTTACGGGCACGATCGTATTGCCTTGAATGTCCACCGCTTTGAGGTCGGCCTTCTTTCGCCACATGCCTTCGGGGGTCAGGTAGGCCAGTGCTGTGCCGCCTTTGCCGACGATCGAATGCCCATCGGAAATCAGCGTAGCGAGTTCGCACGCCTTGCCCGATTCATCGACGACTTCGTTATCGACGTACCCGTAGAGCTTTGAACGCTCGACCTTTTCGAGATCGAGATTGACGGTGACACCCTGAAATATCACGGTCAGCGGCTTGGCCATGTGCAAACTCGGGGAAAGTAGCGAATGGTGATACGAACAGGAATGGTATTCGAGAGGCAACGGTCCGATAAGTGGCAGACACAGTAAATGTGGCATGGTTCCAATCGTGGCGGCGTTGGGTAGCAGGAAAGTGGTTTCGGCACTTACCACCCACCCCTCCGCGAACTCACTCCCAAATTGCGGAATGTAGCTAACACACCAACGACTTACGTCCGAATTTGGCCAATTCCAATCCCGCCGAAACCACTTTTCGGCGTTCCTTTTTTGGCAAAACTGCGACATGGATATGAACCATGCCGTAAATGTTCTGCTGGGATCGTCGATTACTCGGTTTAGCATTCTCTTCGTTTTCTCATTTGCATCTTGCGTGCGGTTCGGTCAACATTCATTCTGTTCAAACTCACGCTGTTCGTTAATGGGGGCAATCATGCGCAGGCTTCTCACACTCGTTGCGGTCGCGGTGGCGGCTTCGACGTCGTTCGCCGAATCGGCCAAGGGAACGCAAAAAGGTACGCCGGCAATCAAGTCGATTACGGCACTCGCATTCGGGCCAGATGGCGTGCTATTCGTCGGCGATCCGGCATCGGCGACGATCTTCGCCATCGCCACTGGCGACACGAAACCGACTGGCAAAGACGATGTCAAAGTCGAAAAAATCACCGAGCAAATCGGTTCGATGATCGGCGTTCCCGCTGCACAAGTCACGATCAACGACATGAAGGTGAACCCCGCTTCGGGCAACGTTTACCTCGGCGTGACGCGCGGTAAAGCGATGGACGCCGCCGTGCTGATCGTGCGACTGACGCGCGACGGTAAACTCGCTGAATTCCCGATGAAAGACGTCTCGTTCTCGTCGGTGGTATTGTCGAACGCGACCGACAAGCAACGGATGGAAGCGATCACCAGCCTCGGTTTCGCCAGTGGCAAACTGATCGTCGCCGGGCTGTCGAACGAAGAGTTCGCCTCGACGCTTCGCTCGATCGATTACCCATTCGTCGACGCGAACAAAGGGGCTGGAGTCAAGATTTACCACGGTGCCCACGGCAAATTCGAGACGCAAGCCCCCGTCCGGACGTTCACCACCTACAAAGTCGGCGACAAGGAACAGGTAATCGCGGCTTATACCTGCACGCCGCTCGTCACGATCCCCGTCGAAGACCTCAAGGAAGGGGCGAAAGTAACCGGCACGACCATCGCCGAACTCGGTAACCGCAATCGACCATTGGACATTATCGTGTACAAGAAAGACGGCAAAGACTTCGTGCTGATGGCCAACAACGCGCGAGGAATCATGAAAATTCCTGCGGATCAATTCGGCACGGCCGAGTCGATCACGTCGCGACCAAAAGGCGATACGGCGGGCGTGAAATACGAAACCGTGGCCGAGTGGAAAGGCGTGCAACAACTCGACAAACTCGACGAAGGCCGCGCGCTGATTCTGGTGAAAGCCGACAATGGCGATATGAACGTGAAAAGCATTGCGATGCCATAAATCGTACCATCGTCGCGGTTTTTAGGAGACGAAATCCGGTGGTCAATGCAGACATCCGTTATCGGGCAATGGACTTGGTCGCGTATGCGTCTGCGTTGTTTGCATCGGCGGGTTGCGATGGCGATAAACCAGCGGTTATCGCGACGGGGTTGGTCGAAGCCGACTTACTCGGGCATACGACGCACGGGTTGCAATTGGCCCCTGCGTACCTTGCCGAGCTGGTCAATGGCGGGATGTTGTCGCACGGCGAGCCGACGGTGATCGCGGATCGCGGGGCGGCAATCACCTGGGATGGACGAACGTTGCCCGGCGTTTGGTTGACGACGCGAGCGGTCGATCTGGCGGTCGAGCGGGTCGCCACGTATGGCGTCGCAACGGTGGTCATTCGTCGCAGCCATCACATCGGCTGCCTGGCGGCCTTTCTACAAAGGGCGACGGATCGTGGCTTGATGATAACCATTGCCTGTTCCGACCCGGCGGTGGCGAGTGTGGCCCCGTTCGGTGGACGAAAAGCGGTGTTTACCCCCGACCCATTTGCCGTCGGCATCCCGACCGATGGCGATCCGATCTGGATCGACATCAGTGCGTCGATTACCACGAACGGCTTGGCGGGGAGGTTAAAACGCGAAGGCAAGCGGTTCCCTGGCGCGTGGGCGCTCGATGCGGCCGGTGTGGCGACCGATGACCCTGCCGTGCTCTTCGACGACCCACCCGGCACGCTGTTACCAACCGGCGGTATCGACCACGGCCACAAAGGCTATGGGCTGGCGCTCATGGTCGAAGCCCTCACGCAAGGGCTGGGCGGGTTCGGGCGATCGAAGGCACCGAGCGGTTGGGGTGCTTCCGTGTACGTACAAGTGACCGACCCCGCCGCGTTTGGCGGTTCCCAAGCCTTTTGCCAAGAAACCGGCTGGTTGGCGAAAACCTGTCGCGAAACCCCACCGATACCGGGTGTCGAAGCCGTGCGTTTACCGGGACAACAGGGCCTTGCACGCAAACGCTCGGCACTCGCGGAGGGCGTCGTTCTGTATCCCGGCATCATGGATTCCCTTGCCGCGTACGCGAGTCAGTTCGATGTCCTTCCGCCAATTCCCACTCGCTCCGATTCATCGAAAATCGACGTAAGTCGGAAATAGCGAGGCTCAAAAACCGTTTTTGGGGGTGTTTTTCCGGGTTTTGCGACCCGAAAAGCCACCTCGCGATGGAAAATATCTGGCAGGTTTCTCTCGATCCCGAAACCGAATAACGGTTTATATCGACTGCATTCGATTCGGCACTCGCCGCAAGTGCCGAATCGAATGCGACCATTTCGCGTCGCGATGCGACACTTTTGCGTCGCTATTCACCTTTTTTGCGTCATTTTGCGACACTTTTGCGTCACTTTGCGACCGTTTTGAGTCACTTCGCGACGCGATGCCAATCCAACTTACGTCAGATCGCGTTTCGCTTTTTGACGAATGGCTTTCGTATGGGTGGGAGTGAAATCGAGATGGATTTTGACATCCCCGCTCGCCTGTCCGTCCCGCACTCGCGCGGCTCGGTTGCGGATCTATCGACGTCGGATGGCTCATTAACAAAAACTTCATCAATCCATGTTGGCTTTCGGCGGATTTCTAGCATAATCATTGAATACTCTCGACAGTGCGCACTGCCGAGACACTGGGCGTCCATCGCCCGTTTCTGCATCAGCCTCCGCTGTTTCGAGGGTAAGCGTCACGATGGCGACTCTGTTTCAAATCTCAAAAGCGTGCAAGAGTTACGGCTCTCAAATGTTGCTGGACAACGCCGACGCCGTCATCGGCGACAACACCAAAGTCGGTTTCGTCGGTCGGAACGGTGCGGGGAAGAGTACCCTGCTACGCATCTTACTCGGTGAAGAAGAACTCGATAGCGGCGAAGTCATTCGCCACCCGAACCTTCGCCTCGGCTACCTGCGGCAGCACGATCCGTTCCTGCCGAACGAAACGGCACTCCAGTTCCTGATGCGCGACAGCGACCAGCCCGATTGGAAGTGCGGCGAAGTCGCGGGGCAGTTCGAGCTAAAAGGCGCGTACCTCGATGGCCCCATCGACAAACTCTCCGGCGGTTGGCAGACCCGCGTGAAACTGGCGGCGCTGCTGCTGCACGAACCGAACCTGCTGATGCTCGACGAACCGACGAACTTCTTGGACTTGCGCACACAGATTCTGCTCGAGCACTTCCTCAAGGGTTTCCGTGCCGCCTGCCTGATCGTCTCGCACGATCGTGCGTTCCTCGGCGCAACGTGTAACCACACGCTCGACATCTCGCGCGGGAAACTCACGTCGTTCCCCGGCAAGATCGATGCGTACCTGGAATATCAGAAGGAAAAACGCACGCAGGACGAACGCACGAACGAAGCGACGATGGTCAAGAAGCGCCATCTCGAAGACTTCATCGCACGGAACAAAGCGCGGGCCTCGACCGCCAAGCTCGCCCAATCGAAAGCGAAGGCGCTCGAGAAACTCGAATTCATCGCGGTCGGTTCGGACGAACCGATGGCTCGCATCCGCCCGCCGCGCATTTCCCCGCGTAAGGGGTTGGCACTGCGGTGCCGCGATCTGGCCATCGGTTACCCCGAGCGTCAAATCGCGTCCGACATCCAGTGGGAACTCGATCACGGTGCCCGCGTCGCGATCGTCGGCGACAACGGCCAAGGCAAAACCACCTTCCTTCGCACCATCGTCGATTCGCTCAAACCGCTCTCTGGCGATGTCCGTTGGGGATACGGGTGCGATGTCGGCGTTTACGCTCAACACGTTTACACGAGCCTTGCGGAAAATCAGACGGTCATCGATTACCTGCACAGCCAGGCCGCGATGAGCAAGAAGGATCAGGAAATCCTGGACGTGGCCGGTTCGATGTTGTTCCGCGGCCCGAACGTCGACAAAACGGTGTCGATGCTTTCCGGGGGCGAACGCGCCCGACTCTGCCTCGCGGGCTTGCTCCTCAGCGAACACAACGTCTTAATTCTCGACGAACCGGGTAACCACTTGGACGTCGATACCGTCGATGCTCTTGCCGATGCGCTCACCGATTACGAAGGCACGGTGATCTTCACCAGCCACGACCGGACCTTCGCCCGTCGCGTCGCCACGTGTATCGTCGAAGTTCGCGATGGCCGCGTGATCCACTACAGCGGCCAGTACGATGCGTACCTCAACAAGGTCAACGAAGAAATCGACGCCGGCGAGCGCGAACAAGCGAACGAACGCGCGAAATTGCCACCCGAGGTGTTGAAGCGAACTCAGTCCACGCATCGCGCATCGCGAAGCGAAAAGGATGTTCGCAAAGAGCTCAAGACCGTGGAAAAAACGATCGCCCAACTCGACGAGCAGAAGCGGACACTCAACGCGCAACTGCTATCGACGAGTAATTCCAAAGAGGCGATGCGACTGCATAACGAAGTGACGACGATGGCCGAGCAACTGACGAAGATCGAAGAGCGTTGGTGCGAGCTGCAAGAAGAGATGGAAACG
This sequence comes from Limnoglobus sp., assembly GCA_043780595.1. GTDB lineage: Bacteria > Planctomycetota > Planctomycetia > Gemmatales > Gemmataceae > Limnoglobus. Next base: position 26,249 of record JAYWCL010000227.1, read on the forward strand.
CATGCGTAATCGTGCAACGCAATGTGGGGCACGTTTTTAACGTGCCCCACGCAAACTGGCTTTCGGTGGATGTGCGACCTAAAATCGATCAATTTTCGGCCTGTAGGGCCGGTTCCGTCAGCCCAAGGCAAAGCCTTGGGTATGGTATTGGAATGTTCATCGGCCCTGAAAGGGCCGTTCACCTGTTTGCGGTGAGGTTTTGCTATGGTTGATGTTTGAACGGCCCCTTTCAGGCAACGCCGTGAACGATTTCCACATTAGCGTTTTCCTTATTCGTGTATTTCGTGTGATTCGTGGTGAGTTCGGGGCGGGTGCGATAACGTGTTGCGTTTTGTGGGTATTCCTCGCTTGCGCGTCGGGCTAACAAGATCGGATTGTTAGCCCGACGCGCAAGCGGGGAAACCCCATTGAATCTCAAATTCCAAGCGAAATAATCCTTCACGGCGTTGCATCTCAGGACGAATCGTGGGCGATCATGGTACCCCAGGCTTCGCCGGCTTCGCCGACTTCGCCTTGGGCTATAGACGGTCTGATACGTGGTACAACCAGAATCGCCGCGAATGCGATCGAATCCGTTCAAAATACCGTGGATGGAAAACGAGAAACAATCTAAAAAAGAAGTCATGGCGGCTCTGGGCGGAAATGGCGAGTGATACCACCACTTTACTCGCGAGCCGCCATACTTTACACTCGTGAACTTGGGTGGCGGCTCCGCCGCGCTATGTCCTCTGTGGTAATCAATCTTTTTCCTGAGATGTATCATGCCAGAAATTGCGATTTCCAACAGTAAAGGCCGCGATGCTTCGGTTGTCGCCGAGAGTATTCGCGTGCCGATGCGGATGTGGTGGATCGACGTCGAAGATCGCATTGCCACGTCTGCG
>JAYWCL010000228.1:0-18924 GCA_043780595.1 Limnoglobus sp.
ATGAGTGGCGGTTTTGCAACTCACATTCTGGGAGAAACAGGCACTTTACGATAGCCGAATCGCAATCGCAAAACTGCTACCCACTTTTGAACCGTGCCCGTTCAGGAGACGCTGCGGCCCGTTCTCGATGCGCGGTTCGTGCAATACCACCTTCGCGCATTGAAAGGCGCACCGAAACAGCAAAAGCTGCTGAAAGACCCGACGAACTTCGACGCGAAACAATTGTCACCCGCCGAAAAAACCGTCCTTCGCAAGTTCTGGAACGAGTGGATTGAAGAACTGGAAACGATCCGGATTATCGACCCGTCGTGCGGGAGTGGTGCGTTCCTGATCGAAGCGTTCAATCAGCTTTACGTCGAGTACGTTCGCGCGCAGGGTTACGTGACTGATGTGACGGGGAAGACGCTGTTCGACATTCGCAAAGCGATCCTCGAACACAACCTTTACGGCGTCGACCTGAACGAAGCCGCCGTCGGCATCGCACGCCTGTCGTGCTGGATTCAAACCGCCGAAGAGGGCAAGAAGCTAACGAGCCTCGATCACAACTTCCGCCACGGCAACAGCGTCGTCACCGACCCCGCAGTTCACCCCGACGCCTTCGACTGGCAGGCCGCCTTCCCCGAAGTCTTCGCCAAAGGCGGCTTCGATGTCGTCGTCGGCAACCCACCCTACGTGCGACAGGAATGGATCAAAGACTACAAGGCGCATTGGGAAGCGAACTTTCAAAGTTATGCCAGCACCGCCGACTTGTTCGTCTACTTCTACGAACTCGGCGTGAAACTGCTTCGGCCCGATGGCCGCCTGGGGTTCATTACGTCCGGCGGCTGGGTGCGCGGGGCTTACGGCGAAGGACTGCGCAAGTTCCTTGCGGAAAACGCCGGACTGGAATCGATGATCGACTTCGGTGAATTCCAGCCCTTTGAAGATGCCGAGATGATCCGCCCAACGATCGCGATTGCCAGCAAACGAACGCCCGGCGGACCGATGAAAATCTGGAAGTGGCTGACCTCCGGACGACCGCCAGAAACGCTCAGCGATGAAATGAAGAAAGCCCCATCAATGCGGACCGATCACCTCGGTAGCGCCGCATGGGAACTGGAAACCGATGATGTATTAGCACTGATGAAAAAGCTTGCTGCTGGGGGAACTACAGTAGCAAAATACGTGAACGGACAAACATTTCGTGGGGTAACCACTGGCGCAAACGAAGTCTTTGTAATCAGCGAAGTTAAACGTAACGAACTGATTCAAGCAGATCCACGTAGCATCGAGATTATTAAGCCGTTTATCCAAGGCACGAATTTAAGAGGCTATCCGAGAACTTTTCCTGGGAAAATCGCGGATTCTTGTCTGAGCATAGTGGCTGAAAGCTCGTTTTTATTGAGTATTCTCAAATTCGGCATTCGCGCCGTGCGAGAATAGACTGATTTTAAGGGGTTTCTTCTCGGATAGCCTCTAAGAGAATGGCATGTAGACGATTCTGGAGAATACCTCGTCTTTCCACGTAGAGGTATCGATATTGAAGAATACCCTGCTGTTCACGACTACTTGAAACAACATCGTCAATCATTGGATCCCAGGCCGATTGACTGGGAAGAAAAGCACAAGGGGACAACATGGAAGGGACGGAAACCGGGTTCGTACAAGTGGTATGAGATTCAGGATTCTATCGATTATTGGCCGGCCTTTGAGCAACCAAAAATCGTTTGGCCGGACATCACGAATCGTCCGCGATTTAGCATGGACACGGAGAATCGTTATCTCGGCAACACCGGATATATCATCCCAGGCGGGGACTATTATCTTCTCGGTGTGCTGTCGTCGTGGGCATCGTGGTTCTTCATCAGCAAAACGGCGCAACCGCTTCGGCTTCGCTCCGATCGCTGGCAATATCGACTTGTCTCGCAATTTATGGAAAAACTCCCCATCCCCGATGCTTCGCCGGCCGAGCGAGACGCGATTGCTAAGCTCGCCGAAGCGTGCAACACGCTCGGCACAAGCCGCTATCGCATCGAAGAACAGGTACGGCACCGGCTGTTGACTGGCTTTCGCACCGACTCGGAAGGCAAGCTCAACGAGAAGGCGCAGGGATGGTGGGAACTCGATTTCATGCCGCTCGGCGAGAGTTTGAAAACGAGTTTCAAGCGGAAGCAGAACCCGTTCTCCGCGCCGCGAATCGCCGACGAATGGGAACCGTACCTGAAGGAAAAGCGAGCGGAGGTCGATGCGCTACGCCGGAAACTCGCCGACGCCGAAGCTGAGATCAACGAACGGGTGTATCGCCTGTTCGCGCTGACCGCCGACGAGGTGGCGTTGTTGAAGCAGGAAGTCGAACATTAACCTGCGTAGTGAGCGTTCCCATTCATTCCCCGTTTAGCCGCGCCGCGTAGGCTTTGCGTAGCGAAGCGCGGGGCGACAACGCACGGGATGATCGCGTTCGGATTCGACACATCGCGACCCGCGCTTCGCTCCGAAGACTACGCGGCGCGGCTAAACGTCGATATTGAACATTGGGCAGCGCGTCTCTCACGCGATGCCGAGGGCTTTCTTCTTGTCGACGATGAACGGCATGTGGTTGTTGATGTGGTTGATGCCCATTTGAATGATCTTTTCGAGTACCATTGGCCCCTTCAGGCTGTGGATGCCGGTCCGCTGCAATTGCTCCGGCGTCAGCTTGCCGATGATTCGCGCCATGGCCGTGCGCGTGGCTTCGATGACCGCGAGTTCTTCGTTGATGTCGCGATCTTGATAGTGCAGTTCTTTGGCGAACAGATTTTCATCGGCAGCCAGAAACGGCGGGTTATCGAGCGCCAAAATGCGCTTCATTCGCTCGACGAGGATCGGGTCGAAGTCCGCGAGGTGCGCGACGACTTCGAGCGTACTCCACTTGCCCGCCACGGGGCGAGCGAGCAGTTGCTCGCGCGTCATGCCCGATACAGCAAAACGCAAGTCGGTAGCCCCTTTGAGGTAGGCAGCAGCATATTCGGTGGCAGTTGACATGAGATTCTCCTGGGTAGCGCACGCGGCTCGCGTGCGGGTCTGAGGGTGGCGCACGCGGCTCGCGTGCGGGGTCAACACATCACGCGAGCCGCGTGAACTACGTTTTTCTGTCATCACGCGAGCCGCGTGTGCTACGTTTCTTTACCTTCGCTCTGCGTCTTGCACGCCGAGCATGACGCCGGCGAGGCCGAACGGCGCGATTGTGTTGCGGGGCCACTGGCTACTGTATGTTTTGGCCAAGTCGAGTTTGCCGTTTTTCAGTGCCGTGTGCCGCGCCAATTGCAGGCGGCCCCAGGCGTGGCCGAGGCGGAACTTCTTGAAATCCGCAAGGTCCGCGGGTATCTCGGCGGCTTCGTCGGGGGGTTGCTGTCCGCGGTCGGCGGCGAGTTTGTTCCGCAAAATCTCGGCCCGCGCCCACGCCTTCAAGCCATCGTCGGAGATGAGCTTGGCGAAGTCGTCGGCTTGATCGGCGACGCCGGCGCGAGCGGCGGATTGCGCCAGCCGCACGAGCGTGATCGGGGGAATCGCCGCGTCTTTCTTTTTGCCTTCCACGGAAGTAATTTTCGCCGCTTCGTCGACGAACTCGCCGGGCTTGTCGGACCACTCGGCGGCGAGCGCCAAGGCACGCAATCGCGAGTCGGCACGCCCTGGCCGCGTCGCGATCGCCTTCGCTTCGGACGGGTTGTTTTTCAACATGTGGAATGCGGTGTACGCCAGCCGCGTGCCATCGGAAATTTCGCCGGATGATGTCGGTGCCGACGCGAGCGATGGCCCCTTGATCGGCGGATCGAGCGCGAGCCACAACGCCTGTGCGGATACCGGCGTCGGGGCCGGTTTCAGCGTCCCCGACGCGAGGGCTTTTTGCAGCTTTTCGCCGATCTCCTTCGCCGTCGCGATCTGCCCGGCTCGCAGGCATTCCAGGCCAATTTGCGCCTCGGCTTCGTACTGTTCGAGTTCCGCAAATGCGGCGGGCAGGTTCGAGCGCAACACTTCGATCTGGTTCACTTTCAAGAGTTCGCGTGCGGCCCGACGGAACACCGCCGTACGCAGCTCGAAGTCCGCGCGCGAGCTTTGCAGCCCTTGTACGACGCGGCGAAACTGACCCTGCACGCCTTCTTCCTCGGCTTTGCTCGGGCGGACTTTCGCGCGCGAATTTCCGTTTTGTTGCGGTAACCACGTGAGTTTTCGTTGGTCGATGACATCGACGCCTTCGCCGCCGAGCAACAGCACCGCAACGGCGAGTTCGCCGTAAAGCATCTCGCGTTCGGCGGTCTTCGGCGCGGCATTCAGGTCGGCAATTGCCGCGTTGAAGAACTCGACCGCACGGTCCCGATCCTTCTTGTCTTTGCCCGCACGTGCCTCGAATTCCCCTGCGGAAAGTCGCAACGTGGCGCGATACAGCGGTAGCTCTTTCAGTTCGTCGGCATCGATGGCTTTCACGATATCGTCGATGATTCGCAGTTCTTTCGTTTCGATGCTGCGGCGATTTCGCATGATGACCATCGTCGCCATTGCGGTGATGGCGAGCAGCACGACGGCGGCGATCTTCACGTAGAACGAGGTCGGCCGCGGCTCGTACTCTTGCTTGAACATGCCCGTTTGGCGAAGCGCTTCCCCAGACACCATGCGGGCGTGTTTGGCATCGGTGACGCCTTCGAGTTCTTCGACTTTCGCCTGACTGGGCCGCCCGCCCAAGCTGTCGCGCCAGTCGGCCTTTTTCAGTTCCTTCTGTTCCGGCACCTTCTGGCGATGTTTGCAATCGGGGCAAAGTGTGTTCTTGCCTTGCGTGATCCACGGCACGTCCCACGCGAAATCGCAGATGGCGCACTTCATCTCGATGATGCGCGCATCGATCGGCACGTTGCTGGCGGCATCGGGATCGTCCGCCAGTGCCTGCGCCGCCAGCGTCTCGGCATCGATTTTCACGGGTGCTTTAACGACGGGCTTCGGCGCGCCGTTCGCCGACGGCGTCACCACGAACAGCTTGCGGCAGTCCTGATTCGCGCAGGTCACCTTCTTCCCGGCGAAGTCGTCCTTCAGCCGGTACGGCTTTTCACAGAAGGGGCACTTGGCGTCGATCGCCATATCGGGGGAGTCCTGGCAGATGACGGGAGCGAACGAATCCGACGCAGGGTCGTTCTACGCATTATGACCGCTCACCCCACGCGCGGCAATCACCGAAAGCGCCAGTTTAACGAGCATCCATTTCAAAAACACCCGATCGCGTGTAGGCTGGAGGATGGGAAGCGGGAAATTCGCCCTTTCGGTTCGGAGAAAAGAGCGCGCTTCGCTACCCTATCATCACTATCCTCCGGCCTCCTCCCTCGGGTCTCGACTATGTCTAGTTGGAAGTGGATGTTGCCTACCGCGTTGCTGCTCGTCGCGGGCGGCGGTGTCGGTTACTGGTATCTCTCGCAGCCGGTTGCGATACCGATACCGCCGGTAATCGCGAAGCCGATCACGCAGTCGAAACTCGATGTGCCGAAGGTGGCGTTTGCCGATGTCACGGCGGCGGCGGGGATTACCTTCCGGCACGTCAACGGCTCCGTCGGCAAGAAGCTCTTGCCCGAGACGATGGGCGGCGGCATTGCGGTCATCGACTTCGACAACGACGGTAAGCAAGATCTGCTGTTCGTTAATTCCTGTCCGTGGCCCGGTCATGCCACGATGCCGCGAAGCACGCCGGTGTTGTACCGCAACCGCGGCGATGGCACCTTCGACGATGTCACCGCAAAGTACGGCCTCGACGTCGAGATGTACGGCATGGGCGTTGCCGTCGGCGACTACGACAACGACGGTTTCCCGGACCTCTTCATCAGCTGTATCGGCAAGCACCATCTCTTTCACAACGAAGGCGGCAAGGCGTTTCGCGATGTCACGCCGGAGGCGACGGTCGGCGGGCCTGTCGATTTGCCGAACTGTTCGTGGGACGAGTTCCTGAAGTGGGACAAGTCGATCCCGTTCGGCGCGTCGTGTACCTTCGTCGATTACGATGGCGACGGCTTACTCGATCTCTTCGTGTGCCACTACGTGAACTGGTCGCCGAAGGCAGACCTCGGCGTCAGCACCACGCTCGGCGGCGTGAGTCGTGCGTTCGTCGGCCCTGCCGAATTCGACGGCAGCCAGTGCAGCCTATACCGCAACATCGACGGCAAACGCTTCGAGGATGTCTCGGTGGCGGCCGGCGTGCTCGTCACATCGCTCGATGGCACGGGGCCGAAAGCTAAAGCCCGCGCGATGGGCAAATCGCTCGGCGTCGTCGTCTGCGATCCGGACGAAGACGGCTGGCCGGACCTCATGGTCTCGAACGACAAAGTGCGGAACTTTTTCTTCCACAACGTGGCGTTGCCCGATGGTACCCGCGCGTTCAAGGAAATGGCCGACGACGTCAGCGCGTCGTACGCCGATGCGGGTGTCGTGCGTGCGGGGATGGGCATCGACTGGGGCGAATATGCACCGGGAAAGTCCGCAATCTTGATCGCGAATTACGCACAGGAATCGAACACGTTCTTGCGCGTGAGCAACAAGCGACCGCTGCGCTTCAACGATGCCGCACTCGGCGTGGGCTTACTCGGGCCGAGCCGCGGACCGCTGAAGTTCGGCGCGATCTTCCTCGACTACGACAACGATGGCCGCCTCGATTTGCTCACCTGCAATGGCCACATCGAACCCGACATCACGAAGATCGTCGGCGGCCAAACCTTCGAGCAACCGACGCAACTGTTCTGGAACACCGGCGAAGCGACGCGCACCTTCGAGCCGGTCGAAGCGGGCAGTAACAGCGAGACGCTCTTCCGGCCGCTCGTTGGCCGCGGCGTGGCAACGGTCGATTTCGACAACGATGGCGATGCGGACATCGTGCTCGTCGGCAACGGCGGCCCGGCGCGACTATTGCGAAACGATCAGGCGCTCGGGCACCACTTCATCCGCCTCACGCTGAACGGCGACGGCAAACGCTCGAACCGTTCGGCCATCGGCGCGGTCATCACCGTCGAAGTCGGCGATCGCACGATTCGCCGCCAAGTCGCCGGCGCACGCGGCTACCTCAGCCAGAGCGAATTCCCCGTCACCATCGGCCTCGGCACGGCGACCAAGATCGACAAGATTACCGTCCGCTGGCCCGGCAAAGCCAGTACCGAACCGCAAGTCTGGACGAACCTCGCCCCCGACCGCTCGTGGACCCTAACCCACGGCGAAGCGGCGGCAAAGTGAGACGCATCGCGCGCATCGAGCATTTGGATAAAATTCGCCAAATTCACGAAAAACGATCTTGCATTCGGTTTCGGCTCCGCGTAGCATCCAAGAAACAATTGCGAAGCGGGCGACGAGCCACAGTTTCGCGACGCACCGGCTCGAAGCAGGCTATGACATCCGATCCGTGCAAAACGCAAGTGTTGAACAAGGGTGTCATGAGCGTGAAAAATCCGCTGGATTCCTGATCTACGCAAGGGCAATTAGTGGGATAGACTGGGAGTAGATGGCCATAAACGCCAATGTTCGAAACACTTGGGCGGGTTGTTCTCGCCTCGGTGACTGTCCGCGATAGGTTGTACATGCGCAATCTAGTAACAGGTTCGGTGGCGGAGCATTTTCGCCAGCTAAGTCGTATCTGGAGGTGTTCAACATGTCTCGTGCGTTACCAGACTCTCTTTTGCCCGGCGAATCGATGGGCGTTGGTGAATACCTTCAGTCTGCGAACGGGCTGTATCGCCTTTACCTTGAGCCGCCGGGGTATCTGGGCCTCTACGCCTACACGATCAACACCGCCGTGCGTGCCCGCGCCGGACTGTACAATCTTCCGACCCGAATGTGGGGGGAGGCGGCGGTGAGCGGTCCGGCCGTGAGTCTGCATTTTCCGAACAAAGGTGGGATCGAGCTTCACGGCGCTGGTGGCGTGGTCATCTGGAGAAACGGCGGCAGCAACGTCTTCGCTAACCATCGGTTTCTCCTTCAGGACGATGGCAATTTAGTGCATTATCTCGAGTTGCTGGGCGCCGGCGGCTACAGAGTGTCGTGGGCGACTGGAACCAACGAGTGGGCGAGTATGCTGCTCCCCCGTTCCTACCCACCCGAAACGGCAACCGCGACGATCACAGTCGGTACAGTCGCTATCGACTCGGATGGGAACGGCGAGTTCGTGAACGAGACCGACCGGGTAGTGGGAGTTCGAGATAACCACACCTACGTCGGGGTGCCACCCGGCGGCAGGCAGCCGCTCGGGACGCAAGCAGGTCAGATCGCCATCTCCTCAGAGGGATACAACTTTCTACAGCTCTGCGGGCCGATCTCGCTTCCCTCCGGTGCTTCACAGAGCGGCAGTGCCGACGCCCAACAGAGCTACGGATCGCTCCAGCGATCGACCAGCGGTGGGCGTGTTACCATCACGATGGCACCGGGCTTCGGGTTGGCCGGTGGCGAGACCGAAACTCGGTCGCCGTTCGTGCCGTTTCGGTTCCCCGAAGAGGTCGATGAGTTGGAATCTCTCCGAAGGAGATAGGTGGCATGAGTCGCCCCGCGTCTCCTATTGTGTGGGCCACGAGTAGCCGCCCCAGGAACTTCCTCGGGCGACGGGCTTTATCCCGACCTTGTGATTGGTGCTCTTCATCCATCTCGGCGCGTACCGGTTGCGCAGGCCGTCCTCGAATTTCCGAAGCAGCATCGCTTTCCGAATTGTCAATTCCGTCTCGTCACTCGCTTTCAGGCTCAACTCTTTTGCTCGACGATGAAAGCTCATTCCCTACCGCGTACGCTCTTGCTCCGCGTACTTGGCCTACGTCTTCTACATGTATTGTGTATTTTCCATTCTTGGCGAGCGGGGTGCGTGAGCAGCGTGAGCACCCTGATCCAGCCACCATCATGTACAATGTATATGGATAGAGATTGTCGTTTTGAAATTGAGATTGTCTGCGACTCAGGTTGGATCAGGGGGCTTACGCCACCCCGCTCGCCTATGCGTCGTGCTTCGCACGACGCATAGGCGAGTTCAGAAATCATATCCTTCAAAATTGGATGTACAGGAAGGTCTTGCCGACGCCTGGGCTGAACGCGACGACGCCTGCTATCGCCAGCACCGTGGCCGTCACTTGCGGCCACTCGAAGTTTGGCACGCGCACATTCACTCGGCTCCGCACCACGGCTGCGATATGCCCAAACATTCCAAGGAATATCAGCAGTGGCACCAGTGGCGGCGTCTCTTTTCGCAGCAGGCTCACGGGGCCGAAATCGAACAGCGACTGCACGATGGTGCCGCCCGATTGCCAGTTCGCCATGCGGATCAGGATCAAGCCGAGAAGCAATTGCAGGAACGTGAACGCCCACGCCACGATTGCCCACGCGGTACTTTTCCGCCAATTGTCGAACCGTGACACCCCACTGACAGTGCGGTCGTAGATTCGGTGCAAGGACATCAGCACGCCGTTGTAGACGCCGTAAACCATCCACGCCCAGGTCGCGCCGTGCCAGAGGCCGCACAGCACGAAAATCGCCATGAGGTTGAAGTACGTTCGGGCCGCACTGCCCTTACTGCCGCCGAGCGGAAAGTAGAGATAGTCGCGTAGCCACGTCGAAAGCGACAGGTGCCAGCGCCGCCAGAAATCGGTGATGCTCGTCGCCAGGTACGGCAAGTGAAAGTTCGCGGGTAGCTCGAAGCCGAACCACTTCGCGGTGCCGATGGCGATGTCGGTATACCCGGAGAAATCGCAATAGACTTGCACGGCCCACGCCACCACCGCCCAACGAATCGCACCGGGGGTGTAACTCGATGGGTCTTCAAAAACGAGCGAAACGAACAGCGAATCGAGCGTATCCGCGACGACGAGCTTCTTGAACAAGCCGCGCGCGACGAGGTGCAAACCATCGCCGATTTGCGCGGAAGTCACGCGCGGCGGTTGCAGGAGTTGCGGCAGAAACTCGATCGCACGCACAATCGGCCCGGCGGCCATCTGCGGGAAAAACGCGACGAACAGCGAATAATCGAGCAAGCTGCGGACGGCACGAATCTGCCGTCGATACACATCGACGGTGTAGCTGATTCCCTGAAACGTGTGGAAGCTGATTCCGAGCGGCAACAGGATCTCCCAAGCACGCGGTGCCGTTTCGTAACCGAACCAGTGGCCGAGTGACAGCCCGGTGTCGTAGGCGAACCCGGTATATTTGAATGCCGCCAACAACCCGAGATTCGAGACGATGCTGAGTATCAGCCAGCGCCGGCGCGAACGTTCATCGCTCGCGTCTTCGATCATTTTCGCGGCGAAGAAATCGGTGACGGTCAGGAGCAGTAATACCCACAAATACCACGGGCTACAAAGCGCATAAAAGGTGTAGCTCGCGGCCAACAGGAAGGCGTACTTCGCGGTACGGCCACGCAGCAAGTGGTAGCCGATGACCGCGATGAGCAAGAACAGGAAGAACGCCTTCGATGCCAAGATCATGGCCGACTCCCCCCGGCCTGGGCACGCACGCGGTCGTCGTTCGGCTCGCTCGGCTGGCGCAGTTCATCCAATCGATGTCGCAGCCATTGGGAGAGGACTTTCGCACCGACGCCGTTGAGGTGGATCGTGTCGGCGAAGCCCGCGTCGGTGATGCCGACGATGTCGCGATGCGCGCGAATGATGGTGACGCCGCGTTGCTGCTCAAGCTCCGTTAGCCGTTGCCGATACTCCGCGAACGCCTCGGGATATTGTGCTTCCAAGTCCGAAGTGACGGGCATGTCGAGAAGGATCAGTTGCGTGCCGTTGGCGTTCGACCATTCGATGAGCTTGTGCAAATACTTCAGGTGCGAACCCGTTTTGTACTTGTTCAAAAACGCGAACGGTGGCAGTTCGGCACCGGTCTGCTTGTTAATGTCGTGCCGCCGCGCCACGAACCCCGCCGCTGGGGCGTAGCCATTCCCGGACAGTATCGCGTCGGCGTAGTTCCGCAGTTCGCGGGCCTCGCGCACCGCTTCGGGAGCCGCACCGGGGGCCAACGCATCGGCTTGTAGCGCCGCCCACATCCGGATGCCGTGCCGATAGCGAAACAGCGACCACGACCGCGACGCCTTCGCAAGTAGATATTGTCGAACCATCCATTCGCGCGACTCGGGGCGGGTGCTCGCCCATTCGCAAACGTCGCCGAGTGTCATCAGCGATGCGGGGCCGTGCGGTTCGTTGCGGCTATCGTTGATGTCGCTGGCGGTGATGCCGTAGATCAACAGCTTCGGTGGCGTCGGGCAAGATCGCAGCACGGCATGGTAGAACTCCGTCGTCGTGCCTCCGGGTAACCCGAGTGCGTAGACGCGCGGAAATTCGCCACCGCGAAGTTCGTCGGGGACGATGCCTTCGCTGACGGGCGAGCCGCCGACGATGACGAGGTCTTGCGGGTGACGATTACACCCTGCCACACGCATCGCGTAATCGTCGGGCGAATGGCGCTGCCAGACATCGGCAAACGCCCAGACGCCGAGATCGAGGACGAGCAAACCGATGAGCACTCTCAACGGGGTGCGCAAGCGTTGCCGCCACGTTCGGGGTGTCGATTCCGGTAATGGTGGCATCGCGAAGCATCCTCGGCAATCGCTGCGGTAAGGGGTGCCGCAGAATAAACCGGATTCGGTTGGCAACGGAAGGCGAAGTCGCAACGATCCCGCCGATTTTCCGGCTCGCTCTTGTTTCCGCACGGCTGAAAGGTACAAAATTCATTCACGAAATGCCCGCCGGCAATCGCCCGGACTGCCCGTTCTTGTGGAGGTTCGACGTGTTTCGACTACGTTTCCGACTGACTGTGGCCGCGTTCGCCGGTGTGGTTATGACGGCCATCGCCCAAACCCCACCTGCGGCACCCCCCGTCAAGCCCGCCGCACCCGCCGTTGTGCCACCCGCCGCAGCTGCGCCCGCCGTGGTGCCACCTGCTGCTCCTGCGCCCGCCGTGGTGCCACCCGCTGCTCCTGCGCCAGCCGTGGTGCCACCCGCACCCGCGCCCGCCGTGGTGCCACCTGCTGTGGCTCCTGCGCCCGCACCGGCTGCACCGGCGAGCGACAAGCAAAAGTTCGAGTTCAAGCTCGAAAAGGATAAGGCGTTCTTCCAAGAAATCAGCACGGTCGTCACGCAGACGATTCAAGTGATGAACGGGTCGGACCTCGTTCAGAAGCACGAACAAGTCTTCTACTTCAAGTGGCTGCCGACCGCGCAGACCGGCGAAAAGTGGCTCGTCAAGCAGACGATCGAAGGCGTCAAAATGACGATCGATATCGCCGGCAATCAAGTGAAATACGACTCGACCAACCCGAGCGACACGGGCGCGACCGGCAACCCCGGCCTCGCCGATTTCTTCGGGAAGCTCGTCGGCTCCGAGTTCACGATCACCTTCGGTAAAGGCATGGTCGTCGAAAAGGTCGACGGCACGAGCGACTTCCTCAAGAAGCTCGGCGGCGTGAATGCCCAGATGGAAAAGCTGCTGTCCAAGATGCTGACCGACGAAGCGATGAAGCAGATGACCGACCCGACCTTCGGCATGACGCCCGCAGCGGAACAAGCCGTCGGCGGCACCTGGGAAAAGAAGACGAGCATGTCGCTCGGCCCGATCGGGTCGTACGACATGACCGCGAAGTACACCTACAAGGGTAAGGACGCCGTCAAGAAGGAACTGGAGCGAGTCGAACTATCGTCGAACCTCGCATACAAGCCACCCGTCGACCAAGCCGAAGGGTTGCTGTTTAAGATCAAGGGCGGCACGCTGACGACCGAAGAGCCGAAGCCCGACGCGAAGCCGAACTACTTCCTGTACAACGCGAAGACCGGCCGCATCGAAGAATCGTCGATCGCCGTGAAACTGCGCGGCACGCTCGACGTGACCATCGGCGGAGCCGATACGAAGATCAATTTGCACCAAGAGCAAACGACGACCTCGAAGACCGCCGACAAGAGCTTCCTACCCGACGTCAAGAAGCCGAACTAAGACCACGCACTTTTGCAACGCAAAAGCGAGCGGCAGACGAAAGTCTGCCGCTCGTTTGGTTTTTGGTAGAGTCTCATTTGCGAATCACATCGCCATGATGACGGTCTTCACTTCCGTGTACATTTGCAGTGCGTAGGAGCCGAGTTCGCGGCCGATGCCGGACATCTTGAAGCCGCCGAACGGTGCGGCGGCGTCGAAGACGTCGTAGCAATTCACCCACACCGTGCCCGCTTTCAGGCTGTTCGACAGGCGTAGCGCTTTCTGGATGTCCTTCGTCCAGACGGCGGCGGCGAGGCCGAAGTGCGTGCGGTTGCCGCGCTCGATCACTTCGTCGATGTTCTTGAACTTCAAGATGCTCATCACCGGGCCGAAGATTTCTTCTCGCGCGATCGTCATCTCGTCTTGCACGTCGGCGAAGACCGTCGGCTGCACGAAGTAGCCGCGCGGGTGGTTCGTCGTGTCGCCACCCGCGACGAGCCGTGCGCCGTCTTTCTTGCCTGCGTCGATGTAGCCGTTGACGCGGTGCATCTGTTCTTCGGAGACTTGCGGCCCCTGTTCGGTGCGAATATCGAACGGGTCGCCGATCTTGCGGCCCTTCGCTTTCGCCGCGATTTTATGAACGAACTCATCGTACGCGCGTTCTTCGACGAACAGCCGCGAGCCGGCGACGCAGCATTGGCCCTGGTTGAAAAACAAGCCGAAATACGCGCCTTCTACGGCGGCGTCGAGGTCGGCATCGGCAAACACGACGTTCGGCGATTTGCCGCCGAGTTCGAGGCTGACGCGCTTCAGGTTGCTCTGCGCGGCGGCGGTCATGACGATCTTGCCCGTGCCCGTTTCACCGGTGAAGGCGATCTTGTCGACGTCCATATGCGAGGCGAGTGCGGCACCGGCGGTCGGCCCGTAACCCGGCACCACGTTGATGACGCCATCGGGGAAGCCGACGTCCTGCGCGAGCTTCGCGATGCGAAGTGCCGTCAGTGGCGTTTGCTCGGCGGGCTTCAAAACCAGCGTATTTCCGCACGCGAGCGCCGGTGCCCACTTCCACGCTTGCATGAGCATCGGGAAATTCCACGGGATAATCTGCCCGACCACGCCGACCGGTTCGTGCCGCGTGTAGCAAAAATAATTGCCGTCGATGGGGATGGTATGGCCGTGATTCTTGTCCGCCCAGCCCGCGAAGTAACGGTAACATTGCACGGTGAGCGGCAGGTCGGCGGCGACCGATTCGCCGATCGGCTTGCCGTTGTCGAGCGTCTCCAGCGAGGCGAGTTCGTTCTTGTTCGCTTCGATTGCGTCCGCAAGTTTGTTGATGAGCCGCCCGCGCTCGCTCGGGTTCATCTTCGACCACGGGCCGGTTTCGTACGCTTTCCGTGCCGCCTTCACGGCGAGGTCGATGTCCGCACTATCGCCCTCCGCCACGCGGCAAATCGTCTCGCCGGTCGCCGGGTTCACGGTGGTGAATGTCTTGCCCGAAACCGATTCGACCCATTTTCCGCCGATGAACATCGGCTGATCGGCCACCTTCGGCGGGCCAAGTTTGGGCTTCGGTGCAGTCGCAGTGGCAGGCATGGGAGAGGCCTCGAACGAGGAAGGGGACATTCGCCCATTGTCCACTTGCACGCTGCGGCGTCAAGTTCCAATTATGGCCCCGTTGCCCACAACTTCACGGTGCCATCGGCGGCCCCGGTGGCGATGCGTTGGCCGTCCGATGTGAATGTCACGCACGTCACCGAACCGCGATGGCCTTCGAGCGTGGCGAGCACGTTGCCGGTGGCGATGTCCCAGATGCGCACGAGGCCATCTTCGTGAACGGATGCCAGTTTGCGGCCATCGTCGCTGAGCGCGAGGTTCATCGTTCGGCCTATGGGGCCGGTCCATTCGGGGCGCATCGTTTTGGAAGTGACATCGAACAATTTGATACCGGTGCCCGAGCCACCCGCGATGAGTGTCTTGCCATCGGGCGTGTATGCGAGCGCGCTGATGTGCCCGCCCGTCACCTTCATGCCACCGAGCGCCCGGCCACTCGGCAGTTCCCAGAGTTTGATCGTGCCATCGCTGGCCCCGGAGGCGAAACTGTTGCCCGTCGGCGCGGCCAGTATCGCGTGAACGTGCTTCGTGTGGCCCTTCAAACTCAGGAGTAATTTGCGTTCCGCGACGTTCCAAATCCGCACGAGTTTGTCGGCCCCGCCACTGACGAGATAGCGACCGTCACCGCTGAACGCGACGCACTCGGCGGCCTTCGTGTGATCGTGAAACGCGACGGTCTCGGTGCCCGTTTCGACATCCCAAATTTTGACATCGCCATCGTCGGACGCCGAGGCCAGCGAACGATCGTCGGGGGAAAATGTCAGCGCACGTATCGTTTTGGAATGTGCCGAAATGACGTGCCGTTTCGTTCCGGTGGCGGCATCCCAAACGATAATGTTGCCATCGTCGGCTGCCGACGCGATACTGCGACCATCGCGCGAATGCGCCAACGAACGCACCACCCCGGTGTGCCCGCGCCACGTCGCCAACGAGTCATCGCGATGGCGGAACAACGCCCAGCCGATGGCCGCAAAAACAGCCACCGCGAGCAGAGCCAACAACGGTCTACGAAACGGAATCGACATAGGGTTCGCATCTGAAATAGAGACGAAGAACAAAACATTAAAATTCTGTTTCGAATCCCGTTAATCCAAATTCACATTCACCTCGCCGCCGACGCGGGTGCCGAGGGCTTGCCACGTGACCGGCGAAATCGAATCGCGCAGGAACCGCACCGAGCCGTCGCCGAGTAGGATGTTCACGCCGCCGATGTGCTTGCTGCTCGCGTCTTCGACGTGGCCGAGCGCGTTGTTCGGCGTGCGGCCTTCGATTGCTTCGCCCGTGTTTGTGGTACACAAAATGTGCGATTCTTCCTCGCCGAACGCGGGGTTCAACGGTTGAACCCGCGTGCCGGTGACTGCGCCAACCCACGTCGTTTGCGGGGATCGCTTGCTTTCCCGTTCGGTGCAAATCATCGTGTTGCTCGAGCCATCGGTAATGTCGGTCACTTTGAAGCCGCGACTCTTCAGCGTGCGATCGCGGAGGAACACGCCGGTGTTCGTGTCGGGAAATACCGAGACTTCAAAAGTGCCACCGACGCCGACATAGTTGGCGTACGCGACATCGCAGATCGGCGCAAGGCTCGCCCCCGTGAGCGAAATGACCCGCAGCGGGGACGCATCCGATGGGCAGAGATACGTGTTCAGAACCTGCACGCGGACGTTCGCATGAACGGGGTCGGCGATGTCCAGATTCTGGTTGATCTGGCGATACAGGTTATCTTGTTCTATGAACGGCAAGATGATCGCGCCCCAGCCCCAGCCCGGCCCCGTGCTTTCCGAATCGAGGCTGACCGACTGCGAATTGAACCCTGCCGGGAACCGCTCGAACGTGCTGTGAAAGGTGTGAAACGCGATGCCGATCTGCTTGAGGTTGTTGGTACACTTCGCCCGCGCCGCCGCCTCCCGCACCTTCTGCACGGCCGGCAACAACAACCCGATGAGGATCGCAATAATCGCGATCACCACGAGCAATTCGATGAGCGTAAAGCCGCGCGCCGAGCGCCGAGGAACGAAGGATGACATTGTTATGACTCCGGATAAAGCAAAACAAATGGTAATTCAAAGTCATACTATCGGCAACGGTTTCGCGCCGCCAGTGCATTCGGAAGAAAATGATCGCGAACCGGTGAACCATGAATATCGAACCGACCAACGACGATTCGGAATGGACGCCAGGCGAGATGGTCGCGCTCGCCGGAGTCGCGCCGCGACCGCGTTGCGATTGGCGGCGTGGTCGTTGATGCGCAGCTTTTGAAGTTACGCTGTTTTGCCGCGTGTCTTGAAATCCAGTCGTTTCACGCACAAACCTGCGCCTGGCGAGCGGCACGGCGTAAGCGTGCCGTGGAACCCTCTGCGACTACCACGGCACGCTTACGCCGTACCGCTCGCCATGTTTTCGAGAATGGACAATGTCAAAGCGAGACTCACCGAGCCGATTCCCCGCAAGGGGTCGGGTAAAGCCCAGATACGTACGAGTCCGTTCGTAAGGGTGGATATCTCACACCCGACCCCTTGCGGCCAACGCCGTGAAGGATTTCCAAATTGGCGTGTTTTCCCTGTATTCGTAGCGGAAGTCGTGAGACTTCTGACGCGGTGACTTCCTACGTCCCGAAGTCTCACGACTTCGACTACGTCAGAATCGCCTTGTAGCGGAAGTCGTGAGACTTCCGACGCAGCGACTTCCCGCGCAAACTTCAAAATGCGCAGCAAGAGTTATCTTGGCGCGTATTTGCGACGGCAACGTTCGCGACTGGGCACGCCGAAGGCGATCACCGCGACGGCGCACAAGCTCGCACGCATTCTGTATAACTTGACGCGGTACGGTGTGGCGTATCAGAAGCGGAGCGAGGAGGAGTTCGCGAACGAGCATCAGAAGCGGATGGAGCAGAACTTGCACCGTCGCGCGAAGGAGTTGTGAGTTGAAGAAAATCGAAACGCCGAAGGACGAGGTCGGCGGCGTTGGCGTGAGTGTCCGCCCCGTGCGTCGAGTAGGGGCGTGTAATCTTTGACAATATGAGCGGAAAACGCGGCTTCGCTGACGGCTGGCGGAGAGGCTACGTACCGAGCGAAGGATAGCGACGCAAATCCAACGAGAATCACGAGTTAGGCTCACCTAACGTTCCTGGAGCGGCTGCCTTTGAGCCTACACCGGCTCGCGCCGCCGCAAACGATAGTGCAGGTGCAGACACTGAAAACCCCAAAGCGACATCGTGTGGTCCACCCGCACGGTTCCCCCGTCGGCCGCGAACACATGGATACGCTCCCGGAAGCTCCGCAGGTAGCGAGCCGTGACACGTCCATCGGGACGATGGACCGTGAAATAGAAGCCCGGATCCCCGAACCGACGCCCCTCGGAAACCAGGACGAGAGACCCATCCAGTCGCGCCTCCGGACGGAGAATTACAATCGCGTTCCCATTCGGAAGCGGGAACACGGTCTTGACGCACGGGCCGGTCGCCCCCGGCGGAGTGGTAAGTGAGTAACTCCCGACGTAGATGATCCTCCCAGTCTTGACCAATGTCCGCACCCACGCATTTGCCCGCAACGTCCCGCCGACCGGGTCCGTGACCTGTACGACTTCGCTGGACATGCCCCAACTCGTGTCGAGTGACGACAGGGGCATGTTGAGTTGTTCCAAGCGTCGGCTGAAGAGGGCGGCGACTAGAAAGCCGAACGGCTTGAACAGCCCGCTCCACTCCGACCAAACATCCATGTCGAAGTCAGCCGCTCGCTCGTAGAACTCCGCCACCGCGGGTTGGATGGCGTCGGGGTCGAAGCCGGAACCCGCCAGGCCGGAGAAGGACTGGAGCAAGCCTTTCCCGGAGCGGTAGCGTGTGACGACGAGTTGTTCCGCAGCCGCCCACTTGTCGAAGTAATCGAGGCCGATGCCCCTGGTGGAACCGATCGGCCCGGCCAGCCAAGGGTTCCGTGCCAGATCGATACGCCGCCCCGTTGCTTGCACCCACTTCTGGGTAGACCAGTCGATCAGGTTGCCCCGCTGGTCCCCGAGCCACATCGACGTTCGTCCTCCGCTTGTTTCGCCGAACGACCAAGCTCAGGGGCCCGCCGCTCTGGGCGGGTCCACTGCAGTGATTGGTTCGGCGTCTTGGACTACGCCGGTGCTCAAGTCCTGCTCCCGCTCCTCCAGCACCTCACGCAGCGCGATGGCGGCTTCCGGTTGGAGCAAGCCGGTGTTGAGCCGCCGGCGGATGGTGTCGGTCAGGAGCTTCCGGAACCGCTCCCGGAACTCGGCGATCCGCTCGAACCGCCGCTCCCGCTTGCCCACCCTGGAAGCCCTCCGGCCGCCGAACAGATGTTTATCCCAACACATGCGTTGTGATAAATCGTTTTTCTGTTCGCATAATACCCGTCCCGATTCGGCAAGTCAAACGAAATGTTC
>JAYWCL010000229.1:0-16092 GCA_043780595.1 Limnoglobus sp.
GGACGCTGTCGTTGAAAAGGGGAACGAACTCCCGCGTCGCAACGCGGGCTGCCGAGCGAAAATCGCGAGAAAACGAGCGCAACGGCGAGATTACACCCAGCCACTGTCATGCGCAATGCATATGGATGGAGATTGCCTCATTGAAATTGCGATTGTTTTCGACTCAAGCGGAAGGCTTATGCGTGTAATCGCCCCGATTCCACCACTGTCGTACGCAATGGATATGGATAGAGATTGTCGCATTGAAATTGAGGTTGTCTACGACTCGGGAAGGATCAGGGGGCTGACGCCACCCCGCTCGCCTTTGCGTCGTGCTTCGCACGACGCCGACGATTAACAATACATTCAGTCTGGTGAAATAATACATGCGCATACACACCGGTGGCTTCCATAGCAACAGTGGTAATTTCGCATTGTTTCAACCAGTCGACGAGTTGGCGAAGCCCCGCCGTGTGGGTGCCAGTCGCCAAACGAGTGGGCCGAAAACGCCCCCCGCTCAGTCGAACCAACGGGTTGAGTCCGAAGACTCGATCGCCACTTACCTATCGAGCATCGCGCGATACGCTATGTATAAGATACAAAAAGTTCCTGTCACTGTGGGGCGGGGCTTCCCCGCGCGGCGTGGAACCAAGCGCTGTAGCAGACACCGCCTCATTGGTTTCTTACTATTTGCTCTGTCTCTCCGTGCGGTGCGGCGGAGCTGGGTCGTTCGGCGGCCAATACTTCACTGGGGAACTATGCCCATGCGTGCCTTTCTTTATGCTCTTTTCTTGGGACTGGTGGCGTTGCCGCCCGGTGCTGCTCAAGCCCAGTCCGCCGACGACGTGGCCAAACTGATCGGTCGCTTGATCGAACTCGATTCGATCGATCTCGCCAAGGGTGTGAAGTTTCGTGCCGGCCTCGAGCCGTCGCTTCACGAACTCGATGCGGACGAGTCCACCATGAAGGTGTTGCCCGATCCGTACGAGGTCCAAGGGCGAAAAAAACCGGGGGCGGCCGGATGGTATCGCGTCAGCTTCACGGTTCCGGAAAAACTCGGCAAGTTCGCCATCCCCAAGGGCGGCTACAACCTGGGCGTGGAAAGCAACGTCCTCGGGAGTTGGGAGATCTACACCTACAACAACGGCAAGCCGGCCGGTGCGGCGATGGCGACGGGCGTCCAAGGAGCGTGGAATCAGGGCAACTTGTTGTCGAACACGAGGCAGCCCGCCACGGCTTGGATGAGCAATGCGCCGATGCCCACGAAACCGGGCGACAAGATCACCATCGCCATCCTCGCGACGGCGGAACCGCTGGGCCGGGGCAGTCCCGACGGCTTCGCGTTGCGCCATCTCCGGCTGCGTTTCGCACTCGCGCACACGTTCGCGCGTCAGCCGCTCTTTGGCACCGTCAGCGCACCCGGCACGGGAAGCGGTTTGCACGGTGCCCGCGAGATGCTCGGGACGCGCAAAGGCGAGGAATTGAAAGCTCTCCAAGAGAAACTCAAAGGGCCACTGGCGCGACTGGATGCCGTGTTCGAGGCTGCGGAGGCGGGGCAACTCGACAACCTGACGAAAGCCATGCGGACGGCGACCACCGAGATCAATGAGGCCTTGAAGCAGAAATGATGGCATTGAGGACGTCGCGTGCCGCCCCAGAACTTCATCGGGCGGCGAGCGTTAACCCGCTCTTGTGACTGGTGTTCGCCATCCACGATGTCCCTCGCTTGCGCGCTTGCGTGTCCGGCTAACGGGATCCGTCACCAACCGTCGGTGAAGGTTCAAACAGCTTGTATGTCTTGTAACCGCCACTAATGTTTGACGCCGAGAAACCCTTCTGTTGCAGAATTCTCGTCGCCAAGTAGCCTCGCTGCCCCACCTGACAGTATGCGGCAATCGGTCGGTCGCGGGGGAGTTCGTGGAGGCGAGAACGCAGGTCGTCCACGGGGATGTTCGCGGCTCCGGGAATGTGGCCGGAAGTAAATTCCTGCGAAGTGCGAACATCGACCAGGAACGCTCGTTCGGCAGGAGGAACTGCCAATATTGCTTCGATATCGGTCTGTGGATGTTCTCCACGCAATAGGCCGCTGGCGACGAAGCCCAGCATGTTGATCGGGTCTTTGGCCGAACCGAATTGCGGGGCGTAGGCGAGTTCCATTTCTTCGAGATCGAACGTCGTCATTTCGGCTTGAATGGCCACGGCCAGCACGTCGATGCGTTTGTCCACCCCGGCCCCGCCGACCCCCTGAGCACCCAGCAGCCGTCCCGTTTTCGGCTCGAAGAGGAGTTTGAGCGTCATCGGCTCCGCACCGGGGTAGTAACCCGCGTGATGTGCCGGATGGATATAGACTTTGCGAAACGGTCGATCCAATCGACGCAAGGCTTTTTCCGAAGCCCCGGTTATTGCGATCGTGCGGTCGAAGAAGCCGAGGATCGCGGTTCCTTGCGTGCCTCGATACGACGCTTGGCGACCGAACGCATTGTCGGCGGCGATCCGGCCCTGGCGGTTGGCAGGTCCAGCGAGCGGCACCTGAATCGGATCGCCCGACACGACGTCTTTGATTTCGACCGCATCGCCGACTGCGTAGATGTTCGGGTCCGTCGTTTGCAAATACTCGTCGACGCGGATACCGCCCCGAGGCCCCACTTCCAGCCCCGCATCGACCGCCAGTTTGTTTTCCGGTCGGACACCCACTCCCACGACGACCAGTTGAGCGGGCAGGCGTCGACCGGAACCCAAGCAGACGATTAGCCCCTCGGCGGATTGTTCTACCGCCACCGCAGATTGGCCGAGGAGCAAAGTGACGCCTTTGTCCGCCAACGCCTGTACGATGGGCGCGGTCATCTCCTTATCGAACGGCGTCAGGATCTGCTCGTTCTTTTCGACCACCGTGACCGCCGTACCACGTCGGACGAAGTTCTCGGCTAATTCCAGACTGATGAACCCGCCACCCAGGAGAACGACCTGCTTCGCACCCCGATCCACCTGCTCCTTGATCCGGTCGGTGTCTTGCAAGTCGCGCAGCGTAAACACCCCCGGCAAGTCCACGCCGGGAATTGCAGGGCGAACGGGAGCCGCCCCGGTTGCGAGAATCAGCTTGTCGTAGGTTTCCTCGTATTCCCGCCCCGTGGCGAGATCGCGCACGCGTACTGTTTTGGCCGTACGGTCGATGGCTTCCACCCGCGACCGCGTACGCACGTCGAGCTGAAAGCGCGATTGCAACATTTCGGGCGTGGTGACGAGTAGTTTTTTGCGTTCTGCGATTTCCCCACCGATGTAATACGGCAAGCCACAGTTGGCGAACGACACGTCCGGCCCGCGCTCGAACAGCACGATTTCGGCATCTTCCGAGAGGCGACGGGCACGGGCGGCGGCGGATGCCCCCCCTGCCACGCCACCGACGATGACCAGTTTCACGATCGAGACTCCTTTGGTTTGGGATGGGCAACATTCATCGGGAACAACTCGGAGCGGTCGGTTCGCGGCACTGGTTCCACGGCATTCTCGCAAGGATCATACCCATGCCGCAGGTGTCGGTCATTCCCGCGAATACCAGACCGGCACCCACGAAAGCCGATAGCCCGATGAATCCGATGTGGACGAACCCACCGAGTACCGCCCCCAGCACGACGAGCGACCCTGCCGCGATGCGCACTTGGCGATCGAGCGAGATTGCCTTCTTCCCACGGATGACCGGCAAGCCCGCTTCGATGCAAGCGAGCGTGCCGCCCGCGACGTTGACGACGTTCGAGAATCCGGCATCGAGGAATCTCTCGCACGCCTGTTGGCCGCGGCTTCCGGATCGACAGATGACGTAAAGCGGCTCCGTCGAGCCGTTGCGCTCGCGCATCAGTGCCGCCGCATCGAGTCGATCCAGCGGTACATTCCGTGCGATTTCGACGTGGACTTCCCGATATTCGACGGGCGTACGCACGTCGATGAGGTTGGGTTTCTCACCGACATTGCAGAGTTTCGCAAACGCTTGCGGGTCGATTGCAGTCACAGTCATGGCGATTTCCTTTCGGTATTCACATCGCGGTCCACACGGGCGGGAGCCGAACTCGGCTCGCAGGCTGCGCCCAGTCAGGTCTTCACCCCGAAGCGCGGCAGTATCCACACTTGCAGGATGATCCAGGCGACCAATAAGCCCAGGGGAATGAGCATTTCCATCGCGTTGCCTCCTTTTGTTGCCGCGTTCTCCGGCTGATTCTCCATCGCGTGGCCTCCTTCAAAATCGGCCCACATTAGTTGATGTATCGCGAGCAAACGACACTTCGAGCGTAAAAAAATCAACGCTTGCCGCTCCCGAATCGTGCCTCAATACAGGACAGGATGCTCGCCAGATGCAGTTCGACGATCTGGTAGTACGCCTTGCGTCCCTCTTTCTGACTCGTTAAGAATCCGCACCGCTGCATGAGCCGCAGATGTTCGGAGGCCATGTGGCTGGGGATGCCGCACGCCTCGGCCAGTTCGCCAACGGTGTAGCGACCCTGCAAGAGCATCTGCACCATGCGAAGTCGATGCGGATGCGCGAGTGTCTTGAGGCACTCCGCCGCTCTCGCCATCGCATCGAGTGGCGTGAGCTTCGGTCGAATGGCAGTTTTCGCTTGCGACGTCATCCGGTCAATTATATCGGGATGTTCCGACATGTCAAACGATTTACCGCCTAATAGTCGGTCAGCACGCGCGGCGCGAACGAAGCGCGTAGCGCGTTTTCAGCACCTATATTGTGCGCGTCCTACGTGTTGACGGGCGGTTCGACGCGCTTCGTCTTACGGAAGACTTCTACGCCGTTGATTTCCACGATGAGCGTGTTGTCGCCCCAAGTCGCATTGGCAGGGGTGCTGGAGTTGGCGTTTATGGGAATGTAGACGTGCATTCCACGGAAGCGACTGTCGCGACCGGTGAAGCGGGCGACTTCGACCGGCACGGTTTGCGGGGGCTTGAGCCACTTGAACGCAACCTCATCCGTCGTTCGCACACCATAAACGGTGACCCAGAAATACAACACGGTCGCACTGGTTGTACTCCCCTGAATCGTTGCCGGTTCGGTCGGTCGTTCGATGAAGGTTGCCCGGTCCCATAATGTCGTCGTGAATCCTCCATCGATCGCACCGCGTGTGTCGCCGAGGTACGTCGGCAGAGGGGTTGGGCGTTTGGCCGCGGGTAGCGCAAGTGTCTCGACCGGACGACCGCCGAAAGCGGTATAGAAATCGAGTTTGGGCCGATCCGTCGAACCCGAGCCACCGACCTGACCGATGGGTTGCCCCGGTGCGACGATGTCGCCTGGCTGGACCGTTACCGAACCGCGTTTGAGGTGAAAATAACTGCTATACCAGCCGAAACCGTGATCGATGAAAACGTAGTTGCCGCGCTCGACGATCGGCCCGATCACTGGCGTTTGATTGCGGTCGGGTTGGTCGTTGGCCACGCCGATGACGACACCTTGTGCGGCCGCGAGTACCGGCACGCCGCGATCCATCGCCGCATAATTCGCGAGAGAGTACTCGTCGCCGGTCGAGCGATTCCAGGTAAAGTTGCCTCCGCGATAATCTTGTGGGGCATCCGGCGTGCCGACGTTCACATAGTTGCTCGGCACCCAATCCTGATATGCCGTCCCGCCAATCGGTAGCGCGAACGTCGGTGCCGTGTGAGGAATGAACAACGGCTTTCCATAGAATTGCTGGCCGAATGCGAACGGTGCGATATCCGGCGCGCCGGCCGTGTTGCTGTTGCGCAAAAACCAGACGGACGAATTTCTGTCGTATACGCCGACGGTCGTGGTGCCATTGCCGTCCCAGTCGCCGACAACCGGTTGCGTGAAGCGCGTCCCGTACCGAAAGGTGATGACATCGGAATCGAAGATCGAACCGGAGGCATTCGTATTTTTGAGATACCAAGTTGCCGTACTCTCATCGAATACGCCGACGGTTGTGGTGCCATTACCGTCCCAGTCGCCGACAACTACCAGGAAACCTGCTCCAGGAGGTATCCCGAGGTCGAGGGTGAACGAAGAGTCGGGTGCGCCCGCGCTGTTGCTATTCCGGAGTTCGAACTGGGAATACAGATGGGAACCTACGTTGGGAGGGCTAAGAAAATCGATTCGGGATGTGCCGATCGTATCCGTACCGTCGCCGTTCCAATCGCCGACAATCGGCAGCGTCCCTTGAGTGGCAAAACCAATCGGGATGTTGGTACCGAACGTAAATCTCGGGTTGAGACCACCGAAGATCGGGCCATTGGGAGTTTGACTGATCGTGCCTCCGTCGTCGGTCAGACTCCAGATCAAGCCGAAATCTTTACTATCGCTGTAACGAATGAAATCGACCGATCCGATGCTGGCCCGACCGTTACCGTTCCAATCCCCGACAATCGGCATGTCGTTGCTATTTCCGAAATCAAACGGAGCGATGTCTGGTGCGCCTTGATCGGCCTGATTGCGAATGTACCAGCGATTGACATTGCCCGCACCAGACACGAAGGCGATTGCCGAACCCACTTCGCCGAATGCGGCGGGTGTCAGGCGGTCTTCCAGTCGCTCGATGGACAGGCGATGAGCAGCGGGGTTTTTCATTTTGGTAACCTTAGACAAACGGTGAGAAAATTAGCGTAGATGCTCAATTGCATTTGCTCAGGTTAACACATCAACTTCGGGGTACAACTCGTTTACTTGTTTACTGCGTGTCCGTTTGTCCTGGAATCGTTCGTCAAAACAGGTAGCACGACGTGCCTCGCCTAATAGTCGGTCAGCACGCGCGGCGTGAACGAAGCGCGAAGGGCGTTCAGGACGGCGAGCACGTCGATCACTTCCTGCGCGACTGCGCCGGCGACGGGGGGCAGGTAACCGGCGGCGGCGAGCAGCATTCCGACGAGGCTGAGTGCCATGCCGCCGATGGCGGTTTGCAATGCGATCCTGCGCATCCGGCGGCCGATGTGCATCAACTCGTCGACCCGCTCCAGCGAGCTTTCGAGGATCACGGCCCCGGCGGCTTCGGCGGTGACATCGCTGCCTTGACCGAACGCGATGCCGACCGTGGCGGCGGTCAATGCGGGCGCGTCGTTGATGCCGTCGCCCATGAACACGGTGGCCGCCTTTTTGGTTTCCTCACGCACCAGCGTCAGCTTCTGTTCGGGGCTTTGGCTCGCGTACACTTCGGTAATGCCGACCTTCTCCGCGAGGTAGCGCACTTCGGATTCGCGATCCCCGGACACCAGCAACACGCGCTCGAATCCGTGGTGCGGCTTCAAGTGCCGGATGAACGCTTTGCCTTCGGCACGCGGTTCGTCGCGATACTGAAACGTCGCGGCGTAGTTGCCGTCGATCACCGTCATGCACTCGAGACCGCCTGCCAGTGGCGGTAGCAACTCGGCGACTGCGGGCGATTGGGCGACGAGCTTTTTCCGGCTCGTGACTTGCACGACTTTGCCGCCGATGTTGCCGCGCAGCCCGTCGCCGGGGCGCTCGCTGACCTCGCTCGCCTCGGCGAGTTTCAGCCCCGCCTCACTCGCCGCGGTAATCGTCGCCGCCGCCAGCGGGTGCCGCGAATATCGTTCCAAACTCGCCACCGCTGCCAGCACTTCGTCTTTCGTGAAACCCTTGCCGGGAAGCACTTCCGTGAGTTTCGGGTGCCCGTACGTGAGTGTACCCGTTTTGTCGAAGATGGCGGTTTTGCACGTGTCGATCTTTTCCAGAACGGCCGGGTCTTTGATGATGATGCCGCGCCGTGCCGCGAGCGAAACCGAGCCGATGATCGCGACGGGAATGCCGATGAGCAGCGGGCACGGCGTGGCCACGACCAGCACGCTGAGGAAGCGCAGCGCATCGCCACTGGCGGCCCAGGCAATGAGCGCGATCGCCACCGCGACGGGCGTGTAAATCGCGCCGAGTTGATCGCCGAGACGCCGCAGCGCCGGCCGACGCTGCTCCGAGTCGCGCATCACTTGCATGATCTTGGCGTACCGCGAATCGACCGCCGTTTTCTCCGCACGGATCGTCAGTGCGCCATCGCCGTTGATCGCACCCGACATCACCGTGGAACCGACCGCTTTCGACAAAACGTACGGCTCGCCGGTGAGGTACGATTCGTCCATCGTGCTGTGTCCCTCGACGACGACCGCATCGACGGGGCACGTTTCGTGCGGGAAAACAACGAGCGAATCGCCGACCGCCACTTCTTCCAAAGGGATGTCGCTGACCGTGCCATTCTGCTTGCGGTGCGCTTGCGAAGGCATCCGCTTCGCCAGTGCCTGCAATGCCGAGGACGCCCGACGCACCGCGTAATTTTCGAGCGCCTGCCCACCCGAAAGCATGAGCACGACGAGCGTACCGGCGAGGTATTCTTGGAGTAACACCGCCGTTACGATCGAAATGCCCGCGAGCAAATCGGAGCTGAAATCGAAGCGAATCAGCCGCATCAACAGCCCCGCAACGAGCGGAATGCCACCGACGACGAGCGCGACGAATAGCGGAATCGCCGGCCACGGAACCCCGAAGCATGTGCCCTCGAACACGTACGCAAATCGCAGCAACAAATGCAGCGCAATCGCCACAAGTGCAATCGCGGCGATGACGAGTTCCCGCGAGACGAACGACTGAGTTTGTGACGCGGTTCGGTTCATGCTGGCTTTCGTGTTTTGGTCGTGCGATTGGTACTTTATGGATGCGGACGGTATTCGTACCAAGGCAAATCGAACGCTTTAGCAAGGCTAAACGAGAAAAACGGATATTTCCGCGTCGTGAATTGCAGGCATATTCCGCACATTTTACCAGAATCCATCCAATCGCGTTGCTTTGGCGTTGACTTGGCTCATGCCTAAGCATAATTTTACATTGTGTCGGTAATTCTCAAGTTCAACTGAGGTATGTCCGATGATTCGCAACACAATTTGGTCCCGCGTGAAGAAGATGTTTTCCGCCAGTCCGCCGGCGAAACCCGCGAGGTCGGCGAACCGCTTTCGGCTGTCGCTCAATACTCTCGAAGGACGCGAAGTTCCTGCGGGGTTGCTCGACACGACGTTCAGCAGCGACGGCAAACTGACGACGGCGTTCGATCTCGGCAGCCCGCCCAACGATCAAGCGACGGCCGTCGCAATCGATTCGTCGGGGCGAACGGTCGTTGCGGGGTTGGTCAAGCGGACGGCTACGGGCGACTTCGATTTCGGTGTCACGCGCTACACCACCACCGGCGCACTCGACACGTCGTTCAGCGGCGATGGCAAAACGGTTATCGCCTTCGACCTCGGCGGCAACAAAGACGACCGACCGACCGGAATCGCCATCGATTCGTTCGGTCGCATCATCGTCGTGGGCAGCGTGCAGCGCAATTTAACCGGCGACTTCGATTTCGGCGTCGCACGCCTGACGACGACGGGTGCGCTCGACACGTCGTTTGCTGGGACGGGCAAAACGGCCATCGCCTTCGACATCGGCGGCAGCAGGAACGATCAGGCCACGGGCGTCGCGATCGATTCGTTCAACCGCATCATCGTCGGCGGCTATACCCAACGCAACTTCACCGGCGATTACGATTTCGCCGTCACCCGTCTGTTGCCGTCCGGTGGCCGCGATGGGAGCTTTAGCGTCGATGGCCGCGCCACAGCGGCCTTCGATCTCGGCGGCGCGAAGGACGATCGCGCAACGGGTGTGGCGATCGATCGTTTGGGTCGCATCGTGCTCGGCGGTTACACGCAACGCAACTCGACGGGCGACTACGATTTCGCCGCCGCCCGCTTCAATACGTTCGGCAATCTCGATACGAGTTTCAGCAGCGACGGCAAAGCCGTTGTGGCCTTCAACCTCGGCGGCTCACGCGATGACCGCGCCAACGGCGTGGCCGTCGATTCGTTCAACCGCGTGGTTTTGGGCGGCTATACGCAACGGGTGTCGAGCGGAGATTACGACTTCGCGGCCGCACGGTTGACCGCGACGGGCGTACTCGACACGTCGTTCGCGGGGTCGGGCAAGACGGCCATCGCCTTCGATTTGGGCGGCGCTGGCCGCAACAACGACCGCGCGAACAGCATCGTCATCGATAACGTCGGCAATATCCTCCTCGGCGGTTTCGCACTGCGGAGTACCGGGAGCGATTTCGACTTCGCCGTGACCCGTCTCAACACGTTTGGCGGTCGCGATGCGAACTTCAGTGGCGACGGCAAGGTGACGGTGGCTTTCAACATCCCTAACGGTGGAAAGAGCGATGCGATTCGCGCCATCGCCGTCGATTCGCGCCGTCGGGTCACCGCAGTGGGTAGCGTGCAATTCAACAATACGGGCGATTTCGACTTCGGCGTCATCCGCCTGAGCGGCGATTTCTAACGCGATCTCCGCGCTGCGTTCACTGAGGCTCGAACCTCAGTGAACGCCTTCGGTTTCTCGCTTCCACAACCGCTTCCTTTTCGCAATTCTCGTTCGCGCCCGCGTTCAATTTATCCAGATTGCCGAGATACCAGACAGTCCTTTGGAAAATTCCGATTGTAAGGCGTAAGGATGTCTTGCGGACATCCGGTGCGATGACCATAATTCCCTTCACGGATAAAGTACGCCCGACTTTTTTATCTCATACTGTAGGTAGGCCATGTCCGATCGATTTGAGGAGGATATTTTCCTCATCAGCGGCCGCCTTCGCCCCGATGTTGTGGACGGAACCACCGCTCACGCTCTCCGCGAAGCCCTTCTGCATACGCGATCTACGAACTGGGACAGCGTTCGTACGCCGCACCTGTTCATGGGGTTGCTCGCTGCCCCCGATTCGTCGATTACCGCATGGGCCGACCGCATCGGTGCGGACATGCACAAGTTGCTCGATCAGTTCCGCGACTTGTTCTATCAAGAAACCGAACCGGTCCCGCCACTGTTGCTCAACCGCGAGTTCCTGTCGGACAACGTACTGCGATTATTGCGCGACTCGTACGCCCGCGCCATAGACAACGGCCGCAACTACCTGACGCAGATGGACATCCTGATTACGATGTTCAGCACGCCGAACAGCATCGTCGCCGAGTGCTTCGAGCGCATCGGCGTCACCGCCGCGCACCTGACCGAAACCGCCGTCGCCGCCGAGCGCGACGGCGGCGACTGATGTTTCACGAGCCGCCGGGCTTGTCCCGGCGGGAGTATCGCTCGCACGTCAGCAAAGAGGGTAGCCCGATGTCTCCACTCTCTCGACTCGCGCTATCCCCAACTCCCTTTCTTACCTGTGCTTGTCTCATTATGGTGGCACTCGCTCCCGCTGCTCCGAAAGAGAACGATACCTCACCCCAGGCGATTTACCATAAGGATCGGGTACACGTGTGGAACCGCGTCCACGCTGCTTTCTTTGTCCGCACCGGGCTTGACGGCCGAAGCTACGGGGAAGACCGTCTGGAGCCGCTGTTGTGGAGCGATTCCAAGTACTTGTTGGAAGGAAAAACAGCCGACCGCGCTGCGGCCGTACTGGAGGAATTCCTCCGCGATAAAGGTGAGACGCTGATCGACGACCCGTCGAAGCGGGCGATACTCCAGCGTGATCTTTGGCTCGTCTCCAACTGGCTGGCGGGCAAGCCCGACGACGACCGCAAGCGGCTCGATCCTCTCCTCGCACAGGTCATCCGCCGGCTTGCCCTGACGCCGGAACAGATCGCCAAGCTGCCGGACAACTACGCGGCGACCGTTGCCTCGAAGGCGTTCGCCGATAAGTTCGATGCGGAGAAGCCTGAGCGGTCGTACCTGCCGGCCGACATGTTCGAGACCGACGGCCCTTGGGTGTGCGTAGGTCGGGCAGTCGGGCCGACCGCCCCCTTCCACCTCCTCGAAGACGGCGGCAACCGGTTCACGAACTCCGCGTTTCTGATCTTCCTGAAGTTACCGGGCGGCCGCGACAAAACGCTCGAGTTCTTGAAGACGCTTGCCGCATTCGATAAACCTCTGGTGCTTCCCAACGCCGACGAGAAAACCAAGCGGAGTTTATCGCATTTGCCGAACCCAGCGATGCCGCAATGGCCCAAGGGGACCGAAGTCGCTTTGGTTCGGCGGGCCATGCTCATCGACTCGTCGCGGAAGGTCGTCGTCAGCCCGCTGACCGAAAGCGTGCAACTGCGGGCGATGAGTACGGACGCCCCGGCTCTCACGGCGGAGACGATCGGCAAAATCACAGGCCGAAAGGGAACGGGCGGGCAGGCGTTCGCCGAATTCCAACTTCGACGCGCGGGGTTGCTCGGGGGGAAGACGCGCGGGCTGCGCGACGTGTCCGAGGATCGCGACTTTAAGACCGGGTTCAGTTCTCACATGTTTGACGAGTTCGAACAACCACTCGACAACGACCGGCCGTTCCCCCAGCGAGCTTTGCCCTTCGCGAACAACAGGGCGTCGTGCATCGTCTGCCATTCCGCTCCCGGAGTGTACGGCTTCAACAGCATCCAGGGTTTCGCGTTCGGGCTTCCGGGGGTCGTGAGGAACGAGGACGGCAACGAACTCAAACGACACGCGCTAGCCGCAATGACGGTGGAGAAGGTCGAAAAAGCGGCCGTCAAGTGGAAGGAAGGGCAGCCGGGCTGGGCGGCTTTGCGAAAACTGCTGCCAGAGTAGCCGAGGGTGGCAGCTCGTGCAGCACGCCGAGCGCGACGGCGGCGACTGATGCTTCACGAGCCGCCGGGCTTGTCCCGGCGGGAGTATCGCTCGCGCGCGTCCCTTTCCACATTCGCAATCTCGCGTTGAATCTGCTGCGGGTTGCGCCCCAGTTGTTTTAGTAGAATGGTGAAGTTTCCGATTGCCGTACCCATATGCGGATGTCGGTGTCCCGTCCGATGCTGGAACACGAAAAAGATGACGAGACTCCGCTGAACAAGCGGTAACGCATCTGCTTCTCGATTCGTGGCAATCAGTAACCCACCTAAGCAGTTTAAGTCAAACGCCAACGCGGGATGATCGGGGTCGAAAGTCGCTTCATCGATTGCCAACGCTCGGCGCGATAGCTGTTCCGCCTCTGTAAACAGGTTCATATCATGTAATAATACAGCCAAATTGTTGAGGATTCTTGCAACTTGTGGATGACTCTTACCGTAAATATACTCGTCAATAGTCAACGCCTTACGAAGCAGCGGCATCGCCTCCGATAATCGATCAGTAGCGTTCAATAATAGTGCCAAGTTATTGAGTGCTAAAGCAACTCTTGGATGATTCTCACCGAAATACTTTTCGACTATCGCTAATGACTGTTGCATTAGCTGTTCTGCTTCAGCGAATCGTTTAGTGTCCTGAAGAATTTGAGCTAAATTTCCAAGCCGATTCGCGACTGTAGGATGGTCATTGCCGAAACTCGCTTTGTCGATGGCTAACGCCCATCGATACATTTTTTCTGCCTCAAACTGCCGGCTGGTGTGATTCAATACATATGCAAGATTACTGAGTCGAACGGCGACGCTAGGGTGATACCTGCCGAAACTTGCCTCATCGATCGCCAACGCGCGTCGCATCAGCGGCTCTGCCTCTGCCAATCGGTTTGTCACCTGTAGCATTTGTGCCAAGTTATTCAGGCTCACTGCGGTTTTGTGGCTGTCTGGGCCGAAGTGTTGTTCGGCGGTTTGCAGTGCTTGTTGGAGATAGAACTCCGCGCGATCGTACTGTGCGACATCGTCGAAGACATTTGCTAAATCGCGGCAAATCTCCCAGCGCAGTTCGGGGTCGGCGGCGACGTTGGCTTGCAAGGTGTAGGCTTCTTGCAACGCGGTCAGCGCCACGTCCCACTGCATCTGGCGGCGTGCCTGGTTGCCCGCGCGTTGCAGCAACGTGGCGAGCAATAGCTCGCGCCCCGGCTTGCCGCGCAGCTTGTTTGCTTCGGCAAGTGTCTCGGCAGGGTCGCCGGTATCTCCCCCTTCGTCGCGGTCGAGCGATAGCCATTCGGCCTTCGGCAGCCGTCCGATCCGTTCGCGGCTGGTGCCGGCCGGTTCGATGCGATACACCCCCGACCGGATCGACCAGATATCGGGTGCGGCCCCGCTCAGCATCTGTTCGAATCGCCCCGGAAGCGCGAGCGCCACCGTGCAGGGGAATCGCTTTTGCAGCGTGTTGCGGTATCGATTGAGCTTCATCAACGCGAGTTCCCAACTGCGTTGATGCTCTTCAAACGCATCGGGTTCGGCAGGGTCGGCATCGATCCAGATCAGCCGCAAGGAAGCCGAATTCGGCGCGAATTCGAGCAGCGATTCCGCAAGGCTATCCGGCCCCTTCGCCGGGTCGAACCGCACCCGCGCGATGGCACCCGGTTCGGGCAGGATTTGTCGAAGTTGATCGCGCACCAGTGCAATCGCCCAGTCGTCGGGTGCGAAGACCACGATGAACGAAAACTGGTCGTCGGTCAGTTCGAAGTGCCGCGCGAGCAACTGCCAGCCTTCGATTTCGCCCCAGCGGTACAGGTGCGCGATCGACTGCGCCGTAAACGTACTCGGAGTTATGTCGGCCACAATCGCCTACTTTACCGGCTGTTCCGGCGGTTTCATGGCGGCATCGCGGCGGAGGATTTCTTCGACGTCATCGCGAATGAGCGGATGCACATCGTACCAAACCTTGCCGTTGCGGAGCATCAACGCGCAGTGCGTATCGAGCAAGAACGTCACCCGTTGCAGGCTGACGGGCGTGAGATCCTCCAGCATACAATCGCGTTGCCGGCCGATCTGGTGCAAGAGCTTCGCATCGACGATATTGCTCGGGCGGTACGACGTTCGCAGGTTGTTAATCGCCGCTTCGACGATCTGCGGTGTGGTCGGCAACGAATGGGATCGCACCACCGTTTCCTTCAACAACGAGATCAAATCGCGAAAGTGGCCGCCGGATGACGCGATGAGTTTGTCCGCCAGTGAATAGCTGCCCGACTTCGTCGGTTTGCCGAAGTAGCGGACCATCCCTTCGGGAGTGAAACGGCGTTCGACGACGCGCTGCATCGTCTTCCAACCGGCCGCGATGCGCGTCCGCTTCTCGTCGTTCTTCCAAAGTTTGACGTTGTAGAGCATCCGGATTTCGCTCATCTGCGGCAGTTTGAATTTCAGCCACGGAGGAAGCGTGTACACCATGTGGACGAACGGGATTTTCAAATCCTTGCGGTGGTTCGCCAACAGACTCGTGACGCTGTCGGTCACGCGGCCATCGGTCCCGACGGGGTCGCGAAGTTGTTCCAACTGATCGAACAGGAACACCACTTTGCAGTCCGAGCCTCGAGCTTTCCGAATTGCTTTGATTCCGAAGTCGAAGAACTTGTGGACCTCATCCAGCAATTCGCCGAGCCGCAAGCCAAGCTTTTCTCGCAGCTTATTGCGAAATGAGGGGACTTCTTTCAGCGATGTCTTGATCGTGGTGCCAATGTCCGTACCCGGGATGTTGGCTTTGAAATCGAAACCATCGATCTTGATTTCGGTTTTCCGCAGCCAGTGGCTGATTCGTGTCCAGAAGCCTTCATCAGCCAGTTTTACCTTCAGCGATGCCTCGATCGCCTCGCTGAACGAACCGGCCAATACGAGCAAGAAATCAGTGATTTCCACCGGCTCGGTGGGCAGGAGATAGTCCAAAGCGTTCGCGTATGCGACGAAATGACCCGATGCTTCCAACTGCTTTTTCAACCGGAACAATTCGGTCGTTTTGCCCGCACCGCGAAAGCCCGAGATGTAGCTCAGGCTTTCGACTTCGGCGAGTTTGATATCGTCGTAGATCAGCTTGACGGGATCGGCGGGATCGCCATCGTACAGCGGCTCGTACAGTTCGTTTTCGGGCTGAAGCGCATCGTCGACCTTCAAACGACGGTACAGAAACTGGCGAAAGTCGAAGTCGGGCAGAGGCAGTGTACTCATGCTTTAAAGCATATCGCGAAGTCGCACAGTAGCATAGCGCAAGCCACGCACTCTGCCCGATTCCGTGACTCGCGCCATTACCCGTTTCGCCGCCACCAAAAATCGGTTTGACATTTCCCGGTCGTATCGGCATAAGTCGCGACTCTCGCAAAAATATCCTTCACCCGACGGAGAGCGTTCGATGTTACGCACGCGGTTACTTGCGGTTTTGGGGGTGGTGTCGCTGTCGGTTTCGGCTTCGGCGCAAGGGCCGTTGACGGGCGGCACGCCGGTGGGGCGCGCGTCGCTTCAGCCGGTGGG
>JAYWCL010000230.1:0-13216 GCA_043780595.1 Limnoglobus sp.
GCTGACGGCTCGCGGAGAGGCTACGTACCGAGCCAAGAATCGCGACGCAAATTCAACGAGAATCACGATTTAGGCTCACCTAACGTTCCTGGGGCGGCCTGCCTTTGCTCGGCGAGCGGCAACACCTGCCGCTCCTCATGGTCCTCGAACGCCGACCAGCCGAGGAACCCAGCGATGCGGCCCGCCAGCGCATCGTACCACGCCGAATCGCCGGAGTACGAGCAGACCAACTCGACCACGTTGACCCGCGGGAGGAACGCCCCGTCGGAGGCGTAATTGCCGGTCGGGCCGCACGCGGCCATCATGACCGTCACCCACGGCTGCCCATCGGCGGCCTGGAACGCGACCGGCCCGGTCGGGCGCAGCTCGGGCATCGCGGCGAGGAACTCAACTAGCGGGGCCGTCGCTGTGAACCGCGAGTAGTCGGGGGCACCACGGATAGTCAAATACCACGACACCCCGAGCGCCCTCTGCCGCCGAACAGGTGTTTATCCCAATCCCTACATGAGATAAACAATTTATTCTGAATTTACAGATGAGATAATACCGGCCTTCCGAATGTCGTGTCAAGAATGTTCCCACAAACATTTCCACAAAACACCCAGCGACTCCCGTTCCCGTTTCGCCGCGCCGCGAAGGCTTTGTAGCGAAGCGCGGGCTCGACGTATCGGATGATATCGCGAATATTACGAGAGTTCACGCCCCGCGCTTCGCTACAAAGCCTTCGCGGCGCGGCGAAACGAATCCTGAATATTTTATACCGCCTCGATGTTCGTCGCATCCCGTTGAAACTCAGAGGCTGCCAAGGCCGCAGCGGTTCGTTCGGCTTGTCGCGCTTCCTCTTCCAACTCCTTCGTAAACTGAAGATCGCGCTCCTCGGCGCTCATTCCCTCGTTTGGCGGCGGCGCGGAAGTCGATTTGGCCCGCGAGATTCGATACCGGATGAGCTTATCGGCAGCTTGAACGCTCAATGTCGATTTTTCGATGCGAAGCTGTTTTCGCAATGCCAACACCGACTCGGCTGCCGCTTCGTCGACAAACTGTTTCTCGAACTGGCCGAACATTACCTGCCACTCGTTCGCGTAAACGCGCGGCCACTTCTTCACCGTTTGCACGGTCCGTTGCAGTGCGATGGCAATCGCTTCCCACGACGACCCCGCCGCTTTCATTTCCGCCGCTCGTTCGCACAATCGCGCTTTCCGCACAGATGTCGCCATGATGACTCCCTCCCAAATGAGTTGACATATGAACACTCCATTGCAAAATACAAGTTTGCAAATGTTCAGTATCAGATTTCGGGTCCGCGGTTCCAGAATAGTACCACCCATACGAATTCGGAAAGTCAAAAAATCGCAGGCGATTCGACGCAAGTCGAAATTCGCGACGTGCACGGAGTGACCGAAAAATGTCTCATCCGGTCGATTTTATGTCGCCTCCGGTCGATTTTGTGTCGGGTCCGGTCGATTTTCGGACGGTACTTGCGCCGAGTGCCAATCGAATGACCCTCGACGTAACCCACAACAACAGTTCGAGATACGGCAAAATACCTCGAAACAGATCGGCGATTTGCGATCGAAAAGTGTCATTTTGAGATGTAAAAACACCCGAAAAAACGGTTTTTAGAGCCTCTGCAATTCGGACTTACGTCGATTTTTTCCGCGAAACTTCGCCTTTCGGTCGCCTGAAGATTGCGTTATCACGCTCTCAATCTTTGGAGGGCGAAACTGTGTTTCGATATTTCTCACTGGCGGTTTTGTTGATTGCATTTGCGAATCCCGCGAACGCGCAGGTGCCGTTACGGTTGAAGTGGCAAACGGGGCAAGTGCGGACGTACGCGGTCGAACATACGACGACGATTACCGAGACGATTCCGCTTCAGAAGAACGCGAAACCGACGACCACAGTGACGACGACGAAGCTGAACATCACGCGGAAATGGACGGTGAAAGCCGTAGCCGACGATGTGGCGACACTGGAAATGTCGATTAGCGCGATCCGGCAAGAAGTGACCAAGCCAATCATCGGTACCGATGGCAAACCGGCGATGGATACGCTCGTTCTCGATTCGGCTACGCCGGAAGGGGCAAAGCAGGTAGCGGAGTTCCTGAACAAACCGATTCTGACCGCGAGCGTGAATGCGTTCGGCAGTGTGGCGAACATCAAGGCCACGACGGGCGAACAGGCGGTGACACGGCTTCAAGCGGAACTGCCGTTCCGCGCATTACTCCCGCAAAACGCCCCAGCCGCGAACGCGACGTGGGATCGCACATTCGCGATCAAACTCGATCCGCCCGTCGGCACCGGCGAGAGTTTCGACGCCAAACAGACTTACACGTTCAAAGGAATTATCGGGGACCGCGCGACAATTGGCGTCGCAACGGCACTTGTGACCGCGCCGAAAGACCCGTCGGAGTTACAACCGCTGCTGCCGTGGCTTTGGGAAGGCGAAGTCATTATCGATGCAAAAGCGGGGCGATACCTCGGAGCGAAACTGTCTGCCAAGAAAGAGCTTGCGAACCATGCGGGCAACGGCACGAAGTTCGTCTTTGCCAGTGAATACATCGAAACGGCATTAGAAAACGAGTGATCGGCGCGCAATCCGAGTGGTGCGCCTTGCCGTTCGATGGGCGGTTTGCTTCAAAGAAGAGACGACTTCCCCTTGAAACCGGTGACACCCACCGTAATATAGTGGATGCAAGTAGAACAATTGCGGGTGTAACTCAGTGGTAGAGTACCTCGTTGCCAACGAGGTTGTCGTGGGTTCAAATCCCATCACCCGCTCTCAACGCTTCCGGCGATAACGGAACGTTCGGCATTTTGGAGCCGAGAAGTCGTAGGTTGGCGGACTTCCACGCCTGACCCGCGAATATTCTCGGCTCCTCGCGTTTTTTTACCGCCTGGTCCGCAGAGCAAAATTGGGAGCCACTGATGGCCGCCGAAAACGAACCGCAATCCGAAACGACCACCTCGCACTCGTTGACCGCGCCCGACGCGATCGCAACGAAGTTGCCTCAAACCGTCGAGATTCGCGACGCGGGACCGTGCAAAAAGCACGTCAAAGTGACCGTGGATCGTGCGGCCATTGATGCCCGCCTCGACGAAAAATACTCGGACTTGATGTTCAGCACGCAATCGACGGTACGCGGCTTCCGCCCGAAAAAGGCCCCGCGCAAGATCATCGAGCGTCGGTATAAGAAAGACGTACTCGTCGACATCAAGACCGAAGTGCTGATGGCGAGCCTCGAACAACTCGCCGACGAGCAATCGATCTCGCCACTCGCACCGCCGGAACTCGACCCAGCGACGATTTTCATCCCCGAAGAGGGGCCATTCGTCTATGAATTCAACATCGAAGTTCGCCCCGAGTTCGATCTACCCCCGTACAAGGGGTTGAAACTCCGCAAGCCGATGTACGCATTCACCGATGCGGACGTGGCAAAGCAAACGCGGAAAATGCTCGAGCCGATGGGCCAAATCGTTCCGAAGGTCGGGGCGAACGGTGCAGAGGCCACGGTGGCGACCGACGACATTATTACCGCGGATGTGGTCATCGAGCACAACGGTGTCGTGGTCAACACAATCTCCGAGGTTCGCGTCAAAGTCGAACCGCGCCTGGCGATGGCCGACGGTATCGCCGAGGGATTCGCGAAGAAGCTTTCCGGTGCGAAGGTCGGCGACCAACGTACCGTCGATATGGTGATTTCGCAGGAAGTGAATAACGCATCGCTTCGTGGAAAGACCTTCCAGGCGTCGTTCAAAGTCAAAGACATCAAGACGATCAAGCAGCCAGAGATCGATGAAGCACTGTTGTCGCGGTTCGGGTTAAAAGCGAAGGAACAACTCGATGAGTTCGTTCGCGTTCGCCTCGATCAACAACTCGTAAACACGCAACGCCAAGTGGCCCGCGAAGGTGTGATCGGTCATTTGTCGTTAGCCGCGAAGGTGACACTGCCTCCGGACATGCTCAAGCGTCAAGCTCGCAAAAGCATGAACCAGAAGGTCATCGAGATGCGGGCGAACGGCGTCAGCGAAGACCAGATCAAGGGTCGCCTCCGCGTCCTCGAAATGGATTCGCTGAACAGCACCGCAGCGTTATTGCAGGAGCGATTCGTTCTGCAAAAGATCGCCGAACTCGAGAAAATCGAGATCGAAGACGAAGACATCGAGAACGAAATCGCCGAGATCGCCGACCGAGAAGGCGAGTCGTACCGCAAGGTGCGTGCCCGCATGGAAAAGGAAGACCTGATCGAGTCGCTGGCCACGGAACTGCTCGAACGCAAAGCACTCGACTTCGTGATGGCATCGGCAGAATTTGAAGAGTACACGCTGGTTCTGAGCGATAGTGCTGTCGAAGACATTGCGACGTCGTCGGTGCCCGTGTTGACCGCAGGCCAAGAAGCCGCCGAAGCCGCACCAGAAACGCCATCGGAAACCCCTGCTAGTAGTTGACCGCTTGCGTACAGTATAAAGAGACGCAAGAGATTCCGGATCGGGGGGCGTCAGGCCCCCCGTTTCCGTTGAGTAACGAGCGACCGCACGACGTGCGGTCGCTCGCCCATTCCGAAGAAAGGCAATCGCAAAATGATGTCTCCAACCGAACCGATGGCGATGGCAATGGCCGGACTGATGGAGCCGCAAAATCAGCGAGGAGCCTACTCTCGCCAGCGTACGCTCACGCTCAGCGACTTGCTCCTCGAAAACCGCATCCTGTTCATCGGTAGCTCGCCGGAAACCGGCGGCAGCCCCGTGATTACCGACTTCCTCGCGAACTACACGATCCAAAAGCTCTTGTACTTGGTGACCGAGAATAAGTCCGCCGACATTCACATGTACATCAACAGCCCCGGTGGCTCGGTGTCGGCCACACTCGCGATTTACGACACGATGCAGTTCGTCGAATGTTCGATTCACACGTATTGCATGGGCTTGGCCGCGAGTGGAGCCGCACTGCTGCTCGCCGCAGGCACCAAGGGCAAACGCTACGCGCTGCCGAACTCGAAGGTGATGATCCACCAGCCGTACGGTCAGGTCGGCGGCCAAGTATCGGACATCGAGATTCAGGCCACGGAGCTGATGAAGGAACGCGATCGGTTGAATCAGATTATGTCGAATCACACCGGTCAGCCGATCGCAGTGATCGAGAAAGAATCCGACCGCGACCGTTACTTCTCGTCTTTCGAGGCCAAAGAATTCGGCCTCGTCGACGATGTGCTGACGAAGCCTGCGGTCACGGAATCGAAGCGATAACGGTTGTGCCGACCGCGACGGTTAGCGAACGAAGACGGAACGCGCCCACGGGAACCACCCGTCGGCGACAATACAACGACATCGACCCCTACCAACTTCATTCCCCCACGGGCGGACCGCCGATGAATATCGTGCAGCGGTTCGCCCCGAGTGTCATACTCGCGAGGACGACATGCCGCTGATTCCGATGGTGATCGATAGCAAAGGCCGCGAACAGCAAGCCTACGACATTTACAGTCGTCTCTTGAAAGACCGGATCATCTTCCTGCAAGGGGTGGTCCAAGACGAGATGGCGAACCTGATCGTCGCGCAACTGCTGTATTTGCAGTTCGAAGACCCGAAATCGGACATTCACCTCTATGTGAATAGCCCCGGTGGTTCGGTTTCGGCAGGGATGGCGATCTACGACACGATGCAGTTCATTACTTGCCCCGTGTCGACGTATTGCATCGGCATGGCCGCGAGCATGGGAGCCGTACTGTTGACGGCGGGTGCGAAGGGCAAACGCTTCGCTCTGCCGAACGCCCGGATCATGATCCACCAGCCGCTCGCCGGGATGGAAGGGACCGCGACCGACATTCAGATTCACCTGAAAGAGTTCCTGAAGACCAAGAAGCGGCTCAACGAAATCCTGATGCGGCACACCGGCAAGACGCTCGATCAGATGGAAAAGGATACCGACCGGGACAACTTCATGGCATCGAACGAAGCCAAGGATTACGGGTTGATCGATGCCGTGCTGGAGCGGATGCCCGAAGAATTGGCCCGACGCAAGGAATAAACCCCGCCAGTGGATCGACTGTGCGGTGGGGACGCCAAGGATGCGCACCGCAGTCACACCCACGAGCCGATGGCACCGCGAGAACGCGCGGTTTCGTCGGCTCGTTTTCGTGGGCGTTGCACTTCTCGCCACATTCAGCACATCGTGCCGTTCGACGAAACGCTACGAAATCATCGAAGCCGAATTGCGTACCCGCGAACGCGAACTCAACGAAGCGCGCGGCGAGTTGCAGAACGCGAAATCGCTCAATAACGCCTACGCCCGCACGCCCCGTTACGGCCCCGAGATGGACAACGGCGCAGGTGCGCCGACGTTGCCACTGAAGGAAATCGTCCTCGGTACGGGCACCGGCGGCGCGGACAACGATGACCGCCCCGGCGATGAAGCCCTGCAAATCGTGCTCGTTCCCCGCGACGATGACGGTTCATCGGTGAAAGTCCCCGGGCGTGCCGAGGTGAGCGCGTTTGAAATTGCCCGTAGTGGCGTGAAGACCGCGATTGGCCGTTGGGAAGTGCCACCGGAGCAACTGCGTCGCACTTGGCGTGGCGGCCTGTTCGCCACTGGTTATTACATCCCGCTACAGTGGGATCAATTGCCGGGCACCGAGCGCGTACGCATCGCGGTGCGGTTCGTGACGCTCGATGGCCGTACTTACGAAGCCGATAAAGACATCACCGTTCGCCCCGTTCCAGGTGCCGTGCTGCAACCGCATAGTGGCGAAGTACTACCGTTTCCTGGCGGTTACGCGGCCCCTTTACCGGCTGCCCCGCCGTATACGATTCCATCGCCGGGGATCCCGTTGCCCCCGCCAAACCTGGGCGGAAGCACCGAACTCCCGCCGCCATCGGGCTACGAAACCCGCCGCCCCACCGTGCGGCTACTTCCCGCAAAACCCAACGACCGACCATGACCGAAGCCGAATGGTTGCACCATGACGAACCCGATGCGATGCTCGAATTCGTGGGTAAACGCCTCGCCGACCGCAAACTGCTTCTGATTGTCTGCGGTTGCTGTCGCGTTCGCTCGACGTACGAATCGGGTGCCGCATACATGGCGGAAATGTTCGAGAAGGCCGCGGATCGTTCGCTGGACGCCCACGCGAAGATGTCGATGATGAGCACGTTCAACGAATTGATGCAAGGGAACATGCTGACGTTCGCGTTGCGAGCGATGAGCGGTTCCGAAGGAAGTTGCCTCTCGCTTGCCCGCACCGCCATCGGCATGATTCGCCAACTGGAACAGCAACAAGCGACACCGCAAGAGACGCCGATTGCTGCGAGAAAGTGCGAGAACCAGGCAAATGTGGTGCGCGAGATCGTCGGCAACCCGTTTTCACAGAATGAATTCGACCCGCAATGGCGTACGTCGATTGTTCATGATTTGACCGTCACGATCGACGATGAACGGAGCTGGCAGAAGCTGCCGATATTGGCCGACGCACTCGAAGACGCCGGTTGCGACGACACCGAAATGTTGGATCATTGCCGTGCGGAACACGCGATTCATCATCGTGGCTGTTGGGTGATCGATTCGATTCTCGGGAGGGTCACTGAGCGGAATACCGGCTCACTCCAGGAGCGTTGAGCTTCGCTCGCCAGACTTTGCCATCGACGAACTCGACGCTTCGAGCAACAAGACGAACAGGCCGATCATTGCCTCGACCATGAATCCACCTCCACAAGTGATTCTGTAGTACCTGCTTCAATCGCGACTGTTGGTTATTGATTGCGAAACGCTTTCACGATGGTGGTGTAACGCTCGGCCATCGTGCGGATCGCAGCAAAGTCTTTCGCTTCGATCGCTTTCGGATCGACGAGTTGCCCGCCGACACCGAGGCAACACGCGCCGGCCGCAAGGAACTCGCTCGCGGTGTTGAGGTCGACGCCGCCGGTGGGCATCAGTTTCACTTGCGGTAACGGCCCACGTAATGCCTTGAAGAACGCAGGCCCCAAAACATCGGCCGGGAAGACCTTCACGATGTCCGCACCGGCTTCCCACGCGCTCAGAACTTCCGTCGGCGTGAACGCGCCCGGCATCACGAGCTTGTCGTAGCGGCGACACATGCGAATCACATCGAGATTCACCGCCGGCGACACGATGAACTCCGCACCCGCAAGGATCGCTGCACGCGCCGTCTCGGTATCCAACACCGTGCCCGCACCCAGTAACACGCGATCCCCTAACTGGCGTTTCGCTTCGCGAATGACATCGATCGCATTCGGTACCGTGAACGTGACTTCCGCCACGGTAACGCCACCATCGGCCAGCGCCCGCATCACATCGACGAGCGGTCTCGGGTCCGAAAAGCGAACGACAGCAACGATGCCACATTCGAGAACGCGAGACAAATCCGATTCGCGGCTCATAATCCGAGTATCCGTAGGAACGTGGGTAGCGATAGAATCTTAGGAAATTGCCGCACGAAAGTGAGATCGCGTAATGTTCGGGGCGAGCGATTGGACAGGAATTGTCTCGACAAACCGGTAATAGACTCTTCAAAGTTGTTTGCGTTGAAAAACAGCACTTGAAGCCGTGTCAACTCGCACGCTGACGTGTCGTTCGGATCGGCGTCGGCCACCGCC
Organism: Limnoglobus sp.; assembly: GCA_043780595.1. Classification (GTDB taxonomy): domain Bacteria; phylum Planctomycetota; class Planctomycetia; order Gemmatales; family Gemmataceae; genus Limnoglobus. Next base: position 8,611 of record JAYWCL010000230.1, read on the forward strand.
GCTTCGTAGACCGAATCGGCGACCGCGACATCGTTCGATTTTGTTCGATGTGCCGAGCGAGTGGAAGCCTCACCCACACGATTCCCCGCAGTCAAAAAATCGCAGGCGATTTGACGTAACCCGGAATTCGTGTCGCGCACGGAGTGACATGAAAGTGTCGCGAAATGACATAGAAATGTCGCGTCCGGTCGATTTTGTGTCGATGTCGGTCGATTTTCGGTCGCATTCGGTCGATTTTCGACCAGTCGTTTCGGCTGATGTGAAATCGAGAGCCTCGACATAACCCGCGACAGGATTGCAAGATAACGCAAATCACCGCGAAACGGATCGGCGATTGGCGATCAAAAAGTGTCGTTTTGAGACCGAAAAACACCCCAAAAACCGATTTTGGAGCGTCCGCAATTGTGACTTACGTCGATTTCGCGAGTCATAAATGTGTCAGTTTCGACCGCGTCAGGTATATTAGCTCCGTCCGCCCCTTCTCTCGCGCCGGGGAATCATCGTGTCGATTGCCGTCGAATGCCCACACTGCGAATCGCGGTTTACTCTCCAGCCGGAACTACTCGGCAAATCGATGCGTTGCCCCGATTGCCGCGATGTCTTTACGGTATCCGAAGTGCCACCCGTGCCGGTGTTGCCGACATTGGAACCGTTGCCTTCGTTGCCGTATCTCAGCGGGTCGGTGAACGATTTCGTGCCGCTTTTGGAGATCGCAGCGCCGCCGAAACCAGTGGTGGTTTGGCCTTACGAGAAAGTCGAACCGGCATCGTTACCGTACGTGTTGGAACCGGATATCGTGCCGACGGTACCAACCCTGAAGCCACCGCCGATACCCGCAATGATCGACGCCGAGTCGTTCGACGAAAGCATCGACGACCTGCCACCCGGCCAGAAAATGGTCGACTGGAACGATGCACCCACCGGTCCGAAAGTCGTCGATTGGCGAGACGATGCCCCGAAAGTGCCGGTACTGAAGTCGGTGAAGGAACGCCCGATCGGCCGCGACGACTTCGACCCCGACGACCTGCCGAAAGCATCGGGCGCGGGTGTCGGTCGCTGGGGCATGATCCTGGCCGGGTTGATCGTGACGATCTTCGGCGTGCTGATTTACGCGGGTGTTTCGTACTATCGAAACGAACAGCGTTCGGAAGAGTATCTGGCAAAAGAGGCCGACGACGAATTCAAATTGTCCAACCACGCGAAGTCGGCACAACTTTACGAGAAGCTACTAACGGACTTCCCCGTAAGCGAAAAGAAAGACACGTACCAGTTCTTCGCGAAGCTCGCCGCGCTGCACAGCACCGTCACGGGCACGACGGTTCGCGATAACCCGGCGGACGGTATCGCCAAGTTTCGCGGCTTCCTGACCGAATACGGCTCGACCGCAATGGCGAAGCCCGATGCCTCTGGGTATGGCCACGAGATTTTTGAAGCAGGGCGGAAGCTCGTCGATGGCGTCGTCGAACATGCCGACGACCGCCTGAAAAAGTATGTGAGCAAGCGCAAGAATGCGGGCGGCCAAGAGGAACTCACCGGTGCGGAGAAAGCGGTCGAGGAAGGGCGCTCGCTGATCCCGCTCACGGAAAAGTACAAAATCAAAGAGGTGAAAGCACTCGACGAGCCGCGCAAGCGTTTCGACGAATTGACTGGGAAATTCGTCCGCGAACGCGAACGCCTGGCCGTATTTGCGCCGTTTCGCGACTTGCCGACGAACCCGACCGATCAGCGGATCGCGGCATTCGCGGGGGTTCTGAAACGGGCACGCTTCGACTCGGATACTGAAGGTTTGGAGATCATCGCCGACGCGAAGGCCGCACTCCGCCGACTGATTCAACCGGTGCTGGTGGCAAGGCTACCAGTGCCGTACCCGAACGATCCTTCGGGCGGGTTATTGATCGTTGCACCGCCCGTCGGGCAGACGACCGCACCGTTAATTCCGCTCGCACCCGATGCAATTACCGAGACGTTCTACGCGGTGGCACGCGGTATCCTTCATGCGTTCGACGCCGACAACGGCACGCTGCTCTGGGCGGCGCGAATTGGTCGTTACAACGATGTGCCCGTTCGCGTGCCGCTGGCCGAAGGCGGTGGCGAACTCGCGATTGTGCCCACCGAGATCGACGGGCAGTACGGCCTGACGGCGCGGCTCGCACGCACGGGGCAAATCTGGTGGTATCAACCGCTCGAAGCCGAGTGCGCCGGTCGGCCAATCGTCGTCGGTTCGCGGGTTTACGTGCCAATTCGCGATGAACTCGGCACCGTGATCGAACTCGAAGCGGTGAGCGGAAATCGCCTGAGCCACATTCAACTGCGGCAACGCATCGGCCCCGGTGCGGTACGTCAGCCGGGCACGGGAATGCTCTACGTGGCGGCCGAAGCGCGGCGCGTATTTGCGATCGACGTCGAGCCGCACAACGCCGAGAACGACCGCCTGCCAATGCGTTGCGTGCAAGTGCTGGCGACCGAGCACCCCGACCTTTCGCTGCGCGTACCGCCAATTATCACCGGCCCTGTCGGGGAGGAAAAAGCGAACCGGTACATCATCCTCACGCAGAACGACGGCACGCAAGCAACCAAACTGCGCGCCTTCCCGCTGACGACGATGGAACGCGGCAACGCCGCCGATGGCCCGCCCGAAATCGCGCCGGTCGCCACCACGACGCTCTCGCTGCCGGGGCACGTCTGGTTCCCGCCGCACACCGATGGCGAGCGCGTCGCGATCGTCACCGATGCCGGTGCGTTTGGCCTGTTCGGTACGAATCAGTTGGGAAACCAGGATGCGGGGATGTACGCGATACCTGGCCCGCAATTGCCCGTCGATGCGAAAAACCCGAGTGCGGGGCAGATCGCCATCGCGGACGACGACACGTTCTGGACGATCAGCCGGTCGAAATTATTCCGGATGCGGCTCGGTTTCACCGCACAAAATGGCCTCCAAGTGACACCCGCCGGGCTGCCCGTGCCGTCGGGCGTGCCGATGCAATCGCCGCAGTGGAATGCGCGCCGCGACACTGCGTTCGTCGCCGTGCGTTCGGAAGAATCCGATGGAATGCGCGCAATCGCCTTCGATGTCCGCGATGGTCGCCCACGCTGGCACCGCAAACTCGGCGCGATCCCGAGCGTGCCACCCGTGCCAACGGCGACGGGGGCGATTCTCGTCGACGAAGATGGCGGAGTGTATGCCATACCCCTGTTGGCGGCCCTCAGTGCGAACGATGCTACAAAGCCGATTGAACCGGCCTGGATCGTCGCGCCGCCCGTCGTTTCCGGAACCGCCCCGGCGAAAATGGCGACTTCGCTCGATGGCAAAACGACGTGGATTCTCGTTCCCGAAAAGGAACCCGGCGAGAAAGCGATCCCGCAACTGCGCGTGCGCCAAATCGTTGAAGGCAAGGCGAAAACCGATGCGCTCGCGCCTTTGCCAGACCGCCTTGCGGGTTCGCCCGTTGCCGTCGGCGCGTCCGTTGTGTTTCCGCTCGCCGATGGCTTCCTTTACCGGTTTGAACCGGGCAACCCCAAACTCGTTCAGGGGCCGATGTGGCGCGGCGACGGCGCAACTGCCGACGCGATTTGCTATCTGACGCCCGTCAGTGATGAGGAGTATCTGAGTACAGATGGCAACAAGAAAGTGGTGCGAACCCGCTGGCCGAGCACCGCCAGTGCCGAGTGGAAAACCGCGGCGGGGCCGTGGGTGCTCCGCGAGAAAATCGCCATCCCGCCCGCCATCGTCGCGGTCGGCGATACCTCGAAGCGGGTGTTGATCGCGGATGGGACCGGCAGTGTTTGGATGTTCGATGCCGATCAGACCGGCGAGCCACTTTCGCGCTGGCGCGGCAACGCCACCGAACCCGTGGCGAACGAGGTGCGCATACCTGCCGGGAAACCGACGGGACGCTTCCTAGTCAGCACAAATACTGACGGCACACCGTTCGTGATCTACACGGTGAACGATCGTCACATCGTCGGTTTGACGCCGAACAGCGAGACCGCGGCTTGGGTCATTTGGCGAACGAAAGACGACGATTTGCTCGGCATGACGACCAGCCGCGATGCGATTCTAACGACCGATGTTACCGGCACCGTAACCGCCTTTCGCAGCAAAACCGGCGACAAGATCGGCAGCGTCAAACCCGAGAGCAAGAGCATCCACCCCCGCACGCACGCCATCCCCTTCGGCCCCGGCAAGCTACTCATGCCCGCCTCGGATGGCTCCGCCGTGATACTCGGCAACCCCGCGTGATCTCCAAAATCGACGTAAGTCACAATTGCGGACGCTCCAAAACCGTTTTTTTGGCATTTTTGCGACTCAAAATGCCACTTTTCGATCGCAAATCGCGGATCTGTTTACGGGCGGTTTTGCGGTATCCTGTCATCCTGTCGTGGTTTGCGCTGAGTGTCACCGATTACGAATAAGCAAGAACTACTGGTCAAAAATCGACCGGATGCGACCGAAAATCGACCAACATTGACCGAAAATCGACCGGATGAGACAATTCTATGTCATTTCGCGGCATGGTTCAAATCGCGGTAGTTTTGGGTAGCAGGTGCGTACGTTTACGGGCTCGCGGGGGGCGCGAGTAGCGTGGGGTTTCGGGCGGTGGCGAGG
>JAYWCL010000231.1:0-12981 GCA_043780595.1 Limnoglobus sp.
GAAGTACCGAGCGTTCCCGAAAAGCCGGTTCGCCCCGATGAGATCGAGATATTTCCAACGTTAAATCCGAGCAGAAGCGGTCTGTTAGCCTACGAACGGAGGCCCCTGTCTCACGACAGGGGCGGCGGCTAACATCGCGACGTTTTTATGAGTGATTCGATCGGACAAACTGGGTTTTGCTTTAACTTGTAGCGATTGTTTGGCCGATACCACGAGTAGCGGTCGTGCCGGACGAGTGCGACTGCGTTCCTTGAGGGTGTCGCGCATGACAACGAAACGATTTGCAGCCAAAGCCTTCGCCATCTTGTCGCTGAGTAGCAGTGTCGGCGCAAGTATCGCAGAGGCGCTACCGCCCGCACCGAAGCTCGAACAGTTCGCGGCGATCCAGCCGAAACAAACGGGCGTCACTGTCACCACACCGACCGCGGCGGAACTTGCACGCTGTCGCGTCGTGCCGTACCCCGACGACAAAAAACCCCTCGGGCACGCGCTCCTCGACGCGAATAACAAGCCGATTCGCCGATTCCTCGCCATCGGTACCGAGAATTACAACATCTTCTCGTTTTACCTCGACGGGCAAGAAGTTTACCGCGAAACCGACACGAAAAGCAGTGGGAAGGTCGATCAATTCCGTTGGCTCGGCACGCTCGGAAGCAAACAAGGGGCCGACGTCGATGGCGACGGTTCGATCGATTCGTGGCAGATCATCTCACCCGAAGAAGTGAGCAAGGAAATTTTCGAGTCGCTCGTGAGTAACGATGTTCGCCGCCTTCGCACACTCATGCTGTCGCCACCGGAAATGGAATTGCTCGGCCTACCCATTCCCGAGAAAGAAAAGTTGCAAGCGCGTATGGGCCGCGTCGTGGCACGCTTCGAGGAGACGGTGGCCAAACTGAAACTGACCGACAAAGCCAAGTGGGTTCATGCCGAGTTGTGGACGCCGGAAACGACGCCGTTCGACGCCTTCAACGGCAAGATCGACCTCGTTCGCCACCGCAATGGCGGCGTGCTCGTCGATACGGGCGTCAGCAATACGGCCGCGACGTTTCAACTCGGCGAACTCGTACAATTTGGCCGCGCCTGGCGAATCATCGATGGTCCGCTACCCGGTTCGCCCGACCGCAACAACAGTGAAGCCGACATCGCGGGCGTCGTGCCCGAAGCGGTGAAGGAACTCGTTGCGGAACTGAGTGCGGTGAAGCCACCCGATGCGAGCAATCGCGAGTCGATTGCCAAACATCATGCGACCCGCGCGGAAATTTTGGCGAAAGTCGTCGCGAAACTCCAGGGCGACCCACGGCAGGATTCGTGGCTGCGCCAACTGCTCGAAGCGTATGTGGCCGCCGGCGAATACGGCGATGCGAAATCGGCCGAACAACTCAATGCGTGGCGAACGCAGATCGACAAAGTCGCGCCGAAGTCGCCACTCGCTGGCTTCGCGGCCTACCGTTCGCTCGGCCTCGAATATGCCACCCGCCTCGCGGCGAGCGATTCAAACCAGACGAAAGTCGCCGAACTTCAGAAGTGGTGGCGCGAGCAACTCGATGGCTTCGTGGCGACTTACCCGAACATCGAAGAAACGCCCGAAGCCCTCTACCGCCTTGCGATGGCCACGGAATATTCGGGTGCGAAAGATTCGGAAACGGTATCGAAAGGGTACTACGAAACGCTCGCCAAGAACTTCAGCACGCACCCGCTCGGGGCACAAGCTCGCGGTGCCGTGTTGCGGATCGACAGCGAAGGGAAACCGTTCGCGCTCAGCGGGCCGACGCTCGATGGCAAAGGCAGCGTCGACGTTTCCAAGCTGACCGGCCAAGTCGTGATCGTGTATTACTGGTTCGGTGTCCACACACGTTTGAAGGAAGAAGCAGCCGCACTGAATGAGCTGCAAAAGAAGCATGCGGCGGGCAAGAAGCTGTCGATCGTGACGGTCTGCCTCGATCAGAATCCGCAACAAGCGGCCCAGGCAATCACGGCGACGCAGTTGCCCGGCGATCATCTTTTCCAGCAAGGCGGCGGGCTGGCGGCCCAGTACGGGATTATGGGGCCGCACTTCTTCCTGATCGACAAGACGGGTAAAGTCGCGAACAAGAACACCGGCTTCCCGATGCTCAACGACGAAGTCGAGAAGTTGCTGAAGTAATCACGCGGCGCGGCGGATGGCCGATGTTTTTTGACGGGTGGCGATCGCGTCGACGAGGAAGTCGGCGGCGCGTTCGCAAGCACCGGGGACGGCCACAATGTCGCGAAGCGCTTGCAGTTTCGCGACGGTGGCCGCACGGCTCGGGGCGTCGTTCAGCCAGCGCAAAATTTGCCGTGCGATGTCCGGCGTGCGATCTTCGTACGTCAGGAACTCGGGAAAGATTTCTTCCTTAGCCAGCAGATTCACAAGGCTGATGTACGGGCAAGTCATGAGCATCGAACTGACCGCACGGGCGAGCCGCGAATATTGGTACACGACCACTGTTGGCTTCAACTGGTACATGAGTTCGAGGCCGACCGAGCCGGAAACCGCGATGCACACCTCGCACAATTCGATGATCTCCGGCGTCCGTTGCACGTGGACTTCCGCCGTCAGCCCGCTGGCCGCCAGGAGTTCTTTCGCTTTCCGACCTTGTTTCTCGTTGAACGCCGCGATCAGGAACCGCGTATTCGGGCGGCTCGCAGAGATTTTTTTCGCCGCTTCGAGCATCAACGGCAAGTTCGCGGAAACCTCTTGATTACGCGACCCCGGCAGAATCGCGACGATCGCTTTCCCCTTGGAACGCTGTTCGGCCATGAACTCGGCATTCCGCGTCTGCCGCAGTAGTTCGTCGAAGTAAGGATGGCCAACGTAATGCGTGTTCACTTTCTTCGCGGCGTACCAATCTTCCTCGAACGGCAGCGCGGTCAGAACCGCATCGACGGTACGACGCATCTTGCGGATGCGCCACCCGCCCCACGCCCAAAGTTGCGGCGGCACGAAGTAGTAAACGGGGATGCCCGCTGCCTTCGCGCGTTTCGCGATATGCCAGTGGAAGCCGGGGAAGTCGATAACCACCACTGCATCGGGTTTGTGGCGAAGGAAGTAGCGTTCGGCACGATCTGCGAGTTGAAAGAATTTCGGCAAGTTAACGATCGAACGGCTGAGCCACATGACGGATAACTGCGTGAGCGGATACATGAGATCAACGCCCGCCGCCATCATGTTGTCGCCACCGAAGCCGACCAGTTTCGTGGCCGGATCGCGGGCGATCAGGGCACGTGCCAGGTTCGCGCCGTGCAAGTCGCCACTCGGTTCGCCAGAGCTAATAAATACGTGCATTTGCGGCATCCATGCCATCGGGAACAAGTTTGTTACTTAGGAATACTCGAAGAACGCTGAGAAGGGCAACCCGAATGAAGTATCTACGAGCCACCGAGCCACCGGGTTCATCCGGTTCATCCAGGTCACTCCCCTGATCCCTGATCCATCCAGGGTCGTGGGCAATGTGCATTTTCGGTGGTGCAATCTTAATGTACGAGCAATCGGCCCACTATGATGGCTGGATCAGTGGGCTTACACGGCTTACACGAGTGACCTCCCCCGCTCGCCTAAGAGGTTTAGGCGAGGATGTCTTTGACGATGGTGCCGTGAACGTCGGTGAGGCGGAAATCGCGACCGCTGTAACGGTACGTCAGCTTTTCGTGATCGATCCCCATAAGGTGCAGCATCGTTGCGTGGAGGTCGTGAACGTGGACTTTCTTCTCGACGGCGGCGAAGCCGAACTCGTCGGATGCGCCGTAGGTCATGCCGCCTTTCACGCCGCCGCCGGCCATCCAGACGCTGAAACCGTGGTTGTTGTGGTCGCGGCCGGATGCGCCTTCCGATGTCGGCGTGCGGCCGAATTCGCCGCCCCATAACACGAGCGTGCCTTTGAGTAACCCCGTTCGCTTCAGGTCTGTTAAAAGTGCGGCCACGGCTTTGTCACTCGCTTTTGCCTTGTCGCGGTGCCCTTTTTCGAGTTCGCCGTGATCGTCCCACGGTTGGCCGGAACCGAAGAACACTTGCACCGTGCGGACTCCGCGCTCGACGAGGCGACGCGCGATCAAGCACGAATCGGCGAACGTGCCGCTGCCGTAGAGTTCGCGGGTGGCCTTGGTTTCGCGGTTGACATCGAACGCTTCCTGGGCTTCGGTTTGCATCCGGTAGGCCATTTCGAGCGACTGGATTCGCGCATCGAGTTGATCGTCGTTATCGCGAATATCGCGATGCATTCGGTTGAGTTCGTTGAGTAAATCGAGTTGCCCGCGCTGGCTGGTTTTGGTCAGGCTTTTATTTTCGATATGCTCGATGATCCGCTTCGGATCGAGGCTGGCGATGTGGCACCCTTGATACACCCCCGGCAAGAAACTGTTGCCCCAGAGTTGCGGGCCGACGACCGGTTTGCCGGGGCAGAGAACCACGAACCCCGGCAGGTTTTGGTTGACGGTGCCGAGGCCGTAAGAGAGCCACGAACCCATACTCGGGCGGATCGGCTGCGTGTTGCCGGAAGTCATCATCAGCAACGACGGCTCGTGGTTCGGCACGTTCGTGTGCATCGAACGGATGACGCAAATGTCGTCGATACACTTGCCAATTTCGGGGAAAATCTCCGAGACTTCGATGCCGGACTTCCCGCACTTCACGAATTTGAACGGCGAGCGGAACAGCCCGCCCGTGCTACGTTCGGTCTTCAAACCGGCGGCGGCGGGCTTCTGGCCGTGATACTTGTCGAGTGCCGGTTTCGGGTCGAACGTATCGACCTGCGACGGACCGCCGTTCATGAACAGATGGATGACGTGCTTCGCTTTCGGGGCGAAGTGCGGTACTTTCGGCGACAATGGCGATGCGGCTGGAACTGCCGCGAGTTCGCCACTCGAAGCGAGCACGCCTGCCAGGCCAAGCATACCGAAACCGGTACCCGTGCGGGCTAACAACTGTCGGCGATTCATCGGGAGCATCGTCGTACCTCTGCGATTAATCGATGTAAAGAAACTCGTTCGACGCGAGCAAAATCTGTGCGTATTGTTCGAGCCGCGAAAGCTTGTCTTCCGTCGTCGGCTTTATGGCGAGGTATCGTTCGCCGAGCGACCGTTCTTTGTCGGTGGGCAACCGTCCATAGGCCTGTTGGTAACCCGCACGAATTCGCTCGGGATCGTTCGGCAGCCGTTGCAATCGTGCGGCAAAACTCTTCGCTTGTTTCAACATGAACTCGCTATTGAGTACGAACAGTTGCTGTTGCGGAACGGTGGTGACGGTGCGTTTGTCGGCGGTGACGTTGGCATCGGGGAAGTCGAAAAGCCGCAACAGGCCATCGAGTTCGTGCCGACTAATTTTCGCGTACACCGTGCGACGATTCGACTCCGATTTCAGGTCGAACGTTGGCCCGCCCGTCGTGCGGTCGAGGTTGCCGGATACCGCGAGGAGGCTGTCCCGCCAGATTTCTACATCCATCCGACGGCGGTTGGCGTGCCACAACATCGCGTTGTCGCCATCGGTGGCGATTCCCGCCGCGGTGGTCGAACTTTTGAGTTGGTACGTCGAAGAGAGCATGATCGTGCGGTGCAGCGTTTTGATCGACCAACCGCGTTCGATGAAATTGAGCGTGAGCCAGTCGAGCAGTTCCGGATGCGTGGGCCGATCGCCGAGCTTGCCGAAGTTGCTCGGCGTGCCGACGAGTCCTTTGCCGAAATGTTGCTGCCAGACGCGGTTGACGATCACCCGTGCCGTGAGGGGATTGTCTTTCGACGCGATGGCGTTGGCCAAATCGAGCCGCGTGTAGTCTTTGGCCGTCGTGGAAATCGGCGACGTGAACAGTTGCAAGAAGCCTTTCGGTGCGACTTCGCCGAACTTCAACGGGTTGCCGCGGACGAACACTTTCATCGTGGTACCGCCACCCTGCAACACGTTGGCTGCGGCGTACATCGGCGGCGCGGACTTCTTCGTCTCCTGCAGTTTCGCTCGCATGGCGGCGAGTGTTTTGCTGTCGTCGGGGGCGAGTTGTTTTTCGACGTTCTCAGCAGGCACGGCGAAGGGGCCGTTCGGTTCGAGGAAGATCGCTTTGATGAGTGCTTCGTGTTCTGGCTTGAGCTTGCTCTTGTCCGCAAGTGCCGTTTGCAATGCTTTCTCGAAAGCCGCTGCCAGAGTGGCGGTTTCCTCGTTCGTCGCATCGGGCTTGATCGCGATCCACGCTTTTAACTCGGGTACGACTTTCTTGGTGTTCTTGGGGTCGATGTACTTCAACCACTGTTTGAGAACTCGCACATCCAACGATGCGTCTTTCGCGATCTTTTCGAGGTCGGGTTTTGTGGCCGTACCTTGTGCCGTTTGAATCTTCCGCGCGTGAACGAGATACTTCGCCGTCTTGTGGACTTCGGCTTCGGCGACTTTCGCGGATCGTTCGGCGAGCCAGGCTTTGATCTTGTCGTCGTGCGCTTTGACGACCTGCTGGCCGTCGGCATACTTCTTGACTTCGACCGGCGAAACGAGCGGCGATTCCGCCAGATTCGAGCCGTTGAAGATGCCCGCGATCGAGTAATAATCTCGCGTGGGGATCGGGTCGAATTTGTGATCGTGGCAACGTGCGCACGACACCGTGATGCCCATGAAGCCACGCGTCAGCGTGTCGACGCGGTCGTCGAGTTCGTCGGCCACGGCTTGTTCGCGGAAGGTGTTCTTGTAATACTCCGCACCCAATCCGAGGAAGCCGAGGCCCGCGATGCGGGTGAACAAATCGCCTTCGCTCTCACTGACAAGGTCACCCGCAATCTGGAGCCGCACGAACTGGTCGTACGGCATATCGGCGTTGAATGCGCGAATCACCCAGTCGCGGTAGCGGTACGCATTTTCCTTCGGTTTCACCTGGAATGTGTGTGCTTGGTCTTCCGAGTAGCGAGCCACGTCGAGCCAGTGGCGTGCCCAACGCTCGCCGTAGTGCGGCGACGCGAGCAAGTGATCGAGCACTTTCACGTAAGCATCCGGTTTGTTGTCTTTCTCGAACGCGCTCACCTCCTCGATCGTTGGCGGTAAGCCGATGAGGTCGAAGTACGCTCGCCGAATGAGCGTGCGTTTATCGGCGATGCCCACCGGTGACAGTTGCTTGTCATCCCACGCTTTGTGTACGAAAGCGTCGATCGGGTTCCGGATCGGAACTTTCGGTTTTTCGATGACGGGTATGCTCGGCGAACGGGGCGGTTGGAATGCCCAGAACTGTTTGCCTTTCACGAGATCGATTCCCGAAGTCGTCGTCGTGCTGCCGTCGCGCGGGTCGGGTGCGCCCATCGCGACCCACTTCTCGAAGTCGGCGATCGTGGCGGCGGGTAGCTTCCCGCTCGGTGGCATCTGCAAATCGCCGTCGTACTTCAACGCCTTCAGGAACGTACCTTGATCCGGCTTGCCCGGCACAATCGCGGCCCCCGTGTCGCCGCCTTTCAGAAGCGCATCGCGAGAATCGAGGCGCAGGCCACCCTTGAGCTTCTTCGCCGTCTCGGCGGCCGCATCGTGGCACTTCGCGCACTGCGCGACGAGTACGGGCCGAATCTTCGCTTCAAAGAAATCGTTGCCCGCGCGGTCGTCGGCCACGGCAGCGGTGCAGAAAGTGAAAGCCACAAATGCGGTCAATGCGTATCGTTTCATACGTCGTGCTTCAGGCGGTGGGATTTTCCAACGATTCCGGCAGTCGGCAGGTGGGAGTGTGGCCGACATAAATAGTATCGCAAAAGAACTGGCGAATACTACGGACATTTTTTCGGGTATTTGGAAGTTTCGCGAACGAGAACCGGAGGTAGCGTGAATTTCGAATTGACCGATGATGTCGCCGTGGTGATCGGGGCGGCGCGCGGATTAGGCTTGGCAATCGCCACGCAGTTCGCGCTCGAAGGGGCCAGGACGATACTCTGCGACCGCTCCGATGCCGTGAACGCCGAGGCTGCGAAACTGCATTCGGAGGCGGAGATTGTCGATGCCACCGATTACGAATCGGTGCGCGAAGCCGAGCGCCGCATTCGCAGTCGGCACGGGCGGATCGACCACGTCGTGTATGCGGCGGGCGTCGGTTCGGGGAAGTTCGGCTTCCCGTTCTGGAAGCTCGAACCCGCCGACTGGGAGCGACCGATCCGCGTCAACTTGATCGGCGCAGTACACGTCGCACACGCATTCGCGCCGGGCATGGCCGAGGCGAGGCAAGGCACATTCGCCTTTCTCGCCAGCGTCGCCGGGCAGATCGGTTCGCAAACCGACCCGCCGTACAGTGCCGCGAAGGCGGGCGTAATCAACTTCATGCAGTGTGCCGCAAAGGATCTGGCCCCGTTCGGCGTGCGTGCGAACGCGATCAACCCCGGCATGGTGAAAACCGACCTGAACCGCAGCGTCTGGCAAGCGTGGGCCGACCGACAATCGCCGGAGACATACCGCACGTACGAAGAGTGGACCGACGATAAGATCCGCAACATCGTCCCGCTACGACGCTGGCAGACACCCGAAGACATCGCGGCGATGGCCGTCTTTCTCGCATCGAAGCGAGCGACGAACGTCACCGGGCAAACGATCAACGTCGACGGTGGCTACGTCATGCATTCGTGAAGTGGTAAGTCCGTTCCCCGGTATACTTATCGTTGGCAAGTGGTTTGAAACCCGACTCAGGCGAAACCGATGGTAACTTTTCATCTCACGGGCGACGCGTTGTGGCAACGCATGGAGCGAGCGGTGGAAAAAGTACAAGAACGGCTGGAACGCACCGCCGCGATCCTGGAGGAGGCGGGGATTTTGTACGCCATCATCGGCGGCAATGCCGTTCGGGCCTGGGTGGCACAAGCCGACGAAGCCGCAGTTCGGACGACGCGCGACGTGGACATCCTGTTACGCCGTGCCGATTTTCCACGAGCCGTAGAAGCGATGGAACGAGCCGGATTTATTTACCGCCACGTCAAGAGCATCGACATGTTCCTCGATGGGCCCGGCTCGAAAGCGCGCGATGCGGTCCACGTGCTGTTCGCGAACGAGAAGGTCCGACCGGAAGACCCCGTACCGACGCCCGATGTCGCCGAGGCCGTGGACATTCAAACGCACCGGATCTTGCAACTCGAAGCGCTCGTACGAATGAAGCTGACTTCGTTCCGCGACAAAGACCGGATGCACCTTCGCGATATGCTCGACGTCGAGTTGATCGACGAATCGTGGGTCGCGCGATTGCCAATCGAGTTGGCACCGCGACTTCAGGCAATACTCGACGATCCGAACGGTTAATGCGAGTGGACGCTGCAAACCATCTCATGGCACACCAGGGCCAGGCGGTGGATCGGGAGCATCCACTTTCGTCAGGATCGCTTCCCAGATTTCGAGATAGCCCAACTGCCTGGTCCAGCGTTCGACCTCCGCCCGATCGACTCCCTCGCCGGTCACGCGGAGTATCCCGGCAATATCCCGCAAGTGCCGGTCGCCGCCTCCCTCGGAATAGTACCAGAGCTTGCCGACGATCACATCTTCGGGGGCCGCCACGAAACCGGAAAAACTCTGCTCGGCTGACCCGAACACCACATGTCGACGACGCTAATTGCCCTGCCGACCATAGATCGAGACCGCTGAGAATAAAGTCGATTTTGTTTCCACTGGAAGGGTGCAAAAGGTTGAACTGAAATCGCCTGCTAACCGCGTCTCGAACCGACTCATCGCTGAGGTAGTATTCCGTGCTGGGGAAGGCCGTGCAGAATTGGGAAACGGAATGCGTGGGCATATCGATGACTATGTCGATGTCATTTGTGAATCTCGGCTCGCCATAGATGCTACTGCCCCAAGATCCGACCAACGCATAGGGAATCTCGAGTCGTTCGAGAGTTGCCGTCACGTACTTCAACAGTTCAATTTGTTCCATTCGCGAGTCTCCGTGAAACAGCTATGGCGATTTCTCGGTCGGTCCACTCGGGGTGACGATGTCGCTCACCAGAAGCGAGGAGGATGCGTGCGGAACGGTAACAATCGACGATCATCGCCACACGTTCCGCGGGTGTTTTCGCGGCCAGGATCGCGGCATAGGTTCGGTCGATCACTTCGACGCGGTATTGCTTCATGGGTCTCCTCTCCACTCAATCCGAATTCGATGGGCGTCACACGATTCGGAGGTCGCTGCACGCTTGCTCGTAGCTCGGTTCCAGATTCAGCGTAACGACGCATTCGTCGTTCAGCCATAACGGCAACGTCGGCAGCGGTTCGCCGACGATTAGTGTATGCGACCACGCTTCCAGTCGTGCCCGAGTACCCCGAGTGACCCAACGGCACGAAGCCGTATAGATGGGAGGCCCATCGACCGACATCGTCCGATCCGGATGCCCGATGAACTCCATCAATTGGGCGTACAGATTGAATCGGCGGATCGTCGCGAGATCGACGACACTGACGGCAACGCCCTTGCGAAGCAGGGCGGCGCATTTGGCGACGAAGGCCAACCGCGTCTCGGGGCGGTCTTGGTTCGCTGGGCTGACGAGTTCGATGGCCGCCACCAATTGCCGTTCGCGCTCCATGTCGTAAATGCGGACTTCGTACTCGTATTCGTCGGGGGGATCGGTATCGACTGCGACGACGGGAAATGTCGAAGTCCACGTGGCGGTGGCGGTTCGTGGAAAGTTTCTTCTCTCAACGGGAGCAGGTGGTTGATAATGCAGATCGTCTTAGGTAGTCACGATTCCTCTCCCCAAGCGACCTTCATTTCAAACTTCGCGTCATCCGCCGAGTTCGCGAGTCGGAAGCCCACTTGGGCGCGTAACCCCTTTTCTTTGTTCGCGATGAAATCGACGCCCAACCAGAGTGAAGTTGCCAAACGCCATGTCACACTTGATTTTCCCGTGATCATACCAGATGTCGCGGCAGTCATTTCACCACCCGTGGGATCGGGGTATGTTCCTTGTACTTGGCGCGTTCGGCTCGGTACTTCTCGCGGGTTTTCAGCCCTTCGTAGCCTTTGATCAACAGCGATTCGGCGAAAGATTTCGATGGGTAGTCAAAATGATTGCGTAGCAGCATGGGAACCGCTTTCTCGGCCATTATATCGCGGTGGCCGTCACTTTTTCTCCGGCGTGTCGTGCTTGACTATTGCGGCACGCCACTTCTCCGCTTCGGCGGGCTTGTTCCACTTTTCGTAAAGCGTCACGAGGCTTTTCAACGCCTCGCGGTAATGGCGGGGCGGGGTCATCGGAGTCGAACGCAGCTTTTGCTCTGCGGAAATCAACATCGACTCCGCGTCACTCCATCGACTGAGACCGAGCAGCGCGACTCCACGCCAATGTTCCGCCCAACCCGTGTAATACGCGGACGAAGGCGGCGATTTTTTGTAAATGGTTAACGCCTCGCTCAACATCTGTTCGGCTTCCCCATATTTGTCTTGCAACGCCAAGGCCCGACCCAGATCGAGTAACGCATTCCCAGTAAGTGGATGTCCCGGCGCATAGATCTTGCGACGCCGTGCGACGACTTCCCGTCCCCTCGTTACGGCTTCCTCCAGCCGGTTTCGTTCGCACCAAATCCGAACGGCAAGGCCTAGCAATCTGTCGGTGGCAGGATTGTCGTCTCCAAGCGATTTGGCGTAGATGCCTGCTTGCTCGGCAATGAGTCGATCGGCCGATTCCAGATCCCCGGACATGTAGAGCGCGAAACCAAGGTTCGACACAGTCACCGCGGATTCGGTTGCGTTAAATTGAATGATCTGACCGACCCTGAGCACCTCTTTGAGCAATGGAATCGACTCGTGCCAGACACCCATTTCATTCAACAACACGGCCAGGTTATTCATGGATATCAGGGTGTCGCTATCCGTTGGCCCAAGTACGCGCCGACGGGCCTCCAGACATTGGTGATAAAGGGCACTCGCGTCTTTGGTCCGTCCTAGACTGTGCATCGTTTGTGCATACGTGTCGAGCGATTCGAGTGTGTCCCGGTGTTCAGGGCCGAGCAGCCGGACAAGCGCGGCCCAGGTTTCCTTCGCCAGCGGTTCGGCCTCCTCGGGGCGTTCCGGTCCCCGGATCAAAAAATCTGTGAACGCGGTCCGGGCTACCAAAGTCTCGAGGTTGTCCAGCCCGTAGACTTGCTGGCGGAGTTGAACCGCACGGCGCATGTGGCGTTCCGCTTCGGGATAGAGGCCGAGCTTGAAAAAGGTCTTGCCGATCGTCAATCGCAACGTCGCTTCGATTTCCGGACGATCCGCAAACAAGGGATTGCCTTCGATTCGTTTCTCGGCACGATGTAGCAGTTCCACAATCGTAACGTGCTTGTCCTGCGCGTTCTTGTCGGGGTTAGCCTGGCCGAGCAAATCGTCCGTCAAGAACGTGCTGACGGCTTTCGCCTCCGTCGCGCTGCGATCCGCGCGCTGCCGCTGCATTTCCTCGGCTGCGCGCGCTTTTTCCTTTTCGTCTCGTTCGAGAACCGCCGCGTCGCGCTGCCGACGTGCCTCCAGCAATCCCCAACCCGTCCCGATGATGCCGCCGATCAAGGCAAGCAGGATCAGCATCGCTGCCAACACCGGACCGCGATTCTTCCGCAGGAACTTCTTGAAGCGGTAGACCGTGCTCGGCGGATGCGCCTGAACGGCTTCACCGGCTAGATAGCGTTGCACATCGGCGGCGAAGGCGTTGGCACTCTCGTAGCGCCGCGTGCGATCCTTATCGAGCGCCTTCAGCACGAGCCAGTCGAGTTCGCCTCGCATCAACTTCGAGAGCTTCGCCGGCTCGGTGCCCCGGTTTGCGGCCACGCTCGGCAGGGTATCGGCGGTGCTGAGCTTGGCGCTCGGCTTGGGGGCTTCGACTTCGCGGACGATGCGGAGGATTTCGAGCAGCGCCGCCTTGCCGAGGGACTTCCGATCCACCGGCGTGGTGCCGGTCAGCAGTTCGTACAGCAGCACGCCGAGCGAATAGACGTCGCTGCGGGTGTCGATGTCGAGGTTGTTGAAACTCGCCTGCTCCGGCGACATGTACTCCGGCGTGCCGACGATCGCGCCG
>JAYWCL010000232.1:0-5064 GCA_043780595.1 Limnoglobus sp.
TATTTCTTGTTCATGGGAATCCTCCTTGTGTCGGAAGTATCCCCGCAATTCCCAAGACTCACCAACCCCAATTCTTAGCCGTGACGACGCACTAGGCACATTGCTCGAACAGTTCCAAGCTCGTGCCGTGCGCTCGACTGGCATCAATCACCTATTCGTCGAAGTCGCAGACAATGAGCGAGACAAAATGTCTGGCCCTCCTTGGTTTTCAGCTTTCTCCAGGGAAATTCCACTCGTCGACGAAAAGCCACAGTTTACGAAGTGGGACGTTTCTGCATCGCATGGGATGCCCGGAATCAGTCCGGGTTTTCGAGCTACCCACCCGCATGAAACGTTTGACAAAGGTACATCGGAGCGGGTGGTGCGCGATGGTTCTGGGGTTGTCCGTGCCGTCGGGGTTCCAATGAAATTGCGCCAAGGGTACTACTGTGGGCAGCCGTCAGAAGAGATCGCACCTTTTAAAGCACTTGCCAATGTTGCAGCGACGGCATTGGCTGGTGCACGCGATCTTGACGAACACATGTTCGCATCGGATCTTACTGACCTCTTTCGCAAACCACGTGGCGGCATCCGCTACGACTTTGGGGAAGTCCCCAGTGATCCTCCAAGCTTTAGAGCACAAGGATGGGCTGCGGGCGTTCACCAGTATCGTCACGGTGTATTGATTGATGTGCCGATCTCTGAAAGTACGCCTGATGCGAGTCATTGGTTGTTCCTTCTGCATCGTTTGGGTTGGCGTCATGTTGACGGGTCAGGATTACGCGGAGAAAGGTACGCTTGGAATAAGAGGGCCGAAGTAACGTTAGAACTGCTTGCTCAAAATTGGTCACAGCACCCAGAAGCGTTTTCAAAACAGTTTTCGGGTATTTCCAAAGAGTCGTTTTACTCGGTTCTCGGAACGAAGGACGCACCGCTAGATGTGAACCTTGCGTCAGTATTCGCGATCCAACTCCTTCTTGCGGAAATGTCAACCGAAATCACGCGCACCGTAACTAGCGGTGAGCCTGCAGTGGATTACTCGCAGGAAGAATGGTGGACACGCCCGCTTCCAAAGCTGCGCCCGGTCAATCGTGAGGATTGCGAAGGGGTCATCAAACCTATGGTTGGCATCCTGTGCGCGACTGAAGTTGAACGGCAGGCGGTCCTGAAACGGATGAGCCCGCCTAAAAAGAAACAGGCAGTGCTTCAAGTTCACGAGGGAAACAACACGTGTTTTTTGGGACGCTTAGGGGTGACTGACATCGTGTTGTGCATGGCGGCGATGGGTTCATCTGGCAGGGATGCATCCACAGTCGTAACGGGAGAGATTATTCGGTCTTGGAAGTTACGTGCGGTGATCATGGTAGGAATTGCATTTGGCAGGGATTCTAAAAAACAGGAAATCGGGACTGTCCTCGTCTCAGAGCGAATTGCTCCCTACGAACCTCAACGCGTTGGAAAAAGTAATAACGAGGATCGCGGCGGCGAGGTGCGTGCGGGGCCCATGCTCTTGAACCGATTCCGCAATGTCGCGGGATGGGAGTTTTGTTCTCCGAATGGTCGGAAATGCGAATTCCAAACTGGATTACTGCTATCAGGCGAGAAACTGGTGGATAACCTTGAGTTCAAGAAGCAACTTCTTAATCGGTATCCAGCCGCGATTGGAGGTGAAATGGAAGGAACGGGAGTCGCGGCATCCGCAGAAAGAGAACGCTGTGAGTGGATAGTAGTGAAAGCGATTTGTGACTGGGGAGACGGCGAAAAGTTGAAAGTGCATCAAGGATTCGCCGCAGCGGCCTCCGTTGATCTGGTGGAACACGTTTTAAAGCAACCTGGAGTCCTCGAATCATTGTAAATAATATATTTGCAATGTTCATGTAAATATACGCATATCATTTCTTGGGCCGCTCTCCCAAATGGTATTGTTGCCTGACGCGAAAGTGCGCTAGCAATATCGTCGCTTTCCAAGTTCCGTTTCGGCGAGAGTTCCCCTTTGCTTGCTCTGTGCTGACACGTCAACGCATCTAGACATGACTGCCACTGAATTTTCTGGAAAGCCTCGTGAGAGTCACTTTCACCCATGCCCTATCAGTATGATGTTCACTTACCGGATGAGCCGGTGGCTCGTTGATGTTCACCCGCCTGCTCACCTTTCGGAGTTTCGTTGTGATTGTGTTCGCCGATGACAGTCTCGCGTCGATTGCGACCGCGCTTCGCAAAGTCAACATCGAAGATCTGCTACTACCGGTGCTGATTCAGTTAATCGTCATCATCTTGGTCGCCCGCCTGTTTGGGATGCTGTTGCGCAAGCTCGGGCAACCGACGGTGGTTGGCGAAGTCGTGGCCGGTATCGCGATGGGGCCATCGCTGTTCGGCGCACTGTTCCCCGCGCTGTCGGCGGCCGTATTCGTGCCGCACCTCGATGGCGTGCCCGATCCGATTACGGCGGCGATGTACCCGAAGATTTTCTCGGTGCTTTCGCAAATCGGCCTGATATTCATACTGTTCCTCGTCGGGTTGGAGTTCGAGTTCCACCACCTGAAGCAGAACGGCCGATCCGCACTGCTGATCTCACTGATCGGCGTGATCTTCCCGTTCGCGCTGGGGGCGGCGCTGGCACCGGCGATCCACCCGTACCTCGAAGCGCACCCGGCCACGGGGTTGCCCGTCGAGCGGTTTGGCCTCGTGCTGTTTCTCGGCATCGCGATGTCGATTACCGCACTGCCCGTGCTCGGTCGCATGATGATCGAATGGGGCATCAACCGCACGCAACTCGGCGCAATCGTCATCACGGCGGCGGCCATCAACGACGCCGTCGGCTGGATCTTACTCGCCTCGGTCGTGGCACTGGCGAAGGCGCATTTCGACATCGTCGATACGCTCAAAATGATCGGCCTCACCATCGGCTTCAGCGCGATTCTCTTTTACGTGGCAAGGCCGATACTCATCGGGTTCTTCGCGCGGTCGCTTGCGAAATCGGGCGGCACGCTGACGCTGAACGCGACGGCATTCCTCATCGTCGTGATGTTCGTCTGCGCGACGCTGACGAATCTCATCGGCATCTTTGCGATCTTCGGCGCGTTCTTGCTCGGCGCGGTTTTGTCGGATCAGGATACCCTCCGCGAAGCGATCACGAACCGGATGCGCGACTTCGTGACGTCGTTCTTCCTGCCGATCTTTTTCACCTACACGGGGCTGCGTACGGAGATCGGTTCGCTGAACGGCACGACGATGTGGCTGATCTGCGGGGCCGTCATTCTCGCGGCGATCGTCGGCAAGCTCCTCGGCTGCGGTCTCGCCGCCCGCATGAGCGGCTTCAGCCGAAAGGAATCGTCGCTCGTCGGCATTATGATGAACACGCGAGGCCTTATGGAACTGATCGTCATCAACGTCGGTTACGACATCGGCGCGATCCCCAAAAGCCTGTTCTGTATGCTGGTACTGATGGCCGTCGTGACCACCGTGATGACGACGCCTCTCATTCGCCTCTTCGCCCGCGGGACCGAGATCGAAGTGCCGCTGAAACAATCGGGGTTCCTAAATAAATGAAAGCGCTCGGCGTATTTTGTGGCTCGGCGATGGGTACGAATCCGATCTACGCGGCCACCGCCCGCGAACTCGGTCGCACGCTCGCGCAGCGCGATATCTCGCTCGTCTACGGTGGCGGGCGGATTGGCTTAATGGGCCAAGTTGCGACGGCGTGTCTCGCCGAGGGCGGGCGAGTCATCGGCGTCATTCCCCGTCTGCTTTCGCAGAAAGAAATCGCCTTTAAAGAGGTCACCGAACTGATCCTCGTCGATTCGATGCACGCGCGAAAAGCCCTCATGGCGCAGCGTTCCGATGCCTTCGTGGCGCTACCTGGCGGCTATGGCACGTGCGATGAACTCTTTGAAATCCTGACCTGGGCGCAACTCGGCATCCACAACAAACCGATCGCATTGTTGAACGCGAACGGCTTCTTCACACCGCTACTGGCGTGGCTCGATCAAATGACCGCCGACGGGTTCTTGAAGCCGAAACACCGCTCGCGATTGCTCGTCTGCGACACAGTGCCGGAGCTGCTCGAAGCCCTATCGAACTGGACGCCATCCGAACCGACGACCCCAGCCGAAAAGATCGTCGGGCCGTGAGAATCAATAGCGAGCAAGCGAAGGACGAGCATTCGGCACAGAAGTGATAAATATTTCCGCCGAGTCTTGCCGGTGTGCCTATCGTCGAATAATACATCCAACGTATCAATTTCCATATTTGTTGCAACTCGACTCCCCCGAGAGTGCCCGATGAAAAAGATCACCGCCAAGTTTCGCCGATTATTCGTCTCCCCCCCCCAGCGCTGCGCAGATGAGAACGCGGTTGTGGCTGGAAACGTGCGATGAACGAATCGTGCCAACCACAACGAGTTCGCCCGATTACACGGGATACAATCAGTCATCAAATTCTTCTGCGTATCGAGACTATCTAGCGATTATTTCGCTCGCTCAAACGAATTACTCGGGCAATGTGTCCAATGCGCAATTTCGGTTGCAAACATCCGTAGATGAAGCCAACGCCTATGCTCAAAACCGGGCGAATGAAGCCTACGCCCAGTATCGCGCAACCACGGAATCGAGACATGCCGCGTACATCAGTGCTGAAGCGGTAGCACTCCCCAACTTAACTAACACAATTGAATCGCAAAACTCAACGCTCGCAAATGCCACGTCGAATGCGAGTGACGCATTCACGTCATACATGGCAATGGCACAAACGACGATGGCCAGCTTACTCGCAGACGCAAGTAGTGCATTCAACTCCGCGATGACGAATGCGAATAGCGTCTACGATTCGGCAATTGCTGCGGCTGGTAATGACGAAGTCGAAATCGGAAATGCAAAAGATGCCAAGTTGGTCGCTACCGAAGTTGCCATGAGCAGCTACAAAACAGCCATTGTTTCAACGGCTTCGATGGCGAGTCAACTGTTCAGTGGCGCGATGGCAAACCTTGAGAATATTACATCGGCTCGGAACAACATCACATATCATTTGCCGCGGCATATTGCACGAATGGAGCCTGAAAGTAACTTCGCACACGATCTGGAAAATGAA
>JAYWCL010000233.1:0-10780 GCA_043780595.1 Limnoglobus sp.
CGGGATTTCAGCCATTAGCCCTGGGTCGCGGCTTCCGCGCACCCAGGGAACTGAGCAAATTTCCACCGACCCCGAAGGGGTCGTAGCGGCTTCCTCTCAAACATACGGCATCCCAATCGAGGGGGCGATTCGCTCGTGAATAACTCTGCGAACGATGGGCTGACGCCGCTACGACCCCATTCGGGGTCGGTGGAATCGCGAGCGTACCCCAGGTGCGCGGACGCGACCTGGGGCTAATCGCTGGTATCCCTCCGGGATAAAGACAATGCTCGAGCCTCCGGAGGAATTTCAGTGGAAATCGACTGCATCACCGCAACAGAAACGGCAACATTCATTTCGCTTCGGCGACGGCTCGGTGCGAGTGATGCAATCGAAAGGCTCACGCGCTCCGCTATGCAAAGCCTGCGCGTCAATTTCGATCCTACGTCGTTGAGAACTTTACCGCACGGGTCATGGCGACGGGGTAGGGGGCTTCCCATTCGCATTTTTCGTTCGTGACGGGGTGAACGATCGACAATTTCCAGGCGTGAAGCGCGAGTCGGCCGATCGAACTGCCGACTTTGCCGTACATGGTGTCGCCGATGACGGGACAGGCGATGCCCGCGAGATGCACGCGAATCTGATGCTTGCGACCCGTGACGAGAATGACTTCGAGTAGCGAATACCGGCCTTGTTGTGCGAGTACGCGGTATTGGCTGATCGCCCGTTTCGCGCCGTCTTCGTCGGGGTGCGTCTTGCGAACGCGGAAGTCGCGGCCCTCTAAGAGATGGTCGTCGATCGTGCCTTCGCGCGGGTTCGGCGTGCCGACGACGAGTGCCAGATACGTCTTCGTCGTCGTGTCCCACGTCGCTTGTAACTGGTCGCGAATGGTCGGCGTACGAGCGAACAACAGCACGCCGGACGTCTCGCGATCGAGGCGATGGACGACGTACGGCTTCCCCGCTTTCCGTGCGATCAAGTGCGATTGCAACCGGGCGAACGCGGTGTCGATCTTCTCTTCATCGGTGGCCACACTCAACATGTCGACCGGTTTGTTTACCGCGATGAGGTGTGCATCTTCAAACAGAATCGGCACGGTGCAACGCAGAAGTGGCCGCTGGCCGACACTTACAATATCGGTCGGTTGCAGGCGATGATCGAACTGCGTAACGGAGTCGCCGTTCACGAACACGCGCCCGCTTTGAAGGAGTACCTTGACCTTCGTGCGACTCATCGGAACGAGGACGGTTGTCAGCCACGCGAGCAGCAAGGCGTCGGCGGGCGGCGCGGGAAGTTTTTCGCTCATCATCACGGAGTTCGTTTCGCCTCGACGAGAATCCCTTATACTTCTAACGGTTCAAAATGACACGTTACCAGTCTCACAATGCATTCTTGTTAGCCCGACGCGCTAGCGAGGGATTACTATCGTTTCTGCGATGGTGTGCCTTCTCGCGGGTTCCCCTCGCTGGCGCGTCGGGCTAACAAAACTTATCGAATCACCCCACTCGAAGTGTAGTTATACGATTTGGATACGGTCGCGAATGCACTTTCTAATTGCGGACCTGGGAGTCGAACCCAGATACAAGGCTTATGAGACCCCGCCGAGCGCCGGCCCGTCCGCAGTGGTGATGGTGGGAGTCGAACCCACACTGTGCGGTTTCTGAGACCGCAGCCTCTTCCAATTGGGCTACATCACCGCGATTCAAAATTGAGGCCCGAGGGACTCGAACCCTCACTTTCCGGTTAAGAGCCGGAAGTGCTGCCGCTAACACCTGAGCCTCGTTTCGATACTCGTTGTGAGTGAACAATACCCCGTAGGGGAATTGAACCCCTGTTGCCGACTTGAAAGGCCGGTGTCCTGGCCGCTAGACGAACGGGGTGCGTACATGCTCGCCGATAAATGGAACCGGCCAGGGGTTGTCCCTGGCCGGTTGCAATTTTGCAATCAGTTTGGGGGGTCAGGTGCGGAACGTAAGCGTGCCTCGCTCGCTCAGTCGTTCGGTTTTGTTTCGTAAGTTGGTGTTCATGTTCGTGTGAAGTTTGTGGCCCGTGTCGGTTCGATTGTCTCGTACGTTAATTAGGACGCGGGATTCTCTCGGTGGTTCGCGCGCGTTTTGAATTTCTTTCGAGGTCGGTCATGGCGAGTATCGCGCAAGACGAAACGCACATCGGTCGGGCACTTGCGCTGGCGGTGCGCGGTCTCGGTGCGGTGGAGCCGAACCCGATGGTCGGTGCAGTCGTGATGGCGACCGATGGGCGGATCGTCGGCGAAGGCTGGCACCGCCGGTTCGGTGACGCTCATGCGGAGGTGAATGCGTTTGCGGAAGCGGGCGAGCGTGCGCGGGGTGGGACGCTGTACGTTTCGCTCGAACCGTGTTGTCATTTTGGCAAGACGCCGCCATGTACGACGGCGGTGATCGCATCGGGCGTTCGGCGCGTTGTGGTGGCGATGCACGACCCGTTTCCGAAGGTGGCGGGTGGCGGCGTGGCACTATTGCGTGAGGCGGGGATCGAAGTCGTGGTGGGGATTCGCGAAGCGGAGGCGAAGGCGCTCAACGCGCCGTTCCTCAAGCGAATCGCGACGGGGATGCCGTGGGTTCATTTGAAATGGGCGATGTCGCTCGATGGCAAAATCGCGACGCGAACCGGCGATTCGCAGTGGATTAGCGAGAAGGAATCGCGCGCGGTCGTTCACGAATTGCGCGGGCGAATGGATGCGATCCTCGTCGGGCGCGGCACCGTTGTCGCCGACGATCCGCTGCTCACGGCACGCCCCGCTGGCCCACGGGTGGCCACGCGCGTCATCGTTACCGCATCGGGCGAACTGCCCGAACAGTGCCAGATGCGCGCGACGGCACGTGAGATTCCGACGCTGATTTTCACAGAAAATGAAGCGATATTACGCAGCTGGAAGGACGATGGCTGCGAGGTCGTCGGAATGCCGATGCCGATGTCGCTCGAAGCGATATTGCGAGAACTGGGCCGACGCGAAATGACGAACGTGCTCGTTGAAGGGGGGGCAGGGTTACTCGGTTCGTTTCTCGATGCGGGCCACGGCGACGAGGTTCATGCGTTCATCGCGCCGATGCTCATCGGTGGCCTGGCCGCACCATCGCCGATTCAGGGGGTGGGGGTTGAGAAGATCGCGAATGCGCGACGGTTGGTGCCGCTACAAACGCGATTGTGCGGGCCGGACACGTACGTTCAGGCACGGTTCGCTTCTCCGAATAGAAGATAACCACGGAATACACTGAAAACACGGAACCGGAACAAGAGGTGTGTTCCCACTGTGTTGTCTTTTCATTTTCCGTGATTTCCGTGTGTTCCGTGGTGATTCTGTTCTTTTCTACGGTGCATTACTGCGTTGTCGGGTAGGCTTGTTTGTGCCACTCGATCGCGGCGCGAATGCCTTCCTCAAAGCCGACGGCAGGGGAGTAGCCGAGGACCGTTCGCGCTTTCGCGATGCTGAAATCGAGATTTAACCCGGCGAACTTCACCGTCGACTGCGTGATGCGTGGCGGGTTCGGCTTGTTTTTTTTGCGGAAGGCTCGCTCGCGCCAGTTCGCCGTCCACCACGCCACGAACAACGGCACCGAGCCACGCGGTCGCGGAAGATTCATTCCGTCTGCGACCGCCTCGAAGAACTGCCGTTTCGAGACGAGTTCGCCATCGTTGATGTTAAACACTTCGCCGACGGCACGCGGGTTGTCGATGCTGAGGAAAATCGCATCGACGATGTTTCCGACGTAAGTCGTGTTCAGCGCAGTGCGGCCGCGCGACACATAGATGACGGTTCGTTCGCGCAGCCGTTCGATCATTCGCGGTAATAGCGTTCGGTCGCGCGGCCCGTAGATGAACCCCGGTCGCAAGATCGTCACGGGCACCGCGAAATCGCGAACGTAGGCGAGCGCGACCTTCTCGGCTTCGACCTTGGTTTGCGTGTAACCATCGATGTGGTCGAGCGGCAACGGTTCGGTCTCGTCGGTACCGTAGTGGTGCCGGGCCGCGTAAACGCCCGAACTCGAAACGTGAACGAAACGCTGGAGCGGTTTGCCCTTCACGGCTTCGAGCAAAATGCGAACGCCTTCGACGTTCACTTTGCGGTACTCTTCGACCGGCCCCCAGTCGCCGACCTTCGCCGCCGAGTTCACGACGACATCGACGCCATCGGTGGCGCGGCGAATCGCATCGACGTCGTTGAGGTCGCCGACGATGATCTCGGCCCCGATTTTTTCGAGGAGTGTACGATCCGCAGTCGGGCGAACGAGCGCTCGAACCTTGGCCCCACGAGCGATGGCGCGCTCGGCAACGTGGCTGCCGACGAACCCGGTGGCACCGGTTATGAAGTAGGTGGTCATACTTAGCGTTGTCTGGTTCGAGCGACCCTTCGGCAACCCTGGCATCGATCTTGACACCTTTTCTGATGCTCGGTATTCGGCTCAAACGTACGCATGGATTGCGTGGCTGGGGAAATGTAGGGGGATCGTCGATGACCGTTCGCCGTCCAACTGTCTTGGGTTTAATGGCCCTGGCTTTTGTTTTATTGCTTAGCATTGGACGCCAGAATCTTTCGGCGGGCGAGTCTCCCGTGGGGAAGGTCATCGCCGATGTGGTGACCTTGAATAACCGCGTGCGCTCGAAGGAATTGATCCTCAGTCAGATGCAAACGCGGCCGGGAAAAACCTACGACGATGCCACGATGCAGGAAGACGTGCGCAAGCTAATTGCGTCGAAGTGGTTCGCCCCCGGCGGCGTGAAGATCGAGACGGCGATCACTACCGAAGGCCGCGTGACAGTTTACGTGCAAGTCGTCGAACTCAACAACGTGGTGAACGAAGTCTTGTTCGTCGGTGCCCAGCACATGGGTCCGGAAGCGATGCTACGCCTGAGTGGCATTCGCAAAGGCAGCCCGCTCAATCCCGCTTTCAACGAAGCCGCCGCACAGATCATTCAGAATAAGTATCGCGAAGATGGCCGCTACCATGCCACCGTCAACGTGAGCGAAGGCATGAAGCTCACCGACACGCGCGTAATTTTTAACATCGTCGAAGGGCCGGTCGTTCGCATCTCGAAAGTGTCGTTCCGCGGGTACCAGGCCGCGTCGGGCGGTCGCCTCAAAACGCAAACGTCGCTCTCCGCGCCGCTCGCCGGCGCACTGCGATTCATGAACGATAAGTACAACCCGCAGCAGATCGAAGAAGACAAGAAAAAGATCATCAACTACTACCTCAAGCTCGGCCATCTCGAAGCCCGCGTGCAAGAAGAAGTGATACCGTCCCGCGATCTCAGCAACGTTGAGATCGTCTTCCACGTCGATGAAGGCCCCGTTTACACCGTGCGAGAAGTGCGGCTCGAAGGGGGCAAAATCTTCCCCGTCGAGCGATTGCGCAGCCTCGTCGAACTCACCGAGAACGGCCAATACGATCGCGATACGATCCTCGGCGACGTGACGCGACTGAAGAATTTCTACGGCTATCGCGGTTACATGGCGGCCATTGAAGATCAATGGATCGCCGTTACGGGCAAGCCCGGTTTCGTCGATGTCGTTTACACGATTTACGAGCCAGGCCGACGCAACCCCGACGCACCCGGCGAACCGATACGCCGCGTGTCGAACCAGGTGCCTGCCGACTCCGGTGCAACCGGGCGCGAACCCGACCGCGTCGGGCGGATCATCATCAACGGCAACACCGTCACGCGCCAAGACGTGATCATGAACGAATTACGCATGGCGGGGCTGAATTCCGGGCAGATTTTGCAATATCCGTCGATCGAAGTCGCCCGACTGAACCTCTTTCGCCGCGGGATCTTCGATTCGGACAATCCGCCATCGGTCGAAATCCGCCAGAACGAATTCGACAGCATTTACAAGGACATCATCGTTACCGTAAACGAAACCCGCACGGGGCAGTTCTTGCTTGGGGCGGGGTTCAACTCAAATTCGGGCATCAACGGTAACATCGCGATCAACGAGCGAAACTTCGACATCCTGCGAGTCCCGACGAGCCTCGACGACTTCATCAACGGACGGGCGTTTCGTGGGGGCGGCCAGGAGTTGAAACTCGAAGCCCAACCGGGGAATATCTTCCAGCGCTACTCGGCCACTTTACGCGAACCGTACTTGCTCAACAGCAATTTTGGCCTGACCAACAGCGCCTACTACTTCAACCGCTCGTTCCTCGAATACAACGAAGACCGCATCGGTGCTCGCGTGACACTCGATCGACGTCTCGATGCAATCTGGCGGGCCTCATTGGCGGCACGCATCGAAGGCGTAAACGTGAAAAACGTGCCGAGCTTTTCGCCGGAGTCGATTCGACGCGATGCCGGCCAATCGACGGTTCTTGGCCTGCGCGGCGGCGTGACCCGCGATACTCGCGACAGTTTCCTGTTCCCCAGTAGCGGTAGCATTCTCGACCTCGGCTACGAACAAGTGCTCGGCGATTACACCTTCCCGATCGGCACTGCCGAGTTCACGAAGTTCTTCTCGTCGGATATGCTGCAACGCAAGGACGGCAGTGGCAAGCACGTGCTCGCGGTCCGCAGCCAACTCTCGATCACCTCGGATGCACCGGTGTTCGAGCGATTCTTCGCGGGTGGCTTCCGCAGTATGCGGGGCTTCACCTTCCGCGGTGTCGGCCCTACCGAAAACGGCCTCCACACCGGCGGGAACTTCGCGCTCCTGAACACGATCGAATACCAGATTCCGCTCAACGCGAAGGATTCGTTGTTCTTCGTGACGTTCCTCGACCACGGTACCGTCGAACGCACCGTGGCGATCAAAGACTATCGCGTCTCGGCCGGTTTCGGCTTCCGGGTCAAGATTCCCGCACTCGGCCCCGTGCCCGTGGCGTTCGACTTCGCCTTCCCGCTCAACAAAACCCCCGGCGACAACACGCAAGTGTTCGCCTTCTACGTGGGCCTGTTCGGCGGCCAATAACCGTTACAGTTCGAGGTCGTCGATCGAAGAAATCCGGATCGCACGCTGCAATCGTGCGGCTTCGGTCACGGCCCGAATCCGCGACTCGATTTCGGCTGAAACTTCGCCGAAACGATCGCAGTCGTGCAGAAGTGCGCTGTATCGCAACAATCGCCCTGGGAAGCCGCCGTCCCACGACGCTTGCGGCTCGATGTGCAGGATGCCTTCGGCGGGCGGTTGTAGCCGAAACGCTTTGTCCGCCGACATCTGCACCGTCGATAAATCGACGTCGAGCGGTTCGATTTCGATGTCGGCAGTCAGTCCGATTCGCGGCCCGAGCCAATCCGCCCAATCGACGGCGAAAACGTTCAACAGATCCTTCAGCGTCGAATCGAACGGCTTGGTCATCGCGAGACTCCTTTCCCGATAATCGTACCAAGGGCTAAGTCTGTTCGTTTGCTACCCCCGATGCGGAGATCCCCATGCACCGACTTGTTGCCGTGTGGTTACTGTTGTTTCCGATGCCACTATTCGCGGCCCCCAAGCCGAACATCGTCGTCATCCTCGCGGACGATCTCGGCTACGGCGACGTGCGGTACCTGAACCCCGCAGGGAAAATTCCGACGCCGCACATCGATCGTTTTGCCGCGCAGGGTGTTGCATTCACCGATGCGCACTCGGCATCGTCGGTTTGTTCGCCGACGCGCTACGGCTTACTCACGGGTCGATACTGTTGGCGGACGCAGTTGACCTCCGGCGTGCTCGGTGGCTACTCGGATCGCCTGATCGAAACCGGACGCGAGACCATCGCTTCGGTCCTCAAGAAAAAAGGCTATCGCACGGCCTGTTTCGGCAAGTGGCACGTTGGCATGGATTGGACGAAGAAAGACGGCACAACGCTCCGTAGCCGTGGCAATGCCGCGATCGACTACGTCGATCAGTGGAATGTCGATTACACAAAACGCATCGCCAACGGTCCCGGTTCGGTCGGCTTCGATGCGTTCTTCGGCATCGCGGCCTCGCTCGATATGCCGCCGTTTGCGTTCATCGAAAACGATGCACCGACCGAGATTCCCACGGTCGACAAAACGTGGGTTCGCACCGGACCCGCCGCGAAATCGTTCGAGGCCATCGACGTTCTTCCAACACTCACGAAGAAGGCGACCGAATACATCGCTGCCCGTGCCAAGGAACCGACGCCGTTTTTCCTGTACCTGCCGCTCGCGTCGCCGCACACGCCGATTCTGCCGTCGAAGGAGTGGCAAGGAAAATCCGGGTTGAACGCCTACGCCGACTTCACGATGCAGACCGATGCAGCCATCGGCGAAGTCCTCGATACGCTTCAAAAGCAGGGAATCGCCGACAATACGTTGGTAATTATCACGAGCGATAACGGTTGTTCCCCGCAGGCGAAGTTTCCGGAACTGAAAATGAAAGGCCACAACCCGAGCCATATTTTCCGCGGCACGAAGGCGGACATTTACGAAGGCGGCCACCGCGTGCCGTTCCTCGTACGTTGGCCTGGCCACGCGAAACCGGGTGTGAAGTCGGATCGTCTCGTTTGCCTGAACGACATTTTTCGCACCTGTGCGGAAGTGGCCGAAACAACGCTGGCCGACGATGCGGGCGAAGACAGTTTCTCGTTCCTGTCAGAAATCGCCGGCGCGAAATCGGACATCGGACATCGAACCGACGTCGTCCATCATTCGGTCGACGGCTCGTTTGCGATCCGCGACGACAAGTGGAAACTCTGCCTTTGTCCTGGATCGGGTGGCTGGAGTACGCCACGCCCGCGCCGTGACGATTCGGACAAATTACCGCCCGTGCAGTTGTTCGACATGGCGATCGACCCTAGCGAAACGACGAACCGAGCGGCCCAATTCCCCGAGGTCGTCGAACGACTCCGGAAACGATTGCAATCGCACGTCGATCGCGGTCGTAGCACGCCGGGAACCGATCGGAAGAACGCAACGGAAGTGAACGTGGAACGAGCTGGACAGGCCGCACAGAAACTCATTCCGAAATAATCGTGATGGATTCGCCACCATCTGCCACAAAATCGCGGTGGCCCTTGTCTGACTTGGGGATAGATTCTCACAATAGCTTACTGTGAAAAACCGGAGTGGACCGGCAACAACTGTCACGAACGTGGGCCGGATTCATGCGTTTGGTGTTAATCG
Source organism: Limnoglobus sp. (assembly GCA_043780595.1). Lineage (GTDB taxonomy): Bacteria > Planctomycetota > Planctomycetia > Gemmatales > Gemmataceae > Limnoglobus. The sequence goes on from JAYWCL010000233.1 coordinate 9,079, forward strand.
GGCCGCCCGGTAGTGGTAAGGGTACGCAAGCGGAACTCCTCGTCGCTCGGCTCGGGCTGACGTATATCGGGACGGGTGCGATCCTACGCAATGCGATTGCGGGGCGGACCGATGTTGGGCAAGCCGTCGGGCCGATGCTCGAACGCGGTGCGCTCGCCCCCGATGCGATCGTCAACGACATCGTGGCTCAACGGCTGCGAGAAGCGGACCGGCCAGATGCGTTCGTTCTCGATGGTTATCCGCGGACGTATGCGCAGGCGATTTCGCTCGATGCCCTGCTGCGGCAGCAGTTTTTGACACTCGATGCGGTGTTCCACCTGACGATTACCGATGAAGACGCGGTGCGCCGAATTACCGACCGTCGCAGTTGTGCGAACCCGAATTGCGGTGGCTGTTTTCACCTCGCGTTGCGACCGCCGAAACGGGCGATGACCTGCGATGCGTGCGGTGAGGCCCTGGTCATACGCGACGACGACACCGAAGAAACCGCACGCCGCCGGTTACGCGAATTTCATAAGAATACGGATCCACTGCTCAAACATTACCGCGAGGCCGGACTGTTGTGCGAAGTGCCCGCGATGGAACCGGTCGAAACCATTACCGCGAACATCGCGAAAGCGTTGCGAAAGTAGTGGTCGATAGCTTGCGGATCGTTGTCCGCCAGTGAACCTTCTAACTGGAATCTCTTATGTGGCACGTCTTTCGTGCCGTTGGGAATATGCTCCGTACGCAAGCTGCTCGCCCACCGGAACTCAAATCCGATCGCGAACTCGCGCTCATGCGAGAGTCCGGTATCCTCGTCTGCCGCGCGCTGAAAATTTGCCGCGACATGGCGAAACCCGGCGTCAAAACTATCGCGATCGATCGTGCCGTGGAGGCGTTCTACGCATCCCACTCCGCGATTCCGCTCTTCAAGGGTTACCCCGGCAAGGTGCCGTTCCCCGCCGTCACGTGCCTGAGTGTCAACGAGCAAGTCGTCCACGGCATCCCCGGCGAGCGTACCTTGAAAGAGGGCGATTTGCTCAAGGTCGACACGGCGTGCAAGTACAACGGCTGGTGCGCCGACCGCGCGATCACCATCCCCGTCGGCACGGTGCGGCCCGAACGGTTACGGTTGCTGCGAGTCGCCGAGGAAGTGCTGCAAATCGCCATCGACGAATTGCCGAAGCGGAAGTGGTGGAGCGAAGTCGCGAGCAAGATGCAAAAGCACGCCGAGACGAACCGCTTCAGCGTGGTGACGAACTACGTGGGCCACGGCATCGGCCGCGTCATGCACGAAAACCCGCAGGTGCCGAACTTCGTGAATCGCGAAACCCGCAAGCACGATTTCCGCATCGAACCGGGTCTGGTATTAGCCGTCGAACCGATGGTGAACATGGGCACCGCCGAAGTGAAAGTCCTCGGCGACCACTGGACCGTCGTGACCAAAGACGGCATGCCGAGCGTCCACGTCGAACACACGCTGGCGATCCTCCCCGGCGGGAAAGTGATGATAATCACGTCCGATGAAGGCGCGTTCGAGCAACAGTTGCCGAGGCCAAATGTGGCTACGACACCGGTTTCCAACCCCACGCAGCCCGTTTAAGATGGATGATGCAGGTTTAGGCACGGTTCAAAAGTGGGTAGCAGTTTTGCGATTGCGATTCGGCTATCGTAAAGTGCCTGTTTCTCCCAGAATGTGAGTTGCAAAACCACCACTCAT
>JAYWCL010000234.1:0-18862 GCA_043780595.1 Limnoglobus sp.
GCAGCGAATCGAATCGGCACGCTACTACCGCTATCGCGAGTGTAACCTGCCGCCACCATTGAAGAACGAGCAAAAACGCTGACGATACAGTAGAAATAGGAATGTGGCGGATCTGGCACGTGCCGACGTTCGATTTGCAGAGGATCTCAAGGCTATTCCAGGACGGTTCGACCGAGTGACGAAGTTCCATCCGAAACGACTGCCTGTAACCTGAAATTGTCAGATCTATTGTGCCAATTCTTGACCTGCCGGATGCGAAAATGAAAGAATCGGAACGGACTATCGAGCAACTTGCGGTGATTCGCTCGATTGGCGGGGCGAAGATCGTTGCGCGTTCGGCGGGTGTCGATTTTACGCTGGAGGAAGCGGTTCTGAGCCTGGCCGTGCGGTTTGGTCGGCGGCCGACGGGTGTGCGTTGCCCGGCGGCCACGTTTGCTCAGCCAGTGGGAAGCAAACATGTTGCGGTGGTGCAAGTGGCAGATCGCGATGTTGGGGGCGCGGAACCTGCGCTGCACTTTCATGCGTTAATTCTGTCGAAAAGGCTATACCGCGAACTCGGCGACCCGTTCGCGATTGCCGAGCGATTTCCACTTGGTACGCAAGCGGCAAGCACGCTGCCGACGCACATCTGGCTGCCTCAGCCGTTGCCGCCGCGAACGACGCAAGATGTGTTGGCTGCGATGAAAGCGGGCGATAGTTCGCTGTTGCTCGGTGCCGCACAGGCGATCCTCGATGGTGCCCGCGTGGCGGTGAAGCGCGACGCGCCCGATCCCGCATTCACACGTGGCCTCTGGCAGTTTCTCCCGGACCGGATGCGCGGCGAAGTCTGGCCTGCGAGTTTCGCGTTCTCCAACGAGATTCCGTTCCATGCCGTCGTGTTACCGACCGGTTTCGACGGCAAACTCGTCGGCTATCTGAGCGAAGAGCAGACGAAAGATTACCCCGAAGGCCGATACGAAACCCGGCTGCAACTCGCGGCCGAAACGGGAGATCAGGCGGAACTCGAACGCTTGTTCGCCCGTAAAACGAGCCAGGAAGTCTTGCGGCTCGCGGTCTGCATGGTGTTGTTCGCGTTTACCGTGGCGTTGTTTTTGAAGTTCATTTGAGGTTGCCCGATGCCGACCGACGAGCGCGTACTGGCGATACCGACTTCGCACTTTCAGGCCATCGGTGTGTTTCAAGGCTTTCGCCTCGCAGATGCGGCCTACAGCAAGGCGATTCTCGACCCCCAGCACTTCGGCTTTCATCGTCGCAAAGATGTCGAAACCGACCCGGCCTTTAAGCAGTTGATCCCCTACGTGATCTTGTGCTGCGGCGAACGGGTGTTTCATTATCGCCGCGGTGCGGCGGGTACGGAAAAGCGGTTGCTGGCGATGCGTTCGATCGGCATCGGCGGGCATATTTCGGAACAGGATGCGAGCGGAAATGGTGATGCCTACACGAATGGCATGTGGCGGGAATTGCGCGAAGAAGTCACGTTTGGTGCGATCGCGCGCGCGACGTTGATCGGGTTCATCAACGACGATCGCACGTTCGTCGGCAGCGTGCATCTCGGTGTCGTGCATCGTCTGGAGTTGGAAAGCGAAGATGTGACGGCGAACGAAGCGGCCATCGCGGACGCCGGTTTTGCCACGGTTGCGGAACTGTGGGCCGAACGCGAACAGTTCGAAACGTGGTCGCAATTCGCACTCGAAGCACTCATCGCTCGATCGTAAGCACCGGGCCAATCGTTCGCGTGATTCGCCAACCGCCTTCGGTTTTTTCGATCCGCTTCGCCGGGTACTCTATCGCCAACTCGGCGGCCCGTTTGACAATTGCATCGTTCCAGACCTGCCCAGCGGGTGTCAGTGGCGATGGCACTTCGCCGACCAAAACCGCAATTTCACCGGGCACGGCACCGGCGGGAAGCAGTATCCCCGTTGCCGTCACGATTCGCGTCAGGGGGATTCCATCGCGCACTTTCACGGCCAACACGGGCACCCGTGCGATCACATCGAGCTGATATTTTTTGCCGACGGTGAGGTAACCGCCCTGAACGTGCTCGACCCACGGGTGTTTGCGAAACGCCTCGCGCAGGCGTTCCTGCGTGCGCGGATCGTGTGCGGGGAATGTCTCGGGAAAGTCGCTGAGGTAACGGACTTCCGCAAGGAACGTGTTCTTGTCCAAGCCAGCGGGAACGTCGCAATCGATGTCGGTGAACGCCAGTGTGTACCGCGAACGCGACTGAATCTCGCTCGCGGCCTTCACCCCGAGCCAGACGATACTTGCGAGCAGTGCGACGATCGCGAAGAGCGTGGCCAATCCGCGGAGCAGTGGCCGCCGTTTGGGGCGAGATTCCTCAATTGGCGGCGGCGGTTTGGCGTCCTTCTTGCGTGCCATAGCGTTACCAGACGTGGAGTTCGCGTTCGAGCGTCACGCCGGAAACCTCTTTGACCTTCGCTTTCACTGCGTCCATCAGCCCGAGAATATCGCGGCCCGTCGTGCCCGGATGCGCGATCGCGTAGTTGCCGTTCCGCTCGCTGACTTCGGCCCCACCGACGCGCTTTTTCGCCAAACCCGCCCGCTCGATGAGCTGCGCCGCCGTCGTTCCGGCGGGGCTGCGGAACATCCGCACGCCGGCCTGGAAGCTCAGCGGCTCGCTCGCTTTCCGTGCGATCCACGTTTTGAGCATCCGCTTGCGCAACGCTTCTGGCGGGTAGTTTTCGAACTCGAACTCGACCCAAAGGATCACCGGTTCGTCCAGATCGCTGCGATGGTCGGAGAACGTCAGTTCGTCCCGCGTGCGGATTTGTTCGGTGCCGTCCTCGGTGAGAACGGCCACGCGGCGCACCGCTGAAGCGATTTCCCCGGCACGATCGCCGACGTTGCAACGGACGCTGCCGCCGACGGTCCCGTTAATCCCGACGAGCGTTTCCAACCCGCCGAGGCCCGCTTTAACGGTGTATTCAATCAAGTCGAAAAGTGCGGTCCCGCCACCGGAACGAACGGTTTTGCCCTTGAGTTCGATGAAATCGAACGCTTTGCCGTGCAACCGCATGACGGCACCCGGAACCGGGTCGTCGAGCACCAGCAGGTTGAAGCCGCCGCCGAGCATTCGCAAGGGCACGGTGTCGGTTTTGCAAAACTTCAGCACCGCCGCGAGTTCCGGCACCGTGCGCGGCTGCACGAAGTATTCGGCCGGCCCGCCGATGCGCAAGTGCGTATACGGTGCGAGCGGTTCGCGGCGTTTCACGATCTCTGGAAAGGCTTCAGCCAACGTCATTTCGGGTTCTCCTTGCGGTGTCATCCTATACGAAAAACCCGTCAGTTCACGGTTTTCGTACAACACGTTCACCGCACACATTCCAATGAGGCCACTCCCATGCGTCCGAATCCCGTCAAACGACTCTTGCGTTCTGGCAAACCGGCGGTCGGCACGTGGCTGTCGCTCGGGGACATCACCGCGGCGCGGTTTATGGCGCGAAGCGGGTTGGACTGGCTGACGGTGGACATCGAACATTCGCTCGTTGGCATCGAGACCGCCGTGCATATCTTCGGTGCGGTGGCCGATGCGGGCTGCACGGTGTTGGCACGGGTTCCGGCGAACAAACACGATCATATCAAGCGGGTACTCGACAACGGCGGGCATGGCGTTGTGGTGCCGATGGTTTGCACGAAGACCGAAGCGAACGACGCCATCGCGGCGTGCCTGTATCCGCCGCAGGGGAATCGCAGTGTCGGCGGCAGCGTCCACGCGCTCAACTGGGGGGCCACGCCGAACGATTACTATGCCCACGCCAACGATGAAATTGCCGTGATCTTGCAATGCGAGCACATCGACGCGGTGCGGAACTTCGACGAAATTTACGGCAACAAACGGATCGATGCGGTGTTCGTGGGGCCGAACGATCTGGCCGCAAGTATGCGCGACGCGAACGGCACGCCACCCACCCCCGCCGTCTTCCAGCAAGCCCTCGACGACATCATGGCCGGCTGCAAACGCCTCGGCGTCGCTCCTGGCATCCACACGTTCGGCGTCGAAGAAGCGAAGCAGAAGATCGCCGCCGGCTGGCAGTTCATCGCCGTGGCCAGCGAGTTGAAGTTCATGGTCGACGGCGCAAAGCAAGTCGTCGACGGCCTCGGATTAGGAAGAGGCGCAGATCTGGCAAAGTATTGATTGTGCTGGGTGCAAAGTCACCGCGGTCACCCATGCCGACGGCGGATCGGGACCGGCAAAACTGCTGGCTGCGTGCCGCGTTACAATCTCGGCGTATACCTCATCTCAAACAACATCCCAGCGACGGGATGTTGGAAGCAAGACATCCATAAACCAGGAGGGGAACGATTAACGTCGTAGCAACCGAAGCCCGTTGGCGATAACGATCAGCGAAGCGCCTGTGTCGGCGGCGATCGCCGCCCACATCGATGCGAAGCCCGCAAACGTCGCCACGACGAAACATAACTTTACGGCCAGCGAGAACGCGATGTTCTGGCGAATCGTGCGAAGCGTCCGTCGCGAATGCCGAATCAGCCAGGGTAGTTTGCGGAGATCGTCGGTCATGAGTGCGATGTCGGCAGTCTCGATGGCCGCATCACTGCCGGCCGCTCCCATCGCGATGCCGATGGTCGCCCGTGCCAGCGCCGGAGCATCGTTGACCCCGTCCCCGATCATCGCGACGGAACCGAACTCTCGTACGAGGGCTTCGATTTTCTGGACTTTGTTTTCAGGCAGCATCTCGGCGGTGTAATCGTCGAGTCCAATCGCATCGGCAAGCCGTTTCGCCGCCCCTCTGTTGTCGCCCGTGAGCATGACCAGTCGTTCGACACCCAACGCTTTGAGGTCGGCAAGGATCGCTTGCGTTTCGGGTTTCACCGCGTCCGCCAAGGTGATGACGCCGAGCAATTCGTCGTCGCGACCAACGACGACGACGGTCTTGCCTTCGGCAGCGTATTCTTCCAGTTGAGTATGGAGTGAAGCCGATTCGAGTTTCTTTTCATCGAGCCATCGGTGCGACCCGAGCCAGAACGCATGCCCGTCTTGCATGGCCGTGACGCCTCGCCCTTGCGCGGTTTGCAATTCGGAAACGGGAATCCACTTCAACCCGCGCGAACGGGCCGCGTCCACAATCGCATGCGCCAGCGGATGGTTGCTCCGTTCTTCGAGCGCCGCCGCCAGCGAGAGAACGCGATCTTCGCTTTCGCCAGCGAGTGGGATGATATCGCGCACTTCTGGCTTGCCCTTCGTGAGCGTTCCAGTCTTGTCGAACGCGATGCAGCGGAGCGTCGCTGGGGCTTCGACGAACGTACCGCCTTTGATGAGCACACCGTTACGAGCGGCCGAGGCGAGTGACGCTACGATGCTGACCGGCGTGGAGATTACGAGCGCGCAGGGGCAAGCGATGACGAGCAAAACGAGCGACTGATACAGCCACGGCGCGAACGGCTGTCCGAGAATGAGCGGTACGGCGAGTGCCACGATCATCGCCAGAATCATCACCGCCGGCGTGTAAATGCGGGCGAATCGCTCGACCCATTGCTCGCTCGGCCCGCGTTTGTTCTGTGCATCGCGAACCATCCGCACGATCCGGGCGAGCGTCGTGTCGTCGGCACGTTTGGTCGAAGTGACTTCGAGAAGCCCGTCCCCGTTCACCGTACCCGCAAATACCGTATCGCCTGGATCTTTCTCGACGGGAACACTTTCGCCGGTGATCGATGCTTGATCGACCGTGGAACGACCCGTCGAGATAGTGCCATCGAGGGGAATTTTATCGCCGGGCCGGACGAAGAAAACTGTCCCGACCGCGACGGCTTCCGGTGGCAGTTCCCGCTCTCCAGACGGGTCTTTTACCCGAACCTTCGTCGGAGTTAATTCCATAAGTGCAGCCACGGCCCGCCGCGCGCGACCGATGCTCCAGCTCTCGAGGGCGAGTGAGACGGCGAACAGGAATGCGACCGTTGCCCCTTCGAGCCATTCGCCAATAATCAAAGCCCCGACGACCGCGACGACCATCAACAGGTTCATATCAGGTCGGTATCGCTTGAGAGCAAACCACGCTTTCGGCAGCACGGCCCACACCCCTGCGACAATTGCCAGTAAGTAGAACGATTTGCTGAACATCGGGACGCCGCTCGTCGCCTCAAACATGGCACCCCATCCGGTCATCGCGCCATGCGCGATCATTCCGAGACCGATCGCAACGCCGCTAATCGTCGGCAATACGAATTTCCCCAGCCGCGTTTCAGAGACGATCGCAGTCGTACCTCCGGCAACCGGCGTGGCCTTCATCCCCGTTCGTGCCACCGCTTCGACGATCTGCAAACTCGTCACGAACGGCTCACCGGGAAGGACCGTCATCGTTCCGTCGAGAATGTGAAATGCAAGCCGCGATTCCATTCCAACTAATGGCCCGAGTTCCCGCTTTAGAACCGCGACCTCTTCGGCACAATCGAGGCCCCGAATTTGAAACTCTTGCAGAACGTCGATGGTTTTCGTCATTATAGTCTCGCGGTCGATGGCAGTATGGCCAGACAACATCTGTTGTGCCCAGCGAAGGTCTCAATCGCAGTGGTGGCTCGTTTCGCGTGGAAATGTGTCACTTACTGACGCGGGAAGTATAACATACTGACCGTGAAAGTTGATCGGACTGTAGGAGTTTTGCCGATGTTGCGTTTCCGCCCGATGGCGTACCTGACCCTCGCGATTGTTTGCGTCGGTTTTACTCTGGTTGCGACGGCGTGGGGCCAGGACCAACCGAACGCGAAACCGCCGCCGACGTCGGGGCAACAGGTGCGGCTCGAAACGACGAACGGGATATTCCTCGTAGGGAAAATCCCCATCGAAACGCTACGGTTAGAGGCCGATTTCGGCACGGTGGACTTGAAGCTCGCGAAGATCAAGGCGATCGATTTCTCGACCGAAGCGACAGGCCCACTCGCACTCGTCGAACTCGTGGACAAGACGCATCTGTCGGGCAAGCCACTGCTTCCGGAACTCGTCGTGACGCAAACCGATGGCACCGTCGCAACGGTGCCATTTGCAGAATTGCGAGAACTGACGATCCTACGCCCGCCGGTCGATCTCTCGTTGGTTGCGGCGATCCTCGGCTTGCTCACGCTGACCGTAATGGAGATCGTCCTCGGCATCGACAACATCATTTTCCTCGCGATCCTGGCCGGGAAACTCCCGCCGCAACAGCAACCGGCCGCGCGACGAATCGGCTTGGCGGCTGCGCTCGTCACCCGGTTGGGGCTGCTGTTTTCGCTGTCGTTTTTGCTCGGCCTCACGAAGCCCGTATTCTCGCTACCGATTCCCGGCATGTTACCCGACGCCCGCGATATTTCGTGGCGCGACCTCATCTTGTTGGGCGGTGGCATTTTCCTCATCGTGAAGAGCGTCATGGAGATGCACCACAAAATCGGCGAGGCCCACGCGAAGGGACAAACCGCGAAGCCACCGCGGAGGGCCGGTTTCGCGAAGGTGATCTTGCAAATCGCGATCGTCGACATCGTCTTCTCGCTCGATTCGGTGATTACCGCCGTGGGGATGGTCGACACGCTATGGGTGATGGTCGTGGCGATGGTCATCGCGATGCTGGTGATGTTGCTGTTCGCGGGGCCGATTAGCCGCGTCGTAGAGCAGTATCCGACGATTAAAGTGCTGGCGCTGAGCTTCCTAATCTTGATCGGCGCGTTGTTGGTCGCCGAGGGGATGGGCCAGCACATGGACAAAGGCTACGTCTATTTCGCGATGGCATTTGCGGTGGGCATCGAACTCGTCAACCTCTGGCTACAACCGAAGGGCGTAGCAAGGTTCGTCACCGATACCGAATAACTACGCCGCGCGATCCGCGATGCGGGCGATGGCACGCTGTACGAGCATCGCGTGGTCGAACGCGAGTTTTGGCAGTTTATTGAGGCGAAACCACTTCACGGCGGCGGCATCGTCGCCGGCTCTGGGTTGCAAAGCGCCTGCCTCGACGCGGGCCAGAAACGCGATGCTGATCGTCCAGCCGCGCGGGTCGCGGCCGGGGTCGCCCGTCGTGTAGAGTTGTTCGAGCAGAGCGATTTCCAGCCCCGTTTCCTCGTGCAATTCGCGCTTGGCCGCATCGACAATCGGTTCGTCGACATTCACGAAACCGCCCGGCAATGCCCACGCACCCGCGAACGGTTCGTGGGCACGTTGAATCAGTAACACTCGCGGTTGTGCCTCTCGCGTAATCAGCACGATGTCCGCCGTCACGGCAGGGCGGGCATAGTCGTAAGCAAACGCTTTCTTCGCCACGATTCGTCTCACTTTTTCGCCTTCAAGCCGTTCAGGTGCGCATTCCCCACGTCCCACATGTAGTGCGAAATTTCGTACTTCTCGACCGCCGGCGTAAGGTGTTCGCGAACCTTCTTCGCATCGCCCTCGGCTTCGTACCAGAGTGCCACGTAGAGGTTCGCGTAGAATCGGGCTTCGGTCCCCGCGTCGGTTTTCGCATCCACTTTCTCGGCCGCTGCCAGCACGTCTTCGGGTTTGAGCTTGCCCGCGTATAGCTTCTGAATCTCGGCCATCGGCACGCGCGTGTCTTGCGTCACGTCGATGAGTTCCTTCATCGCCTTGTCTTTGCCGATCACTTTCACATTGCAAAGGTAGTGCCAAACCGCGTTCTCGACATCTTGTGCGTTGACGGTCTTGTGCGTCTCGAACTGCTTGACGCCGTCCTTGTAACGCTCGGCATAATAGAGCGCGATGCCGCGCCGCCAGTGTTCCGGCGCGAACTTTGGATTGGTTTCGAGGAACGCGTCGAAGTCCGCAATCGATTCCTTGAACTGTCCGAGTTTGAGTTTGGCATCGCCGCGGCGATCGTACGCCGCCGCCAGCTTTGGTTCGATCGCGATTGCCGCCGTGAACGCCTTCACGGCACCCGCGTTGTCGCGCTTCTTCAACATCGCGTCGCCACGGGTAAACTCCGACTTCGCAGTCGGTTCTTCGGCCATCGCCGGAATCGCCAACAGCATCACAAACAACATTCGCATTGTCGCGTCCTCGTTATGTAAAAATTCGCGTCGCGGCGAAACGCCGATCGAACGGGATGTTCATTTTGGCTTCGTTGGCCACAAGGCGTTAATGCGGTCGACGGTTCGGTCGACGAGGATTTGCCCGGCCTCGGGGCCAACCTCGTTACTCTGTGGAATCGCGCTGTAACCGCCGCCGAGCACGGCGCGTTTTGTAGGCAGATAACTACCCATTTCGGTCGAACCGGCCAACTGAATCACGAAGGTCTGCAACGCGGGGCTGCGCGCTTTGATCTGAATGCCGTAGTCCGTGAACAACTCGAACGCATTCGTGGCGATCGCGACATCGCCGAGCCGCAGCACGTGGAGTTCCATTTTGAACGGCTCGACGGTTCCGGCCCGCTGTCGCTCGAATCGCGTCACGACCTGTTGATGCCACCACACCATCGTCTGCCTCCCTTTTTCTTTCGAGTAGACGTCTACGTCGGCTTTCGCCAGTTGCCATTCTCGCTCGGATACCTCGCGGCGGGGGAGTTCGAGCGGCTCGACGCGGTGACTCAGCGGCACATCGGTATGCACATCTTTCTTCGCACCGTCGTAGGCGTCGTCCCAGGCGCGCACGATCCGTCGGGAAATATCCTGAAGGCGGTCGAGGCCGCGCAGCTTCCGCATCCGTTCATCCGCCTGCTTGCGAAACATTGGCCGCGGCGATTGATCGCCTGCGGCCGCGGCCCAGCCGAGTACGTGGAGGTCTTTCCCGTACTTGGCACGGAGCGACTCGCGCACGGGGTGCCAAAAATCCGCGTTGATCGCCGACCGGCCTTCGACCTCCTGTGCAGGGCAAGCGATGTTGATCGCGGTAGCCACGAGCTTGTCTTTGGCATCCCAGAAGAACAGCACGTTGACATCGTGATCTTCGTAGCCTTCGATCATCCGAAAGTTCGCCTTGTCGGTGGCTCCATACATGACCGCAGTGCCATCCGCGTAGACGGCCCGCCTGTTGTGCGCAATCACGGCTTCGCCCAGGCCCCAACTGGCCTTGCCGGGCGTTCTCGCTTTCCAGGCCGTCAGCACGGCTTCGGCCGCGCGGTCGGCGAAAAACTCGACGTACTCCGTCGGCTGCATCACGCCCTCTTTTGGGATTTCATAAACGCCTTCCGTCAGTACGGGGGCGGTATGCGTGTGCGTGGCGCTGAGAATGATTTTGTCGATGGGGAAGTCGGGCAGCGCTTTCCCGACCCGCGCCCGCGTCTTCGCCAGGGCATCGGCAGGGATCAATACGAGGTCGCATGCCACCAAGATGGCCCGATCCAACACCTTGTCACCATCGCGGGATTCCAGCGCCAAGGCGGTCGCCAACACGGGGCTTTCCACGCCGAGCGAGATCCGCGTATGTAACTGCCCCCACAGTGCAACGGGCTTGTCCGGCGTGATGCTCACCGTCGCGCCGCCCACATACAGTTCTGCCGCATCGGCACCTGCGGCACAGAAGAAATAGCCTATCGCACTCAGAAAACAGCCGAGCTTCATCGGTAGAGACATTTTGGAGTCCTCGTGATGGTGTGGGTTTGGGGTGCGAACGATTTGCCCGCGTTCACCCGATCCGCAGGCCTTTGCAAGTTTCCAGGTAAGTGCGTTCGAGTTCGAGCGGCACGTACTTTGTATTGCTGATCCAAAGCGGTAGCGTGGGCAGTGGAGAGCCGACCGCGAGCGTGTGTTCCCAGGCTTCGATGCGGGTGCGATCGCGGAAATGCAAGGGCCGACACGATACCGCGTAGAGGGACGAATCGGCATGGGCGGGCGGTTTGGCCCCGATCCGCTCGGCCAGTTCCGCGTAGAGATTCGCCCCGCGGATCGTCACCGGATCGACGATGACGACGCAAACATCTTGCCGGAGCATTGCATGACATTTCGAGACGAATTCCTCGCGCGCACGCGGTCGGTCTTTGTTGCGTGGGCTGACGATCTCGACTGCTGCGACGAGTCGACGCGAGGCACTTTCGTCGTACACGCGAACCTCGTATTCGGGAGGCGTCAACTCGTCGGTATCGAGCAGCAGTGTGGGGGCGGAGGCTTCCCCAAGCCAGCGCCGGATCGTTCTCGTTTACGAGGCCCCGTGGGTTGTCCAACTCGTACGCGCCGACATCGATCTCCACCAAGTTGCCGAGGTGAACTTTCAATCCGCACCGGTATTGGGGCGGCAACAATTCGTTGATGCGATAAACCATCGTCGCCGGCCACGCTCCGTGCAGTTCCTCCCACGAAGCGATATTTGTCAGTGGAGGTCGGAAATGATCGCGGAGCGGCATCGCAATTCTCCTTTGCACGATTATCGTATAAGGCCGGGTCGGATCGCACCATAACCCCGTTACGCGAACTACAGTTGGTACAATCCTATCGAGGAGATCAGATTATGCCGTTACACGATCACTTTCGACCACCGGTTAGCCGTCAGGTTTCCTGGGAGGAAATCCACGCCATGTGGCCTGCGGTAATCGTCCAGCAATTGAAGAAGCAACTTCCGCCCGGGTATGTGTCTGCGCCGAAGGTGCATCTCGGCTCGCAGATCGAAATCGACATTGGTACCTACGAACGGGACGGCCCATCGAGAGGCGTTTCGGACAGCGACAACGATGGTGGTGTCGCCACGGCAACGTGGACCGTGGCCGAACCCAGTGTCGCCGTCGAGACGGAGATACCGGATTACGACGAGTACGAAGTTCGCATTTACGATGCGGAACGCGACCGGACGCTGGTGGCGGTCATCGAACTGGTTAGCCCCGCAAACAAGGATCGGCCGGAGAAGCGGAACGCCTTCGTCGGCAAGTGCGCCGCACTGCTGCAAAAGGGGGTTGCGGTCAACATCGTGGACGTGGTGACGACGCGGCATTTCAACCTTTACGCTGAACTGATGACCTTTCTGGGTCAGTCCGACCCCACGATGGGCACCGAGCCACCGCCACTTTATGCTGCGTCGTGCCGCTGGATCTCGAAAGGGAATCGTGCGATTCTCGAAACCTGGTCGCACACGTTAATGGTCGGTCAACCGCTACCGACGCTTCCTTTGTGGCTGACAGATGTGCGTGTCCTGCCTTTGAATCTCGAGCAGAGTTACGAGAAGGCGTGCGACGATCTCAATGTCTCGTGAATCCCATTCCGCAACTCCTCGTGTGGCGACTCAGAATCACATCTTGAGGAACAAACGGTGCTTCTCCAAATATCGCAGGAACAGGTAGCAGATCGAGAGTGAGACGCCGAACGCTGCGAAGACGTACCAGAGTGGGGCGTCGCGCGGGGCGAACGGCTTGACGGCGTCGTTGACCATTCCATGGATGATGTAACCGAGCAGCGCGTTCGTTCCGAACGTGCGAAAGATGCCAATACGCACTGTTCGGATGTCGCACGCCCAGACGAAGAGGGCGTAGATCGCCAGTGAGAAGCCCGCCCCGAAAACGAGGTACGTCAGGCTGCCGGAACGTTGACTGATGGTAAACAGGTCGTCGGTCGGCGGCTTATCGGGAACGAACACGAACGGCGGTGCGGCCGGTGCCACGGTCAGTTGAAATCGCGATTCGTCGCGGTCGGATGGGGCGAGGTGCAAGCACGTCAGGCCGTAACCGAGCGCCATGATTGCCAAACCCCACGCCAGCACTCGGCGAACGACCCGCGCGCGGTTACCGTCCGCAACCCAGGTGTCGTAGGCGAGCGTGCCGGCCAGCAACGGGATCGCCCACGTCAGAAATCCGAGCGGGCCGCCGTCGACTCCGTTGGGAGGTGTGTTCGTCCACCGGTAATAAAACGCATACGACAGCGCCAAGTGCAACAGCCCCGAGACGACCGCGAATGCGATGCGCACGACCGGTCGCGACGCGATCACCGGCAACACCCATAGCGACGTGACGGCAATGTGGCCGAGCGTCTGAAACAGATCTTGTTTCGCCCAACGCAACAGGACGACATCGAGTTGCGTCGCGTTGGACCACTCTTCCCAGCGCGAGCCGACGCTGTGAACGACGAACGCGACCAACAGCAACGCGAGGTTGCGCTGCACGGCGTGCCAATACGCCGAGCGCGGGCCACTGGATTCCACGCGACGGAGGAACGTCAAACGATACGCGAACCCGACCGCAAATAGGAAATGCGGCATGATCGAATCGGCATAACTGAAATACGTGTGGTGATGGCTGAGGGCGGGCAGCACGGCCTTGATGGCGGCAAACGAGCCGACGAAATTGACGAGGAACATCCCGAGGACTGTGTAGCCTCGGAACTGATCGAGCGACGCGATCCGTGCGACATCGGTGCGATTCTCGGCCATGTCAATCTTTCGAGTGCGGGTTACCGATGGCGAATGGTCGTAACTGTTCACAGGTTGATTTTGTAGGTCGGGCCGGAGGCTTTGGGAGGCCCGACAGTGCTATCGCGCAGGACTTTCAAACCCTGAAGGGGTATTTGTCGTTGCCGTTCTGTCGGGCCTCATCGCAAAACCTCTTCGGCCACGACCTACGGCGTCTGGATTGTTGGAAATGCAATCGGTCCTCGTGTGCGTTTACGAATGTTTACTTCGCTTCCTTCACGTACTTGTCGAACCACGCGATCTGTTCGGCGAGCACGTGTTCGATGGATTCCTTGGCGGCGTAGCCGTGGGCTTCGTGCGGGAGCATCACTAATCGCGTGGTCGCGCCGTTGCCGCGGAGTGCCTGATAGAGACGTTCGCTTTGCACGGGGAAGGTGCCGGGGTTGTCGTCGACGATGCCGTGGACGAGCAAGATCGGCGCGTGGATTTTATGCACATTATGGAACGGCGACATCGTCGCGTACACCTCGGGTGCCTCCCAATACGTGCGGCGTTCGTTCTGAAAACCGAACGGAGTCAATGTGCGGTTGTACGCACCACTGCGTGCGATACCGGCGCGGAACAAGTCGCTGTGCGCGAGTAAGTTCGCCGTCATGAACGCGCCGTAACTGTGCCCGCCGACGCCGATGCGGTTGCGATCCACCGGCCCCATTTCGACGGCTTTATCGATCGCCGCCTTCGCGCTGCCGACGAGTTGTTCGACGAACGTATCGTTCGCTTTGTCCGGCGCACCGACGATCGGCACGCTGACTTCGTCCATCACCACGTAGCCTTGGAGCAAGAAAAACAGGTGCGAATAACCGGTGATATTCGTGAAGCGATCCGTGCTGCCGCTAATCTGCCCGGCGGTGTCGGCGGTGTTGAACTCGCGCGGATACGCCCAGAACACCGTTGGCCGTTTCTCGCCAACTTTGTAATCCGGCGGCAGATACAGCGTGAACGAAACCGTCACGCCATCGGGCCGTTTCGTCGTCACGAGTTGCTTCTGGATCTGTCGCAGAATCGGCGAGGGATCGACGAACGTGGTGATCGCGGTTTCGGTCGTGCCGCTCTTGAAGAAGTAATTTCCGGGGTCACTCGGCGACTCGCGACGGATGAGTAACTTCGTGGCATCGTCCGATAGCGGCGTCGCCGATTCGTACACGCCTTCGGCACAGTGGAAGAGGCGTTCGGTCTTTTTCGTGCTGATATTCAAGCGATCCAGGAACGGCCGGTCGCCCTTCGGCGTGGCACCGGCACCCGAAAGGAACAGCGTATCGTCGGTCACCCACAATGCCGAGCGGCCGTTCGCCATACGTTTGGAAAGCAGCGTGCCGGGGTCGTTGTAGCGGTCTTGAATCGAGCGATCGAAGATCACTGTCGGTGCGGTGTCACTCTCCGAGAGTTTGCGCAACACGGTGCGGGTCCAACGGCGGTCGCGGTCGTAGTCGCTGACGAGGACGCGGTCGCCATCGGGAAAGTGGTTCATGCCGCTGAAGCGATGTTCGACCACGAATAATGACTTCGGTGCATCGGCAAACGGGGCCGCATGTGCGAACGCCCGGTCGCGGTGCGGCACCTTCGTTTTCGGGTCGCCGCCGTCGAGGGCTTCCACCCACATCAGCGTCGCGTCTTTCGTCGGCTGCCAACTCACATTCCGCGGCCCCGTCGGCACGCCTTCGATGGGGATTTTATCCTGCAACGGAAGCTCCGCCACCATATGAACGACCTTGCCTTTGCGGTTCCAGACTTCGACGGTTTTTGCAAACGCCGAAGCCGGGTGCAAGTACGAATACGGCCGATGCAGTCGGCTAATCAGCAGGAATTTTGCATCGGGCGAAGGCGACGCGGTGCCGAAGATCGCCGGTTCGCCGACCGCTTGCGCGATCGGTGGCACATCGAGCGACACCACCGCCAACTGCGACGTGGCGTAGTAATCGTAAAGGGCCTCATCGTGCGCGTTTTGCAGCATGTCCTGATACGTGCGAACGGGGGCCGCCTTGCCGCTCGACTCTTGCACCGTCGGGCCGCTCGGCGCGAGGGGCGTTTCCGGTGGCTTGCCGCGTTCGCTCGGAACCAACTCGCACAGAAGCGAATTCGAGTCCGGCATCCACGAGATCGGGTCGCCGAATGCGGCATTGAGCGCCACGAATGGGATGCGTTTCATCGCCGCGTTGGCGGTACTGCCTACCCATAGTTGCACCTCCGTATCGGTGGTCACGGTGGTGGCGAAGCGGAAGCCGTTCGGCGACCATTGCGGCACGCCGACGATTCCCTTCGGCAGCGTGATCGGTCGTGGATGCCCACCCTCGACCGGCATCAGTGTCAGCCCGGTGACATGCGCGATGCGGGCGGGGCCGTTCGTAACGGGATTGATGCGGAACCCCGCCAACCGCAGTTGCGGTTTCGCCAACTCGGCGATGCCGGGATAGCGATCCGTCTGGATCAACATCAGCGTGTCCCGCGTCGGGTTCAAGCTGAGCGCCGGGGCGGGCGGCGCGTGCAAGACATCGAGAATCGCCTGCGGTGGCTTCTGGTACGTCGCCTGCCCTGCCGAATCCCCGGCGATCTCGGTCAGGGCAAACAGCGCGAGCGTCATCGCGGCCGCCTGGCTACGCATCATGTCATCGTCTCCGGTCATGGAACCATCCGTTTCCATCGTATGCGAATGCTGTGTATGCTAGGCAAACCGGTTCAAAAGCCCCACCCGGAATCGGAAGACGGAAAGGTACGACTCGGTTTCAGAATCCTGACGGACCAAAAATTCGTAGACGCCCAGCGGGTATGCACTCGGTGCGAATAATTGAGGCAATTTCCGTGGCATCCGCCATGCCTTCGATAGCCGTCCCAGTTGCTTTTCGCGTCGCAAATGCTTGCAAAACAGCCTTTTGCAAAATCCACTCGAAAATCTTCGGCAGCGTAATGGCGTTTGGCACACCGGCTGCAATGTCGGTTATTCGTTAGACAGACATCGGAGAGGAAGTGGGTCTGAGGGGAGAGGCAGTACTTACGACCAAACCGAATATGCTCTAGCGACAAGCGAAGAACCGGGTTTCGTTAACAGAGGGGAGAGGCTGTTAGCGAACCCGGTTCATCGTTTTGGGAGTAGAGGCAGCAATCGCCAATGATTACAAGTTACGCCAACTCGCGAGCGATCGTCAACGCAATTCCGAAAAAACTCAGGATATTCGTCGAGCCGTTTTACTTCGCCTTGCAGTTGAGCGTGCAAATCGGGTAACACGTGGTCTACCATTACTCAACGGGACGGTTCCCATGACTCGTAGCGATGTGCGGCTCATTCACCCGACGGCGATCATCTCGGCGGAGGCGATCCTGGCACCCGATGTCCGCGTCGGCCCGTTTGCAGTGATCGATGGCCCGGTCCAGATCGGCCCCGGTTCCCACATCCGGGCGCACGTTCACCTCATGGGGCCGATGACCATCGGTGCCGATAACGACATCGGCACCGGCTGCATCCTCGGCGACCGCCCGCAGCACCTCGCGTACAAGGGCGAAGACACCCGCGTCGAGATCGGCGATGGCAATACTTTCCGCGAACACGTCACCGTTCATCGCGGTATGCCCGATTCGCGCGGCGTCACCCGCATCGGCGACGGCAATTACTTCATGGTCAATAGCCACGTCGCGCACGATTGCATCCTCGGCAATCGCGGGATGTTCGTGAACGGCTGCCTCATCGGCGGGCATGCGGAAATTGCGGATCGTGCGATGTTGTCCGGGAACTCTACGGTTCACCAAAACTGTCGCGTCGGCAAACTCGCCCTCCTCGGAGCCTGTTCGAGTTGCACCGTCGACGTGCCGCCGTTCTGGATCGTTCGCGAACTCAACACCGTTCGCGGCGTCAACGTCATCGGCATGAAGCGTGCGGGATATTCACCCGAAGAGATCGTCGCAGTCCGCAAGGCGTTTAAGATGCTTTACCTGCAACGGATGACGGTTTCGTTAGCGGTCGCGCGGATGGAACAAGACCTCGGTCACTCGCCGGCCGTGATGGAACTCGTCGATTTCATTCACAAATCGAAGCGCGGCATCCCCGGTGCTAAACATTACGCGGGCGCAGCCGACGCAGGACCGACGGCCAATGCGGCATGACCGTAAGATTCCCATTTGGGCGATCCTCTTTTGGATCGTGCTGATCGTTAGCGTCTGCGGGCGGTTGGCGTACGCGACACCCGGTTCCGGTACCGTCGTGCCGATTTACGTTCATGCCGCCGAGCGTTGGCGGAACGCGGAGGATATTTACGCACCGCAGATGCAGCTCGACGTCTATCGGAACCCGCCCGTCGTCGCGATGGCGTTCGTGCCATTTACCCGGACGCCCGTGAAAACCGGCGAGATCCTCTGGCGGCTGATCGGTGTGGCGCTCTTTCTCGGTGGCCTCGATGGGTTCGTTCGGAATGCAGTCGGCGAACTGTCGTCGTTGCGGCTCGGGCTGTTGTATTTCGTTGCGGCCGAACTGGTCATTCCGAGCGTCAACAACGGTCAAACCAACGTCCACCTCATCGGTGCGATTCTCCTCGGTGCCACCAGCATTTTGAAGGATCGACCGTGGCGGGCGGCATTGTGGTTCGGGGTGGCAGCCTCGCTGAAACTGTACCCCGTAGCCGCCGCATTCTTGTTCGTGATCGTCGATCCGCGATTGAGTTGGCGATTGCTTTTGGGCGGCGCAGCGATGGCCGCGCTACCGTTCCTCGGGCACGATCCGCACTATGTCGTAAGTGAATATCGCGAATTCTGGCAATTCCTCGATCTCGACGATCGCTCGCAAACACCGTTCCTACATCGCGCGCCGATCGATTGGACGATCGGTCCACGGGTCTGGTTCGATACCTTCATCCCGTCGATGCTGGGCAAAGTCATTGCGGCGTTCGTCGGCCTCGGCATGGCCGCGTGTGTCGGCTTCGCTAAATTCCGGCGAAGCCGAACCGACGCAGTCGTTCTGGCGCTCGGCCTGGGGGCCGTTTGGATGACTGCGTTCGGCCCCGCTACCGAACTACCCACCTACGCCTTGCTGGCACCTTCGATGGCCATCGCAGTCGCAACCGCATCGTTTCGCAATCGCCCGATCGTTGGCACACTGTACTGGCTGGCTTATCTCCTTATTTTCGCAACGATCGTCCGCGGATCGTTCCCGACGAGCGACATCTACCCCTGCCGCACGCTCGCCCCACTGGGTGCGATCCTGTTCGGCATCGTGCAGATTTGGGAGGAGTTGTCATGGGAGAACCTCAGGTAGATGGCGAGACTGCAGACTCGTGACGTAGTCGTCTATACTTCTCGCGGTCGAGAATGGTACGTCGTGCCAGCCCGCAGCGAGAGCAAGGGGAACCCCCAAGTAATGTGAAGTTGGGCTTTCCATCGAATTTCCGCAACCGTTTTGTTCCCGTTTTTGTCGCGGCGATGACGGCGAATTCATCCGGAATGTCCTCCCGTGGTCGATCGCTTTCTTTATCCCGGAGGGATTGCAGCGATTAGCCCCAGGTCGCGTCCGCGCACCTGGGGTACGCTCGCGATTCCACCGACCCCGAA
>JAYWCL010000235.1:0-12761 GCA_043780595.1 Limnoglobus sp.
GACGTATTTCTTGTTCATGGGAATCCTCCTTGTGTCGGAAGTATCCCCGCAATTCCCAAGACTCACCAACCCCAATTCTTAGCCGTGACGACGCAGTAGTCGTCAATTGGTGCTAAGGATTATCGATGAAGACCCGGCATTACCTTGTACGCGAACAGACGTGGGTGAATCCAGCGGATGCGTTCTACTGGCTGATTCCGGAACGCACGGAAGTCGTGGCGACGTTCGCGAATTACGAAGAGGCAGTCGCCGATTGTCGCCGACGCGAGGAGGAAACACGGTGGCCGGTGAACCCGTTTCGCTACGGGGGCACGATGTTTTATCGGTCGTCGCTCGATGCGCCGCGGTTGCACGATTGGTTGCTCGATCACGACATCGAACCGCCAGTACGGACCGACGAACGCGATCCGACGCCCCTCGAATGGGAAGAGTGGTGGTCGCAGAACATCGGCACCTTGAGCGAAACCGAACGCACGACGGTCTGGGAAGCGTTGGATAAAGTGCGATTTTTCGACGTGGCCGACGAACCAGCCCGCACGAAGGCGTACGTAATCGTGCAAATTCAATTTACCTCGGACGACGAAAACTATATCGAAGCGGATCCGGAGGGTGGCAGCATCCAGGTCACTTTTTACGAGAAGAGCAAAGCCGACTGGCACTGTCGACAGCGGAACGCGGAGTCGCAAGCCGCGGAGGCCGACAATGATTCGCATGACATCGACTACGTCGATTACGTCGGCCGCATTGGGGAACTCAACGGCGAGCAGATGGTCATCGATGAAGCGATCTATTTTGAAGTCCTCGAAGTTCCGCTCGAACCGGGTTTGAAGTCCGAATCGCTCTACCTTGTCACGCGGGCCTGCATTAGTGACGCCGGTTATACCATCGATCAAAACGGTGCCAATAACGGTTCGCGGGTGCCACTGAAAGCGTTCGCAAATCGCGCCGATGCGGACGTGTATCGTGCGGAACTCGAACGACGGGCGTGGCGGACCGTCAACCCGTTTCGCCTCGTGTGTGCGGAATCCGGTTGGACATTCTTAGGGTTATTCGATGCGAACGACGACCGTTTGCCGAACGGAATGAGCGAACAGCAAATCGTGTTAGCCGTGCAAAAACTCGGGTTGAACGCGCCCCGTCCGGTGAATCGTTACGACAGCGGCGACTGGATCGGCTGGTGGGATGCGACCGCGCCGCTACTCTCCGACGAACAGTACACAGAAATCTGGGACATCTTCAGTGGCTTCCGGTTGTTCGAGATCGTCGAAGTGGCAGTCGGTTGACGTTATGCCATTCCCTGGACTTGTCGCACGGCGATTTCGGCCACTTTCCGTACGAGATCGGACGAATCCGATAGCGCATCTTGCAGATAGGGCAGCGAGGACGCCGCATCGGGGCCGATGCGACCGAGCGCTTGCACCGCATTGGCACGGGTAGAATCTTCGGGCGCTTGATCGCCGGGGGTTGGCGTAACGACGGTGGCCGGCGTCTGATGCGCACCCGATGAACCGCCTGGAATGCCCCGCACGCTCGATTGCGTCGTTCGCAAAATATCGATGAGCGGCTGCACGGCAGCGGCGGCGGCTGGCCCCATCCAGCCGAGCGACATCGCGGCTTCGCCGCGAACGAACGGGTCGTGATGTTTCAGGTGCGTGATGAGCGTCGGGAGTGCCGGGCTGCCGATCTGGCTGAGCGCTTTCGCGGCCAATCGGCAGAGCACGATGTTCGTGCCGCGCATGGCCTCGGCTAACGGCGGGATCGCGGCGGCCGCCTCTGTGCCCATCGAACCGAGCGTTTGGGCGGCCCCGGATGCCGTACGCGGGTCTTCGTCGCGGAGCGCCATGCAAAGGTCGTTAGCGACATCTTTGGCGAGCGGGCCGAGTTTGCCGAGCGCCCAAACGGCGTTGCGGCGGACGTATTTATCGGAGTGTTTCAGCATCTGCGCAAGTAACGGCAGTGCGTCGGGGCCGATCTGGCCGATCGCCTGGGCAGCGGCTTCGCGGACTTTCGCATCGTTATCGTCGAGTGCTTTGGAAAGGGCCGACAAGGCATCGCGTGCGGATCTGCCGAGTTTGCCGATGGCCCGGATTGCCCGTAAGCGCATGGCAGGAAAGGCATGATGGATGCTGACGAGAAGTTCGGGGAGTGATTCATCGGCGGTGGTCATCGACGGCCTACACGAGATTCGACACGCATCACAAGTCACAAGACAATGGCTGAGGGCGTTGGCCACGTATTCGTTAAATCAAATCTAGTCTACTCTGCCCAACCCGCAAGTTGATTCGCGATTCTGCGGCAATTTCTTTTGCTTCCCGAGCGATTTTCTACGCACGCGAGAAGCCGACCGCACCGTGTCCGGTATAATCATCTCGGTGAGCGGTCGATATTGACCGACACCTTTCGATTGGAGTTGCGGCATGGAGCGAATTTTACCGTCGGGGTCGCGATCCCGGTCGATTATGGCAGCGGTCGTGCTCGGCACGGCGATGACGGCGCTGGCGACGGGCAACGTGGAAGCCGCCGAAGTCAGCCCGCGTGCGGTGAACGACATCAGCCGATACTGCCAGGCGTGCTGGCGGAACGCGCGACTGCCCGCCGACCGGTGGGGCGATTGCACGCAGCAGGTGTTCACCCGCCTGCTGGAACGCATCGAGCCGACGAAATGGGAAAACGTGCTGGCACTCGAAGGCGACGAACGCAAGGAGTTCCTGCGTGCGATCGATACCGTGAAGAAGCGGACGCAACGCACGCGGAAATACCACGAATTGACGCACGATTTCGCCGATTCGCAGACGGAGGTCGCCAACGATCTTCGCGAGCGGCGAGACGAAGTCGCGCTGGCGGCACAGGCCGTGCTTAGCCCCCGGCACCAGCGGATTCTCGAACTAACCGTCGGCGGGTGGGCGGTGCCGGAGATCGCTACCGAGTTGGGCACAACGGTCGAACGCGTCAGCGACGAAAAGTATAAGGCGATCCGTAAACTGCGGGCGCATTTCGGCGTAATGTAAGGTTGCAGGATGTGCGATTTTCTGCCGCGAGGTGGAACGACGGGAAGGAAATCCTTTCCCTTCGTTCCGCCTCGCGGTTCACCGTTGTATCCAGGATTCGAGAATGGCCGACGCGACGACCCTCCCATTCACATCTGGCACGCCGACGGGAACGCTCGGTAGCCGCACGTTCATCGGGCTGCTAGTGGCGCAATTCCTCGCCGCGTTTAACGATCAGGCGATTCATGCGGCGGCGATGTTTTACGCCATCAACACGCAGACGCTCAGCGAGCGCGATGCGATCTCGCTGATGCCGATCCTGTTCTACGCACCGTGGGCAATCTTCTGCACCGTGGCGGGGTGGCTGGCGGACCGCTACTCGAAGCGCAACGCACTCGTATTCTGGAAAGTCGCGGAAATCGGCATCACCGCGATCGCACTCGTTGGCTTCTACCTCGGTCGCCACGGCGAACCGACGCTCGGCCCGTGGCTCGTCCTCGCCACGGTGTTTCTGATGGGCACGCACTCGGCGTTCTTCGTTCCCGCAAAGTACGGCGTGATGCCGGAAATCCTGCCGCCCCACCTGCTATCGAAAGGCAACGGCCTCCTCGAGTCGCTGTCGTTCCTCGCGGTGATTCTCGGCACGGTGTTCGGCGGGATCCTGTCGTACCTGTTTCTCGGGAACGAGTACATCATCGGCGCGATCCTGCTCGGGCTGGCGATCGTCGGTGCGATTGCGAGTTCGATGATTCGCAAGATGCCCGCCGCGAACCCGACCCGCCCGTTCCCCGCATACGTGTACGCGCCGATTGTCTCGAACGTGCGTGCCTTGTTCGCGGACCCGCATCTGCGAGTTGCGGCACGCGGGATTGCTTTCTTCACCTTCGTCGTCGCATTCATGCGTGCGGCGGTTTACATGCTCGGCGAAAGCCAGAACCCGCGTTGGGACGAACTCAAAACCAGCGTGGTTGTGGGGACGGTGGCGCTCGGCATCGGCCTCGGCAGCCCCGCTGCCGGGTGGCTCTCCGGGAAGCGCGTCGAACTGCGGCTCGTGTTGCTCGGTGCAGTCGGCATGATCCTCGCGCTCGTCGGGGCGGCCACGTTCATCGACGACGTGCCGATCCTCATCGGCTGCATTATTACCATCGGTTGCTTCACCGGCTTTTACATCGTGCCGCTGTTCACGCTGTTGCAACACGAGGCCCCGAAGGAACGCAAGGGCGAGATGATCGCCGCCAGCAACGCGGTCAACATCGTCGGCGCGATCGCGGCATCGCTGTTGTTTTTTGTCGTCGTCAACGTGGCCCATATCACTGGACTTGCACCGCCCGTTTCCGACCGACAATCGGTTGTCAGTGGCAAGCTCACGACGCTCGCCCTTTCGCACGGACGACCGGTGTATTTTGAAGTCACGAAAGACGACGGGACTGTCGTTAAAGGTGGCACGAAGCCGGAAGCCGATGAATCGTCGAGCCTCGCCGAAGTCGCGAAACACGTGTTTGAAGACGGCAAAGCGACCGCAATTTTGGAACTGCACAAGGCGGTCCCCATCCATTCGCCGTACGGTTTCCGCGTCGATGTGACCCGCTTCGCCGTCGGCGACGTGACCCATTTCGACCTCGTACCGACGGGAGCAACGCCGCTAACGGATTACGACAATCGCCACCTGCCTCGCTACCTGTTCTTCGGGGCCGCGGGGTTTACACTCCTGATGTTTCTCGTGCTCGTCGGCCCGATTCTCCGTTTGCGAAACAGCGGGAAGTAAATGATAAGTTGCGCAAACCCGAGACTCTCCTGGTTTGGTATGCTCTGTACCCCAACGGGGTTGCATCTCATAGCCCAGGGTTAGACGCTTCGTCGTATCCCTGGGGCGTTCTTATGACGTCGCGTCTCGAAGACTCGCCACGACTGGTTTTTGAGGGTGGAATCCCCCGCGCAGGCTAAAGACCTGCGGCTACCAAAAAACCGAATAACTAGAAACCGAATAACTGAAGAACCAGAGTTTCTGCCGCGAGTAGTATCCATGACGGAATCGCAATGGTTGACGTGCATTCATCCGCGAAAGATGCACGCCCTCGTCACGCGGAATCGGAGCGGGCGCAAGCTCCAGCTCATCGCTTGCGCGATGGGCCGAATCGTCTGGGATCGCATCGACGAGCCGATCGTGAAAGACGGCATCGAAGCGGTGGAGCAGTTCGTCGATGGCGAACTGACACATGCGGAGTATCTGCCGAAATACGAGGCCGCACAGGCGATCGTTCAGCGTCGCATGGACACGTCATTACCGACGGGCGACTTTGAGCCGCTCGCAGGCATGCTCGTCGCGCAATGCATCATCTCGGCGAATATCAGAATCGGATTCGAGCGAGTGTTGTTGTGGACCGAGTTTGCCGCAATGAGGACCACCATCACGGGGCGACGCCTGATTGCCCGCGAGAATTTGAACAAGCGAGCCTGCGATTTGTATCGCGAAATCATCGGCAACCCGTTTCGCGACTATCGCGTACAACCGAACTTTGCGGGTGGCGGCATGTGTTACCCCGATGGTTCGCGTTGCCGAATCTCCGAGACAGCGAAACAAATTGCGGAAGGCATTTCGCTCGACGGCGGTTACGACCGGATGCCGATCCTCGCCGATGCGATGGAAGACGCCGGTTGCGTCGACCGCGTGATGCTCGATCACCTGCGTTCGGCCACCGCCATTCACGTACGCGGTTGCTGGGCACTCGACGTAATTTTGGGCCGCGATTGATCGAAAACGAGCGTATTAAACTGGCACGACTTCAAGGCCTGTTTCGCGGCGGGCACGCCGATTCAAGGCAGCTCAAGAGCATCGCCAGACAATTACAATCCGGAGCAATAAAGTTCTAATGGAAATATATGTCTTAGAACCCGCTGTTGACAACCCTCTGTTCGAGGGACTTGCGCTGGAAGAGCGTCCGCAAAGGCTTGAAACGTGGCCTGCCGACTGGCGCGCCAACTATCAAACCTGGCAGCCCAAATTACTCGAGCCAACTTGGAAGATACCCGAAGTTGTCGGCAACGTTCGGGCCTTCAACGATTATCCCGGGATCAACACGAGTCCCGCATTTAGCCAACGGGCTGTGGATCTTTTGCGGGATATCCTCGAACCGAACGGCGAACTACTCCCGGTCCGCCACAGATGCGGCACGTACTATTTCTACAACTGCACGCACATGACGAACTGCGTCGACCTGAGCAAGTCTAAAACCACGAAAATCGCCGGCGGGATCATTTCTAGCACGGAGAAGTTGGTATTTCTCGACGAATTGCTCGACGATTTGACCGTTTTCAAAGTCCGTACTCAGCTGACGGAATTGTTCTGCACGCAACGGTTCGTCGATAGAGTTCATGCGGCCGGACTCCAGGGATTTGTCTTTCTGCCGATATGGCCGCTGCCTGAAGGCGTGACGTTTTTCGATGAAATGTACAGGACTTGGAAAGAGAGCGATAAATGGAAACCCAAAGGCATGCCGGAAATCGAGATCAAAGGCAACTCGGTCGTACTCCGCCTTTATTGCGAGCGGAAGAAGGCAAGCAAGGTAGAATTAGCCGCGGTGGAAGCGGTGATGGCTCACCTGGAAAAGTCTTTATACGATGTGAACCAGGCAACCCCGGAGAGTTATTTTGGTAACGTCGAAGGCCACGATGTCGTCGATTCCGAGATTCGCGTATTCCTGTCTGCGCCGGATTGTGATCGGTTGGTCTCGCATCTCATGCCAGCATTTCGATCATTACCATGGCCTGCAAAATTTCATGTCGTTAAGAAGCGTGGCGAATACGTCGATGAGAGTGCAGCGATTGAGTACGTTCGGATGGATTGAAGGTCGCCGAAGAGTTGCTCGACCACCTGCGTTCGGCGACGGTGAATCACGTACGCGGTTGCTGGGCGCTCGACGTGATTTTGGGCCGCGATAGAAACGATGGTTCGTGATCGACATCGTCTTTGTGACAACCGTGCGCGAACACGAACAAAGTGGCGATACCGATGGCGAACCCCGCTCGGCTCCAGTTGAGACGAAGGGACACTCGCGGCAAACGAATCTGTGGCGTAAGGGCAATCATTTCGCTTTCAACTCGGCTTTGAGGAACTTGATCGCGGTGCCCATCGCATCGACGGCGGGTTCGCCACCCCAGCCGTGCCCCTTCCCGCTTACGGTGAGAAGTTCCGACCGCGCACCGGCAGCGATCAACTTGTCGTGAAGGCGCTCGGAGTGGATCACGGGGACGATGACATCCGCCGTGCCGTGAATGATCAGAAACGGGGCCGATTCCTTGCTCACGTGTTCGATCGGCGATGCCTTCTTATAGATGTTCGGCTGGCTCGCGTAACGTGCCCCGAGCAACGGCACCATGAACGCCTTCTCGATCCCTTCGGCTTCCGAGTACAGCGACAAATCCGCCGGGCCGAAGAAGTCGACGACGCACTGCACCTGGCTGGAATAGTCGTGGTACAGCGTGCCTTCGAACCCCGCGCCGCTATCCGTCGTGCCGAGCAGCGCGGCCAGGTGCCCGCCTGCCGAGAACCCCAGCGCGGCAATGCGGGTGGGGTCCAAATTTAGGGCTTTCGCATTCGCACGGAGGTAGCGCACCGCCGTCTTTGCATCTTCGATTTGTGCGGGGAATTTGTTCTTCGGGGCGAGGCGATACCCCACCGAAACGGCCGCGAACCCGCGTTCGGCGAGCCATTCGATCAGGCTCTTTTTACCCGTGCCGAAGTCCATGTCCGCCGGCGATGGCTTCGAGAGATCTTTCCGGCTGCCGAACTTCCACGCGCCACCATGGAAGCAAACCACCACCGGATGCGGCCCCGCCCCCATCGGCACGGCCATATCGAGTTGCACTTTCTCACCGTCGAACGTCGCGTACGTGACATCCTTCTGGAACCGGATCGACGGTTCGACCGCATTCGTCGAAGTCGCAATGAGTATCCCAACCAGGAGCACCCAAACAAAACGCAGCATGAGTGTGACCCCGAAACAGTTCCGGAACGTTCGCAGCACCTCTATTGTTGCACGCAGGTCAAGGGCTTACCACCGAATGATGTCCAAAGCACGGCAAATTTCTCCGAGAGCCAGTTTCATCGTGATCGCGACTTCGCGGTCGTGGTGTTTGTCGCGGGCACGGTAGGTAGACGATGCCCATGAACGAGTTGCAAATGAAACGATTCCGATCGTGCTGAACAATTGCACATTTAACACTCGCCTGCGATGGGTCGTACTTCTATCTGCATAGCCACTCCACGAGATACTGCCATGATGACGATCCCCGGTCAGTTGAACCCGTCGCCGCGACTCCTGCTCGGGCCTGGGCCTAGCGATGCGCACCCGCGCGTGCTGTCTGCCATGACGACGCCGCTACTCGGGCACCTCGATCCGCAGTTCCTCGAGATGATGAACGAAACCCAAGACATGATGCGCGAAGTCTTCCGCACCAAGAACAAACTCACCTTTCCCGTGTCCGCAACGGGCAGTGCGGGCATGGAGTGTTGCCTCGTCAACCTCATTGAGCCGGGCGATAAAGCGGTCATCTGCCCGAAGGGTTACTTCGGTAATCGCATGCTAGATATGGCCGGTCGTTGCGGTGCGCAAGTGACGGAACTGCGGCAAGAATGGGGCAAGGCGTTCGACCTCGACTGCATTCGCGAAACGCTACAAGCCGTGCGTCCGAAAGTCCTCGGGATCGTTCACGCAGAAACGTCGACTGGCGTGCTGCAACCGATCGACCAACTCGGCAAACTCTGCCACGAATTCGGCACGTTGCTGATCGTCGATGCCGTCACGTCGCTCGGTTGCGTTCCGGTGAATGTCGACGAATGGGAGATCGACGCGATCTTCAGTTGTTCGCAAAAGGGCCTCGGCTGCCCACCGGGACTGTCGCCCGTTTCGTTCAGCGATCGCGCCGTGGCCGCACTGAATGCCCGCAAAACGAAAGTTCAGAGTTGGTACCTCGATCTGTCGATCGTGCAAAGCTATTGGGGCGGCGAACGGGCGTATCACCACACGGGGCCGATTTCGATGATCTACGCGATCCGCGAAGGATTGCGGATCGTGCTCGAAGAAGGCCTCGAGAACCGCTTCGCTCGTCACGCGCGAAACTACAAAGCGTTACGCGCCGGGCTGGAAGCGATGGGCCTGAGCTACACCGCCGATACCGCCGTGCAGTTGCCACAGTTGAACGCGGTGCGAATCCCCGCCGGCATCGACGATATGGCGTGCCGCAAGCGGATGCTCAACGATTTCGGCATCGAGATCGGTGGCGGCCTCGGCGACTTTAAGGGCAAAGCGTGGCGGATCGGTTTGATGGGCTACAACAGTAAGCCGAGCAGCGTGTTACTCGTCCTTTCGGCACTCGAACAAGTGCTACGCGGCGCAGGCGGCAACGTCGAACCGGGCGTCGGTGTCGCCGCCGCCGAACGCGCCTACGCGAGCATGAACTAAGTGGCTGGAATTCATGCAGAATTTTTAACCGCTGAGGGCGCAGAGAACGCGAAGTAAAAACTCATGATTTCCGCACGGTTCCAATCGATGCGGAAAACTGCGACCCAGATTGAAACATCGCATGATTTTTCTTCTTTGCGTACTTTGCGGCCTCTGCGGTTAATGTTTTGTTTTTCGTTTTCGATCGCTGCCCAAATGGGACAATGATTTCAATTTAAGTGCTATGTCCACACCGAACATCGGATGACGATGGGTACGCCGCTCGAAGCAAAGTTGTGTTCGGCCGACGAAGCCGTGATGCAGATTCAAAACGGGATGACCGTCGCCTGCGGTGGCTTCGTCGGCGCGGGACATCCGGAAGCCCTTTCTGCCGCACTCGAGCGGCGGTTCCTTTCGCAAAAGCAACCTCGCGATTTGACGTTGGTTTACGCCGCAGGGCAAGGCGATGGCAAAAGCCGCGGGTTGAACCACCTCGCGCATGTCGGCTTGCTAAGAAGGGTGATCGGTGGCCATTGGGGGCTATGCCCGCGACTGGGTCAGTTAGCGTTAAGCGGCGAGATCGAAGCGTACAATTTCCCGCAAGGCGTCATTTGCCACTTGATGCGCGACATCGCTGCGGGCCGTCCGGGCTGCGTGACGCACGTGGGGCTGGGTACGTTCATCGACCCGTTAAACGGGGGCGGCAAGCTCAACGCCATCACGATCGAAGACCTCGTCGAGCGGGTGATGTTACGAGGCAAAACGTGGTTGTTGTACCATGCGTTTCCCGTTCATGCTGGTCTGATACGCGCGACGGCGGCCGATCCGTTCGGCAACCTAATTATGGATGAAGAGGCCATCATCGGCGATGCGTTGCCGATCGCGCAGGCCGCGCACAATCATGGTGGGCCGGTGATTGCACAAGTCCGCAAAATTCTGGACCGACCCGCCCCACCGCAACACGTTCGCGTTCCCGGTCGGCTCGTTTCGCACATCGTGCTCGCCGAAGAACGCGATCACTGGCAGACGTTCGGCGAGTTATTCAACCCGGCGTATTGCTCGCCGGCAAGCGTTTCGCCGCTCGATTTGCAGGAACAGTCGGAACGGCTACCCGCGATCCGTCGCATTATTGCACGACGAGCGTGCGACGAACTGCAACCGGGATCCATCGCGAACTTGGGCATCGGCCTTCCCGAAGGAATCGCGCTCGTGGCATCCGAACGCGGTCTGTTGGCCGATGTGACGCTCACCGTGGAGAGCGGCCCGATCGGCGGCGTGCCCGCAGGTGGGTTGAGTTTCGGCGCTGCGAGCTACCCGCAGGCGATCGTCGATCAGCCGTCGCAGTTCGACTTTTACGATGGCGGCGGGTTGGACTTCGCAGCACTCGGTGCGGCACAGGTCGACCGGCACGGCAACGTCAACGTGTCGCGTTTCGGCAGCCGATTCGCGGGAGTGGGCGGATTCGTGAATATCTCGCAGAACGCTCGGAAACTCGTCTTCTGCGGAACTTTGACGACCGATGGCCTGGAAATCGCGTTCGAGAATGGAGCCGTACGAATCGTGAATGAAGGCCGCGTCGCGAAGTTTGTGCGTAGCGTCGAACAAGTCTCTTTCAGTGGACCGGTGGCACGCGAATCGAATCGAGACGTGATCTTCGTGACCGAACGTGCCGTATTTCGGCTAATACCCGAGGGTATGGAATTGATCGAAGTCGCACCGGGAATCGACATCACTCGCGATGTCGTCGAGCGAATGGAATTCGAGCCGATCATCCGCAACGTCGGCAAAATGCCGATCCGCCTTAATATCGGCAATCGAGGCCAAACGTGAGGCCCTGCACCCAGAAGTCGCCGCGGTGGAACAGCACGGCGGGGCGTTCTTGCACGATGGCTTGCGACTGAGCGGAACTGGTCGCGACCGAGATGCCGTTGGGGTCGAGCGTGCGATCGACTTGATCGCCGGGGCGGATCGCATCGCTGAGGTAGAGGAAGTTGTAGCCGACGTACATTCGCGATTTGTCGTTGAATTTTAGTCCGAATTTCACCTGCGCTTCGGGCAGGACCGCGAACGCGGATCGCACGATTCGCCCACTGTTGGACGCCTGAACGAGTACGCCCGATGGATACGATTGCAACAACGGCAGTGCGGCCCCCGCCGTAATGATCGACGTTTGCCCGCTCGTACGAAGCACTTCAATCGTTTGGCCGAGTGCCACCTTTCCGACGACTTCGACGAACAGCGAGCCGTTCGCGTATTCCGATTCCAGCCCGAGTTGTCCACCGTGGAAGCGGTTGTGCGCATCGATCTGATCGGCAACGGTGGAGAGGATCCCCGGATTCGCGAATGAGGGTATGCGGTACGCCGTCTGTTCGACGCGCAGCCCCTCGTTCGCCTGGAAATAGCGATACCCCGCCAGAATACTCACGTGCGAGCGCGGCCCGCTCTGAACGTGTGCCACGCCGGTGACTTCCCAGCCACTCACCCGCGTCGTCGTACTCACGTTCACCAGGCCGCTAATCGCGCCAGGGAACGAAGTAATCAGCACGTCATCCTGGCCCGTTCGCGAATTGTGGAACGGGCGACCGATCGCGGGGTAGCGCGACAGATTTTCCGCGAATGGTTCGTTGAAGGTGCGCGTGCCGAGGAACAGATACGTGAACTCCATACCGAGCGAATTATCGGTGGAGATCGAATTGCCCCAGGTGAATCGGCCGCCCGCGTGTTCCTGCGTGTCGAGCGAACGATTGCCGGCGAGTATCACGGTGTTCGGCTGTCCGAGAATCGGCGGTAACGCGGCCCGGCTACCCGTTACGAGCGGCGGCAGCGGTTGCGCCTTCGGCCACCAAAACAGCAAATCGTACTTCGACCAACTGTGTGGGTAGCCATTCGCCGGCGCAGTGATTTCCGGCGTCGGCGTCGAATTCTCGACCGCAGGCGGGATCGCTTCCACCTTCGCTGCCGGTTCCGGAACGACGACCGATTGCAAAGGCTTCGAGACCGGCGTGCCGTTCGGCACCAGGATCGGTTCCGTCGCCGTAACGAGCGTAATCGGCGGAAGCTCGACCACCGGCATCGGAATCGGCGGAAGCTGGCCGCGTGCGAACCCTGTGGCTATCACCAACGCAACAATCGAGTTCGCAAATCGCATGGCGATCCCCGCTACGAGGACATCGTACAAACGACATATGCCCCGAACCGGGTAGCGTGTCTAGCCCGGATATTTCATCAGCTTTTGCGAAAGTGGAGTAGCGCGGCGGCCTAAGACTTGGTATTGATTGGAGTTACAACAATCCGTCACGACTTTGCCCCAGGCCACCGCGATGACGCAGTCTAC